>NZ_JBHXSA010000026.1:0-108772 GCF_042716475.1 Streptomyces sp. NPDC058671 | reverse complement strand
GTACCACATCGCTGCGCGATGTGCAAGCGAACACCCGCGCTGCGCGCGGGTGTTGCGCTCCCGCTCCGCGTGAGCGCCTGCTGCTCGCTGCGCGAGCAGCTCACCCGCCGTGCTGCGCACGGCGGGTGGCGCTCCGTCCGCTGCGCTCCCGGAGCTGCGGGGCCTGTGGCCCCGGGAGGTGGCCTCCGCTGCGCTCCAGCCACCCGGGGCGCAGCGCGCCCCAAAGGCGCGCCCCGCTGCGCGGGTCGGCCAACGGGCCTGCGGCCCGAGCGGCAAGGGGAAGGGGTGGCCGGGGCGGTGACTCTGCATCAGGTGATGCAGCATGTAGCTTTGGCAGAATGGGGCCACACCTCCACCTCGTTCGGGGTGGAGGTGTGGCCGGGGCGGCCCGGAATTCTGGCTCCGAGACGCCCCTTTCTTTCTGGTGTTACCGGAGGAGAGAGAACGCTTCCATGTATTCCACGTCCTTTTCTGCGGGGACGGGTTCACCCGTTACCGGGTGGGTGGTGTACGCGGTTTTGGCTTCGGTCTTTCCCAGGGAGATGGGGACTCCGCTGTTGAAGCGCCATGCATAGACCTTGTCGGTCTCGCCCTCCCGGATTGTCCGCAGTACCAGTCCGGCCGAATGGGCGCCGGTCATGGCGGCTGCGAGAAGGTCGGTGAAGTCGATCGTGTCCTCGAAGCTGGCCCTGATGATGTCGCCTTCGAGACGGTCGACTTCGAGGACGCGGACGGTCGCCGTGCCGAACAGGGCGGCGACGACGAGGACGGCGCGGTGTTCGCCCAGTCCGGCGCGCTCCAGGAGCCGTTCGACGGTGTCGGCGGCCCTGATGTCGTCGGAGGGGCTGGGCATGACGTGGTAGGCCACGGTGGTCTCTTTCTGTTGGTGGGGTGTCTTGGTGCCGTGGTGGGTGCCACTCCCGCCACGGCGGGGGTTGGAGGCGGCGGGCGCCGCCTCCAAGGGGTCTTTCTGGTCTAGCTCTTGGTGCGCTGGAACGGGATCGGGTTGGAGAATTCCATGAGGACTTCGATCAGTTCCAGAACTTTGTCCTTCGTCAGCCCGAGGGTTTCCCCTTCGGAATCCGTTCCGCCGGTGAAGAGGGCGTTTCCGCAGTAGAACTGATGGGGGGTTCCGTATCGCGCGAAAATGGCGGTGGCGGGGAGGTTGATTTCCGGGCTTTCGACCATCGCGCCTTCGTCGTCGATCCAGAGCGAAAGGTCGGTGGTGATGTCGGCGACGTCGTAGCGGTCGCAGTCGATGGTGGCGCGCAGGAGGTGCTGTCGGTCGGCCGGGTTGCTGGGCCAGTCGACGAGCCGGAACGTGCCGCCGGGGCGGATGAGCAGGGCGAAGGCGGGTTCGGTGCGCGTCTGGGACATGAGTCTCCTTCAGGTGGGGTCGGGTGACTTGGTGTTGGGTCGGTGCCACTCCGCCCAACAAGAAAACTGTATCAGTTTTAGACGCGATTTTTGGGGAGTTCTGCGCTATCCGCGCAGGTCAACACATATGAGTGACGTTTCCGAATCGCTGGCGCCGCAGGATCTCGCGGGGTACGCGGGTCGGGGCGCGGTACCGGTCGCCGCTCCCGGCGGGAGCGCAGCGACGTCGGGGCCCGGGCTCCGCGCAGCGGGGGTCGGCAAGGGAGAGAGCGCAGCGGACTCCCGCAGCACGCGTCAGGCGCGCAGCGCCCGCAGGGGCCGCGCAGCGAGGGAGGGAGCGCAGCGGACTCCCGGGCCCGTGCCGCGTGGCAGGCGGCGGCCGGTGGCGCGCCCCGACCCGCCTACCCCGCGAGGAAGAGCTTGTAGGCGCGCCTTTGCGCCCGGCTGCGCCCCGGCGCGCCCACGGGAGCGGGCGGGGCTTTGGAGGGTCGCAGAGGGGTGTTCGGGGACTTCCGCGCGAGGGTGCGCCGGGGCCGGCCTCCGTTTCGGTTACAGGCCGTTCGGTGCTCCGGCGGGGGCGGGGAGCTGGATGTCACGGGCGCGGGAGATCCAGTGGATGCGCTGTCGCGTGGGCAGGAGGCTGTAGTCCAGGGTGCGCAGACCGGGGCCTTCGGTGAGGTGCCAGGGCGCGATCTGCCACAGGCCGTCGTGGTCGGGGACGGGGTGGACGGGAGAGCCGGTCAGTGCCAGGTCCCACCGGTCGGTGCTCCCGTTGTCGCGGTCGTCCCCCACGGTGATGCTGCCCCGTACCTGGTGCGGCAGTTCCAGGCCGTCCTGGCGCGCCTGGTAGTTCTCCGAGAGCTGCTTGATGGTGAAGTCGCGCTGGAGGTAGATCTGCGGGGTTGTCTCCCCCGGCTCTAGGAGGAGCACGTCGGCGGCCGTGGGCCTGTTGTCCCGGTCCAGGACCAGGTCGCCTTCGAACCGGGCTTCGACCCGCTGGGCGCTGCGGTTCTCCAGTACCAGGACCTGTTGCAGCACCAGACGGTTGGCTCCGTCCTGGTCGGCGGGGAAGTGCCACCTGTGCCCGGCGGGCCATGTGTTGCAGGGCATGCCGGAGTTGTTCCACGCCTGCGGCGGGAAGGGCGGGGGGTCCAGCTTCAGGATGATGTCCGGGGCCTGGGAGTCGAGCCGGCTGCGGATGGCGTCGGCGGTCATCAGCTGGCTGATCCTGACGGACTGGCGTGTGAGACGCGCCTGCCATATGACGCCGCCGAAGGCGAGGCTGCCGCCGATCGCGCCCACGGCGGTCCAGAAGGTTTCTGACATGGCGGAGATTCTGGCACCGCGGCCAGGGCCGCCCGCACACCGGAGACCGGGGGCTCTCCGTGCGCCTGTGCGGCCTTGCGGACCCGCGGCGCGCCCCTCTTCCTCCCTGGGGGGTTGTGGGGGCTCTGGAGCGGCTTGGAGGCTGCCGGGGGTGTCTGTGCGGTCAGGTGGTGAGGGCGTTGAGGAGTGCTGCGGGATCGGGGTGGGTGTGGCCGTCGAGGAGCGGGGTGCGGGGGGCGGGGTGGCGGCGGCTGTCCGCCGTGTGCCAGCCGGTCTCTTCGTCCCAGACCAGTGCGGCAGCGGGGGCGCCTGCGGCAAGGGGGACGGCGGCGCGCACGGTGTCGCCGTCGTGCTGGACGGCGGGCGCGGTGGCCGGGCCGGTGAGTCCGGCTGTGCGCAGGGCGTCGGTGACGGCGGTGAGGTAGGGGGCGGCGGCGCGGCCGCGCAGGATGGTGAGTGCCTGCCGCTTCGCGGTGCGCACTTGTCCGGCGGGGTAGCCGAGTTGGGTGGCGGCCTGGTCGGGGGTGAGGCCGTGGTGGGTGGTGAGGTGGTTTGCGATGCGTTCGGCGCGCACGGTGGTCAGCGCGCGTTGGGCGGTGTCGCGGTGCACGCCGAGTTCTTCGGTGACGCGGGCCGCGCTGGTGGCGGGGTCGGCGTCGAGGAGTTGGGCGGTGAGGTCGAGGACCTGGCCGCGGGGGACCTGGTCGCCCGTGCGCTTGGGCCGTCCGCCGGCCGGGGGGCGGGAGGCCTGGGCCCGGCGCAGGGCCAGGACGGTACCGCGCGGCCAGTGCTCGACTCCGCCGACGACGGCCCTGTGCTCGACGAGCCGCGCGCGGTAGCCGTGCCAGCTCTCGGGCCTGACTCCGGCCAGGGCGGCGCACTCGCGCCGGTCGAGGAGGTCTTCGTCGTGGTCGGTGCCGGGCAGGGCGGGAACCGGGTCGCCCGCGAGGTAGGCATCGACCTGGTCGCCGTCGAAGAGCAGGGTCTTGGCGCCGTCGGAGCTGATCGGGGCGGGAAAACCCTGGGCCTTGTAGGGCTTGAGCTCCTGATAGCGGCGCACGCTGAGCCCCCGCTGCGCGGCGAGATCGGTGAGGGTACGGACCTTGTCGGCACGTCCGGCTCGGATCACGTCAACTCCCAAAAGGGCAGGGGAAGGGGCGGAGGCTCGGTAGGCGGGTCACCGTCGGCACGTCGCCTGTCAGAAAAACTGTACCGGTCTTCGTGTCGCCCGAGCGTGTGCCTGTAGTGTCTTGCCCACACTTCGCGGTCTCCGGACGGCGGGTGTCTTGGAGGCCGGCGCCCGTGCCACCCGCTCAGCGGACTGAGGGCGCCGGCCGCTTTCATGCCCGGCCTGATGCGTCGCTCGATCACTGTCATTGCGATCTCTCGGCCTCGTGTCAGTGCGCCACCTGCACGAATACCGCCCCGTGACAGTGGAATCGCCGCGATCTCTCACACCCATGACAGTGCGCCCTACCCCGAGAACTCACGCTGCCCCGCGGCGACACGCAGACCTCCCGCTGTCTCTCACTCCGCTGTCACGCAACCGAGAGATCGCACCCATGGGCTCGAACGACTCCGGCTCCTCCTGGGCCACTGCCGGTCGGCACGTACGTCACGGGCGAGATCACCCAGGGGCGTGTCGTTGACGTGGCCGGATGCTTCACGGCGCTGGCCTGAGTAACCGGCTCTGCCCGGTCTAACGCCTGCCGTGCGCTGAAGGTGTTCGGTACCTGCGCTCACCAGGGAGACATGGCGGTGCCTTCCTGGGGCAGTGCGGACTTCGAGCGTGCGAGCAGGGCGTCCACGAGGTGGGCAGCGTCTGCTGTGTCCGCGAGCAGGCGCATGGTGTGACGGAGAGCGTTCGCGAGTGCCGGGTCGGGGACGAGTGCCCGCGGGAAGCCCTTCTCAGGCTCGGGGCCGCGCATGACGTCATCGAAGAGCCTCCCTTCCAGCACGTCCTGCGGGTAGGGCAGCTCGGCGGTCCCGTGATCAGGGAGCGGCACGCCGGCGTACACGTGCATGACGGCCTGGGCGAGACCGATGCGCAGGCTCTGGGCGTCCATGCTGACCTGAGCCAGGTAGCGCTTCAGATCAGCGGGGGTAGAACAGCCGGCGCCTTGGAGGTCGCGGGCCTGACGGTAGGCGAGCTGCTCGTCCACCGCCGTCATCCCGTCACGCTAAGCAGAGAGTTCTTCCGGACGTACCGGCCATCGCCGAGACCTGCGCCGAGGACCACCTGGGTGACGTGTCCGTGGCCGGCGGGCAGGAGGGCACCTTCCTCGCGGACGGTGCCGTTGGGGATGGCGGAGGTGAAGTGGACCGACTCCAGGCGCAGCACGGAGACGAACTCACCGCCCAGGACGTCGGCGTGGATCACCACGGGGAGGTCGTCGTCCGCCCCGTGAAGGGCCAGGACTTCACGCAGGTATCCGACGGTCATCACTGAAGGCTTCATGGGCGGCTCAACGCCCTGAACGGGCCGCGGGGCACGGACGGGTCGGGCTCCCGGCTGTCCAGGTGCGCAGCGCGCCTCGCGTGTGCGTGTGGCGGGGGCGCCTCTGCGCTGGTGGCCGACTCCTGGGTACCAGGGGCCGGCCACCGGGGTTGCGCGTCAGGCCGCTGCTGCGAGGGAGTGGCCCTGGGCGACCGCGTCGAGAATCTGGGGCTGTTCGACGCGGTAGGCGCGGTGGGCCCGGCCTCCGCCGGCGGAGGCGAGGACCCCGTGCTTGCGGAGCAGGTTCATGCTCTTCTCGACCGAGGCGAGGCTGAGGCCGAGGGCGTCGGCCAGGTGCTTCTGAGTCGGCCCTTGAACTTCGAGGCTGGCTCGCGGAGCGAGGCCGACCTCCGCGAGAAGGGGAGGGGTATGGGCGAGGTAGTCGAGGAGCTGCGCGACTCGGGCGAGCGTCGAGCGGTGGTCCAGTCCGTAGACGATGTTCATGACGCCCTGGCGATCCATGAGGACCTGGTAGAGCATGCGCTGGACCGTCAGGTCGCGGACCGCCCAGCTGCGGAGTACCTCGCGCGAGATACGGATAGTCCAGGCCGGGCCGAGGAAGTCGACCCAGGCGCGCTGGTGAGGCTGGGACGTCTCCCGGAAGACATCAAGGTCGCCGACCCAGTAATCGCCGGCCCAGAGCCGTTCCGCGTCGAGGACGACGCCGCTGACGAGGATGTCGACGTACGCGTGGCGGCCGGTGAGACGGACGCGGCCGGGAGAGGTGCGGTGGAGGAAACTGCCGGCGGCCAGAGCCGCGGCGGCCTCGGCGCCCACCCCGAGCATTCCGAAGTAGCGGCCCAGGCGGACCTCGACACTGCTGCGGCGGGGGCGGCTCTCATCGCTGGGCGTCGCCATGTCAGTTCCCCTTCCGGGCACGGCCGTCGAGGACGGTCGTGGTGGTGGGGGTGTCGTACGCGTGGGCGGCGACCGGGGCCGGAGCGGGCTGGGGCGCGGGCTCGGCGAGGATGCGGATGATGGGGACCATCGCGGCGATCAGGCTGCCCATGGCGAGCAGGACGGCGGCGATGCGGACGGGCGTGGACTTGAGGTGGAAGATCGCGTAGCAGGTGGTTCCGAACACGATCAGGAACAGCACCGCCGCGGTGATCAGCGCAGGCGTGGACAAGGCAGCCCCTATGGGTGAGGGGCGGTCGGCTGCTCGACTGTCGATCCCTGGCGAGGGGGGACAGCCGAGCCCGGCGCGAGACCGGAGACCGCCATCTGAACTCTTCGGACTTCTGGCAGCACCAGCCGAAGAGTTGCCCCGGGGGGCGGTCTCCTACGACCGGTAACCGAGAACTGTACCGACACGCGTCGCAGGCTCCCAACAACCCTTATCCGTGGGGAAATCGATCAGAGCTAGCGCATGTGAGCGAGTTGATCACCCCGACACACACAGAGTGTGACGGAGCCAACACGGAATTGAGTTTTACGCCTCACGGAACCCGTATTTTTACGGCTCCTACCTTCCACGGACGGAAGAACCCGTAAAACTGCGGCATAACTCGGCGGTAAGCCCGGTTACATACTTCGTGCTGGACATGGGCCTTGAACTCGCCTGGACTTCAGCATCATCGGGTGTTCCGGGGGGTGGCCCCCTCCGGAAGCCCGGTGGCAGACGTCGTGAGAGCCCGCCGGAAACGGCGGGCTCTCCGCGTTTCTAGCACCTCGGCCCCGGGGCCCGGCAAGGAAACGCCGGGCACGGGAGGCCGCCGGCAAGAGCTCTCGTGATCGCGCTCTGTCCCGCGAGGCGCAGCCCTGAGCCGTGGAGGGGGATAGAGACGCCCGCCGGGGGACCCGACCTAAACGTCAAGGTGACGGTGTCGAGCAGCCGGTCATGGCCAGCCTGCTCTAGACCAGGTACCAATATCAGTATGTGCTTTCCGCGCCTGAGAGGTCTAGACCTCTCGGGACCCCGACCCAGTACGGCGGTGGACCTGCCGCCTGCCATGCCGGGCTACAGCTCGAACTGGATTTGATCGATGTCGGTCAGCTCGACGTCGAGGCCGTGGGCGCGATGGCCGCCGTCGCGGAAGTAGACCTCACCCAGGGCGTCGGCCGTTGCCCGTTGCAGCTCGCGGTCGGTGGCGCCTTGCTCCTGGGCGTCGAAGAGGCGGGCGGCGTGGTGGGGCGGGAGCGCGAGGGTGAGGTGGCGCAGGCGGGCGTCATCGGTGGTGCCGGGTGCGGCAGTGAAGCCGAACCGGGCCCGGACGTCCACCATCAGGCCCGCGGAAGTGGCGGCGGCCTTGCGGGCCTTGGCCCGGATCTGCGGCTGCCAGCGGCGCCGTACTTCGGCGGCCATGCGGTCGGCCAGGTCGGCCCGCGGCTTTTTGATCTGGTCGCGGACATAGCGCTCGATGGTGCGCTGGGAAACGCCGAGCAGGACTGCGACGTCGCGGGTGCTGCCGTGGTGCTGCTTGACGAGGTAGCGGACCTGGGCGCCGGCACTCTTCGGGATCGGCCGGGTGAACGCACCCTGGAGCGCGCCGTGCAGGGCTGCGTCGATGGTCATGTGCGGTCCTTCGGTGGGTCAGGTCTGGGTGAAACCGGGGCGCTGTGCGGCGACCTGAGCTTCAATCAGCACCCCGAGCGGGCAAGGGGAGACTTGGAACAGGACGGTAGGGCCTTAGACCGCCGTACAGCGGCCTAGAAGGGTACAGGTGCGGCTTCCGCCGCCGTTATGCGGCGATGGGTGCGCCCCGGGCCCTCTCCCACTCGACTTCGATGTCGGCTTTGGCGCACTCTGCGGCGCCTACCGCCCGGCACGCGCTGCTCACGGGCGGCCGGTCCTGGACAGGGCCGGCCGCCCGTCGTAGCGGGCTACGAGACCGTCGCAGGCGCTCCGCCTCGGCAGGTCCTGAGTCGATCAGCTGTGCTGACGAGCCCTTCTCAACTGTCCTCGTGATCCATCCATGCGGAGGGCACCAGGGCTGAGTCGTTGCCGTAGCGCCAGCGCTCGACTACGTGCTGGCTGAAACCGGGGTCTGCGAGGTCGGCATGTTCCATGACGATGATCTGCATCTTGCCGTCAAGCTGCTGAAGGGTGTGGTGGAGGGCTACGAAGAGGTTCAGCAGGTGCATGCGGTCGTTGGTTTGGAGCTCCACCTCGCCGGTGGCTTCAGCCGGGAAGTAGACCTGCGAGGGCTGATCCAAAATCAGGACACGGGGCACAGGCCCGTGGTGCTCAGCGAACCACTCGTGGAGGCTGAGCAGGGTGGAGACGTGATAGCCCAGGTGATTCTCAGCGCTGCCCATGTTCTTTAGCTGCACAGGGCCGTCGACGGTGTCAGCGACCACGGTGAGCCGGCCGATGTCCAGGCGGATGGGCGAGCCAGAGAAGTCGAGGTCGAGTGCCTTCGCCTTCTTCTTGATCTCCTGGTTGATCAGGGACAGGAAGCTGGTCAGCCGCTCCTCCTGGGTACTCCCGCTGAGCTGCTCCTCAAGGCCAGCGATCTGCTCTCGCAGCGCCTCACGGCGATCGTGAACCCGAGGTGCGGCAACTTGCTGGGCAGCTGTGTCGAGGAAGAGGCTGATGCGGCCCTGGACGATGGCGGCTCGTCTCAAGTCGTCGGGCTCTCGGTGGAGCGTGCGCAGTGCTGTGGTGAGTTCGTTGATCTCCTCCTGGTTGCGGGCGAGCTCAGAGCGCAATGTCTGCAGACGGTCTTCGCCTGCCGCGATGAGGCGCCGGATGGCGGGGGTGTCGCTTCCGATCGCTTGCAGATCGCCGTCCAGGTGGGCGAGGTCCCGCACGAGGCCGGCGACGGTCTCGTTGGCCGCGGGGACGCTGCTGTCGCAGACCGGGCAGCGTGCTCGGTCTGCGGTGTCGGGGTCCCGGCTCAAGAGGCCTAGGGACGCCAGGCGGGCTCGCTGCTCGAGGGCCTGATCGTTGAACTCGTCGTTCTCTGCCAGTTCCGTCTTCAAGTCGGCGATCTTCGCCCGGGTCTGCGAGAAGAGCCGGCGTAGTTCAGTTCGCTGAGTGTGGAGAGCGGCGATGGGGTCGTCGCCGGGGGAGCCGGCCTGCGGGGCACCGTGGACCATGGCGTTGCGTAGGTGCCGGAGGACTTCGTCTGCCGGTTGCTCACCGGTTCGTGGAGGCACGAGGCCGACCTCGACGGCTTCGGCCAGCAGGGCCTGGGCCTGGCCGCTCGCCGGGGTGACGTCAGTGGACGCAGCGAGCATGGCTTCGTTGTCGGCGAGGTCCCGGCGCAGGTTGCGGAGCCTGTTGTGGAGCAGGGCCTGCTCGCGGTCGACCGCGCCCAGGAAGTATGGGATGACACCCCGGATGGTGTTCGGCTTCCAGTCTTCGCCCTGCGAGTGGAACAGGACGTCAGGGTTGGCAACCTCGTTCTGGGCCTGGAAGCAGAAGAAGAGAGCGTGGCGGATGGAGGGCGCTATGAGTGTGTTCTTGCCGACGGCAGGTACCCGGACGGTGCTGTCGATGCCACAGAAGTTACTGAGGAGGTCCTTGGCCGTGTCCTGCGGGGTGGTGAAGTGCAGCTCTTCCAGCTGCGGGGGCGGGGTGTCAGGCGCCTGGGTAATGACGCACAGCACGGTGCTGACTGCCGCTTTGGCTTCAGGGGCCCGGCGGGCAACGAAGAGTTGCTGGCCGGGTTTGGTGAGGGTGACGGCGTAGGTGCTGACGTAGTCGCGGACCTTGCCTGCTTTGACGGGGTAGTCGGTGCTGGCGAGGCAGTAGTCGATGATCGTCAGCAGTGCGCTTTTTCCGCGCCGAGAGTCGCCCGTGACGATGTTGAGGGCGCCTGTCTTGAAGGGAACGGTGCGCATCTGTCCGGGCCGCTTGCCGTAGATGGTGATCGCTTTGATCTGGAACGTCACGGTTTGACTCCGAGAAGCGTCAGGACGGTGCTGAGGCTGCCCGTGCTGGGCAGCCAGCGCCCGAGGAGCAGGGCGGCATTTTGGATGTTGATGGTCTGCTGAGTGGCGCCCTTGATGGCCTTGGTCGTCGCGCCAGCAGCCAAGCTGAGCCCTTCTCCTGTAGCCCGCAGGGATCCGGTCTGGAGGGCGAAGAGCAGCCCGGGACGGACCACCGCCGCGAGCGGGGCGGCGTTGCGGCCCATGGCGATGCGCACAGCCTCGTTCGTGTCGAGCCACCTCATCAGGCCGGTCTTCGTCGTCCCGGGGAGGACGCCCCTGATGGAAGGTTGAAGGGCCATCACTGCGGCCACGACGGCCACGGGCAAGGGGCACGCGGCGTCGTACTGCTTCTCGTGACCCTGAACTGCGCGGGTGCACAGCAACGCGGTGAAGGCGGGGTTGTACAGGGCTCGCTCCTCACGACTCAGGTCCATCAGCGGACCTCGGCCGGCTCAAGAAGCTGCATCAGCCGGGCCGCGAAATCCGGGTGCCAACCGACCCGGCATTCGTCGGCCAGCATGTGGTACGAGCCCTTGGGCACGAACACCTCATCGCATCCGGTGCGGATCTGGGAGCGGGCTTCCTGGTCGACCCACCGGTAGATCCTCCTGGCTTCCTTCTTCTTCTCCACCTCGGTGGCCTCGGGTCCCAGTTCTTCCGCCATCTCCGCGAAGCGCGACTGCCACTCCTCCACCAGTCGGCGCTCGTACTCGCCGATCTCGCCGGGCCGCAGCAGGTTCTCGTTCAACCAGCGGGAACGCTGCGCGAAGGCTCGGACGTAGTCCCTCACCGCGTAGCCGATACGCTCCGAGCCCACACCGATCAACCCGAGCTGCCGGACGAAGATCTTGTCGGTCTCCTCGTCGACAGCGCCGGTCATGCCGGTGATGTCCGGGTCGATCGGCAGGTTGTCGTAGCTGAACTGTCGTTGGAGCCCGCTGAAAACTTCGTCGAACTCGACGCCGGTGACCGGGCTGCCACCCGGCGTACGCATCTGCTCGATCACGCGGTCGTAGAACCAGCCCTCCAGCCTGTGGAGAAAGGACTTGGCTGCCTCGCGGCCTGCGGCCACCGCGGCGAGGCCGAGCATGGACGAGCGGACGACGTCGATGTCGTCGGCGCCCCCGATGACCTCGATCCGCGCGAGCAGCGCGCGCTGGAGTGGCACCTCGCGGTCGGCCAGTCCCATGAATGCGGCGAACGACTCCGTCATCGCCTTGCTCTCGCTCTTCGAGGCCTTCGCCGCGGCGCAGAGCAGCTTCAGCGCCTGCTCCTCGTTGCGGTGACCGCTGTCACGATGCTGGAGCAGGAAGCCCACACTGTCCTTAGGAAGCTCGGCCGTGGTGAGCAGGTACAGATTCGTGCTGTCGAGGTCGATTCGACCCGCCCCGGCGGCTTCCGCCCAGATCCGCAGGGTCTTCCACAGATCCTTCGAAAGGTTCGTCAGACGCACACCTTCAGCGCGCTGCTTGAGCTGCACAAGGTCCGTCACGGAGCCCACGTGCTGCTCAATGTCGTCGGCCGCCTCGACCGCAACGCTCCAGTCCGCACCAGCGCTCATCCACTGCTCGATACACATGTGCAGAGCCTTGGCGAACTGGAACAGATACCCAAGAGCTGACGCTGACGCCTCGTACTGTTCTCCCCCGTCTGCCATCACACCCCCCAAGCCAGACCGTTCAGCGATCATTCCACGAGTACGACGATCCGCATACAGGTGAGCGGCAGACTCGAATCGCGCTGTTCCGGGCAAACGGACCGGGTGCTCGTTGGTGTGAGTCCTCAAGCGGACCGGGCAGGCCCGGGCCTGCACACCTGGGTGCGGGCCGCTCTGCCCGCACCCAAGGCCTCAGATCAGACCCTCAGGCGGGACGCATCCACGTACTCAAGGCCCCACTCCGGCGCGATCAGCTCACCCGTCTCCGCGTCCGTGCAGTAGGCGCTGAAGATCTCCGAAGCGCTGAGCGGCTTCGCATAGAACTCCACCAGCCTCCAACCCCTCACCTCGGAAGTCTGGTCGGCGAAGCACGTACGCAGCACCACGCCACCGCCCACGATCGCGGCGAGGGTGAGGATCACCATCGCCTCAAGGGCGTCATCGGGGTCCACATCGGCCGCTTCGCCGTCCTTGTGGAACGGCACGGTGATCGAGAGGCTGTCGCCGTTCGCCGATGCCGCGACGACGAGGACGTGACAGCCATCCCCCACCGCGTCGAAGAAGCCCATCAACAGCGCAGCGGCGCGCTGAACCTCGTACGGGGTCCGGTCGTGCGACGTGATTGCCATGCCGATTCCTCTCGGTCTGCTTCCGGTGCCTGGTCGGCTGCCACTGCCGACCATCGAGACAACTATACCTTATATTCACCATTTTTGGGGGGCTGCATGGATCTTTTCCGGGGTGTTTTCGCACGCAGGGAGGGCCACGAACGCACAGCGCCCCACCCTTGGAGGGTGGGGCGCTTGCTACTGGCAGTCAGTCCTCGTCAGGCAGGGAGATGGTGATCACGGGCTCCATGTCGTCGCCAGGCCCGCACGTGGCGAGCAGCCACGTCCGCTCGGCCTCGTCGCTCTCTCCGTCGCGCGGGACGCGGTAGAGCTCGACGGTGCAGGAGGGCCCGCCGTCGGAGCGCCGGATGGCGTAGCGGGTCATCCGGAGCACGTCCCAGAGGCGGCCTTCCTCGTCTTGGTAGGTCTGCCGGTTGTCCTCGTCCGTCCAGGCGACGCAGTCGGCCCACGCGGCCGCGGTGAGCGCGACGGGGAACCTGAACCCGGCTTCGCGGGCGATGTCGTCGCCGACGGCGACCAGGACCCCGTCGGCGATGGCGCGGGCCCGGCTGTAGCCGTGGATGACCTCCCCGAAGACGTCGGCCACGGAAACGGCCGGCTGCTCCGGCTCGGGGGTCCAGCGCATCGCGTCGGGGCCCAGACTGTCCCGGTTCGCTGCGCCGTTGATGAGGGTCTTGTCGGTCATGGTCTGCCCTTTCGTGAGGGGGTGCTTTCGGCGGCGGCGGGGTGCCACTCCCCGCCGCCCGGGGCGGGGCGCAGCCGGGTGGCTGCGCCCCGAGGGAGGGTCAGGCGTTGGCGGTGGACCGGGTGATGGACTGGCGGCGCACGCAGCGCAGCGTGAGGGCGTCCGGGTCCTCGGCGAAGGGGTCGCTCAGCCGGTAGCGGGTGTCGGTGCTCCCGAGGTAGTCCGCGCGTCCGCAGTCGAAGCAGTCGCACGGCCGGGCCAGGTGGAGGCCGTGGTGCGACGGAATGCTCCCGTGGTAGATGACCAGGTCGCCGGGCTCGATGAGGTCGAGGGTGCGGAGCAGGGTGTCGGACATGATGTCTCCTCACGGCTGTGCGTGGATTCGGTTTGTGATCGACTGCCACCGCCGACCAACAAGACAACTATAACACACGCGAGTCACTTTCGGCGCCCTCATTGGCTCGTCTACCTGGGTGAATGCGGTTCGACCGCACTTCACCGACCGCGAGTGAACCGCCGGCGTTCCCCTCCGCGGCCGGCGGGAAGAGGGGAGCCGGTAGAGGGTGCGTTGTTGCCCGGACGTCGCTCTGGCTCGGCGCCCTGGCGGCCGGAGCACAGCTGCGCCCCCACCGTGCGTCAGCGGCACGGTGGGGGCGCAGGGCGGGGCGCGTCTAGCCGGTAGCGAGGCTGGCGCGTACGGCCTCGACGGCGGCGGCGGTGTCGGCGGCCAGGTCGGGGTCGTGGGAGTCGTGCAGGATCGTGAACTCCAGGCCGCACTCGTCGTAGCGGCAGACGAGCCAACCGGCGTGTTCGGTCAGGGGGTAGTACACCTCGGCCTTGTGTCGGCCCTGGCCGCTGATGAGGATCTCTCCGCCATAGGGGGTACCGATGGCGACCCAGTAACACCCGGAGCCGGGGTGGCCGCCCGCGGTGGCCTCGATGCCCTCGTCCTCCAGCACCTGGTGCAGGTACTCTCCGGCGTTCGGCGCACTGCCGAAGGTGCGGCGGTGGGTGTAGGCGAGGTCTGCGGCGGTGTCCGGGTCGGGGGCGTCGAACTCCTCGGCCCACCGGGTGAAGTCCTCCTCGCTGGTGGCGAGCAGCTCGACCTGGTCCGCGACGGGGCCCGCGAGGACGGCCGCGATGAGCAGCTCGGTGCTGTCGACGTCGAGGGTCAGTCCGATGACCGTGTACGTCTGGGTGGCGGCGGTCACGCGATCAGCTCGAAGTGCGCGGCGTCGACCGCCTGGGCGCCGAGGTCTCCGAGGAAGGCCGCGACGACGTAGGCGCCGTGGTCTCCGCCCCAGAGGGTCTCGGGGGTCTCCCCGTCTTCCTCGGCACGGTGCGGGAAGGCCTCCAGCACCGCGGCGGCCGCGTTTGCCTTGGCTTCCTCGAAATCCGCTCCGTCGGCGACGACTGCGAATTTTGAGGCGAGATCCCAGACTTCGTACCAGTCTCCGATGATGGTGAATTTCATGGTGTTTCCTTTCGTTGAATTCGGGGGCCCCGGAATTGGGTTCCGGGGCCCGGGGTGACCTGCGTTTAGCGGCGCGGCCGGGGGATGTCGCGGTGACGGTTGAAGAAGCGGTCGACGAGTACGAGCGCCTGGTCCTCGGTGAGGCCGAGCACGCTGCCGCCGGACGTGGTGGTGCCGGTGAACACGGCGAGTCCGCTGACCGTGTACGGCATGGCCCGGTAGGTGTGCAGGAGCACGCTGGCCGGTCCGTTGTCGGGGTGGCCGAGCGGGAAGGCCCACTCGTCGGTCCACATGATCAGCCGGGTGGTCAGGTCGACGCATCGGACCTGGTCAGCGTCCAGCGCGTCCTGCGGGCGCATCTCGGAGCCCCAGTCGAGCAGGCGGAATCCGCCGGTGGGCTCGACCCGAAGGGCGTAGCTGTCCTGGAGGAGGGTGGGCATGGGGGTCCCCTTTCCTGGGAGTTGGTTTTCGGTGCGGGTCGGCTGCCACCACCGACCCGCAAGACAACTATACCCGCGGCTCATCACTTTGTGAACGTCTTGGAGGTGCGTTTCCCCTGTTCAGCGGCATACCGAAGGCCCGCCGGCGGCAAGCCCCGACGCACCGCCGGCCTTCCAGGACGCCGGCGCCGGCGTCGCGATGGCCGGCCGCGAAGATGACGCCCGCCCGCGGTGCCGAGGCGCGCGGTGGAGGCACGCTGCCGAGCCGACGGCGCACAGACCGTCCGCCGTGGCCGCAGGCGCCGTACGGACCGCGCGGCGCCGTCCAGCTGCCGACGGCCGGCGTGGCCCGGGGCCGGACATGACGGCGCCCCGGCGCGGCTGGTGGGCCGGGGCGCGAGGGTGTGCTGGCTATGCCGTCAGGGTCCAGGGGCCGCTCAGGGACGGCGGCCCCGGCTGACGGGGGTTGAGGTCGACGACCACGTCACCGTCGTCCGTGTGGACGGTGAAGACCGTGGCCCAGGACGTGGGGTCGCGTTGGACGGCGAGTGCTTCGTAGGCGGCGTGTACGGGCGTGTCGGCGCCGATCTCGATGGTCCAGGTGACGCTGTACTCCGGCATGCGTTCTTGCCCTTCCTGGGCGCCCTCGGCGCCCGCGTGTCGGCTCTTGGGGGTCTAGGCGGCGAGGGTGAGTTCGACGTCGTCCAGGCTGCGCTCGTTGATGGTGACGCCGCTCAGGGGGTCGAGGTCGTCGAGCCAGAGGTCCTCGTTGTCGGCGAGGTAGTCGCGCAGGGCGTTCGGGTTGTTGACGATGTACGCGGGAAGCTGGACCTCGACGGTGAGCTCGTAGGTGACCTCCTCGCTCACGGTCAGGGCGAGGTGCGCGGTCACTTCCCGGTCGTGGCCCTCCGGCTCGGGCGCGTCGGCGTTGACCACGAGGCACAGCAGGGCCGCCGTGTCCTCGTACGGGTCGGCATACACCTGCGCCGAGTCGGGGAGCCGGCCGAACGGGGCGCCGAGACGGTCGAGGTCGCTGAGGACCTGGAGCAGGGCCTGGGGATCGCGCGGATCGGTCCCGCCCCAGGCCGTGCGCAGTTCGGGGTCGGTGAGCTCGGGGAGCGTGTCCAGGTCGCCGCAGACGCCCTGCGCGCCGCCGGCGGTCCGGAGGCTGTCGAGCTGGAGTTCGCCGGAGCGGGGGTCGCGGCGCAGCACCAGGTAGGCGGCGTGCGGGTACATGTGGGCCAGGGTGGCGGCGAGGGTGTGGGTCAGGCCCTGCGCCTGGGCCCGGGCGTTTTCGAGTGCGTCCTGGCAGTCCTGAAGGGTGGTGTGCATCGGTCCTCCTGAGGGTGTTGGGGGCCGGCGGTTCGGCCGGCCGAAGCTGGGCTCCTCCCCCCGGCGCCTGGCCGGGGGGAGGGGTGGGTCAGGCGCTGAGGAGCTGATTGCCGGTGCGCTGCCAGTACCCGGCCGGGGCGCGGTCCGCGCGGCACTCGTACCGGCCGTAGGCGATGAACGTCTCCTCGTCGTCGCAGACCAGGTAGCGGGCGTCCGGGATGAACTCCAGCGTCTTGCTGTCGGCGGGGAGGTCCTTGAAGCACTGGACGCGGTGCGGGCGGTTCATGGACCAGTAGACGTCGCCGCGTTCCAGGTCGGTGTAGCGGACGCTCACGGTGTCGCCGGGGTGGAGCTTGCACCAGGTGCGGACGCCGAGGGCGGCGCAGATGTCCTGGACCCTGCCGTACATGACGTCGAAGGCGTCCGGTGCGACGCCCAGGGCGCGGTCGGTCTCGCCGCTCGGGCCGGTGAAGTGGACGGGGCCCGGGATGTCGAGGTCGTCGAAGCCGTAGCGGGCGGCGAGGTGCTGCGCCACGGTGTTGGTGGCGCCCGGGGCTCCGGGGAGGTAGTGCATGTCCGTCTCGGCGTCGAGCGGGACGGTGGTGTAGGTGCCGGGGCCGGAGAAGAGGCCGGTGAGCTCCCACTCGATGTGGGCGTCTCCGAAGGACCAGTTCACGAGCTGGTCGGGGTGGAGCGTGCCGAAGCATCTGAATTCGTGCGGGTTGGTGAAGTCCAGGGGCATACGGGTCTCCAGGGTATTCGCGTGTGTTTCCGGTGGTGGTCGACTGCCACCGTCGACCACAAGACAACTATACCAAATACTCATCACTTTCGGGAGAGTCCTGGACCCTGTTTCCGCTGCTCAGGGGCTCATCACCATCCGTGCCCATCACGCAGAACTGGCTTCGCCCCGTACGGGGCGAAGCCAGTGGATTGCCGGCGTTCAGGCCGTTGGTGCGGCCGCGGTGGTCAGCTGGTGGAGGACGTCCAGCGGCTGCTCGTCTCGGGCCAGCCGGGCGAGGCGGGCGCGCTGTTCGCCGATACCGCGGCAGCCGGCGAGCGGCTGCAGGATGTCCGGGCGCATCTGCGCGACGGCCTGGACGTAGGCGCGGCCGCCGAGGGCGCCAACCGGGCGCGGTCCGGGGGCGCGGGACAGCTCGTAGAAGCCGAATAGACCTGAGCCCGGGTGGGCAGCACTGCCGCACACAGGAAGAGGAGGGACACGTTGCCCAAGTTCTGGATCGGACCGCGGGAGTACCCGTCGAAGAAGGCCGCGCAGGCAGCCGTCCGCGAGGTGCTGTACGGATACAGCGTGGGCAGCATCGTGGACCAAGAGGCGGATCACCTGCTTCTGCTGGACCTGCTCGACCTGCACGCAGAGGCCGACATCAAGATCGGCGTGGGCGTGGAGGCCTTCGCGATCGCACCACCGCTGCAAGGGCCGCACCCGGGATTCGAACTGATCCGCACCGACGGCACCCGGATCGACTTCTCCTACCTGGCCTGTCTGAAGCCTCCGAGCTATCGCCAGCAGGTCTGTGCCGCGATGCGCGTCGAAGTGAAGGGCGACGTGAGCGCCTACTTCACTTCCCGGGTGGCGGCGAACACCCTGGTCTCGGACGGATCCGGGAGGGAGCTGGACATCACCGACACCCACGTCAGCTACTTCCGAGGCCCGTCGTTCGCGGAGCTCGCCGCAGCGTTCGCTGAGGAAGCCGGCGGATGGGAGGCGATCGAACTGACCACGTCGAGCGACCCAGGTCGGGGGCAGTGCACCGACCGCGCGCTCGCTGAGCGGTGGCGCAAGTACCACCAGGAGCACGCGGTCCTCGGGCTGCTGTCCTCACAGGAGAACCTGCGCCGCCCACGTAGGTGACTAGCTCCGCTGCCTCAAGTAGTCCGGGCCCAGGTTGACCTGGCAGTCCTGCACGTCGGTGATCTGATCGACGAGCAGGTCCAGCGCGGTGCACGCCTCACCCGCCCGGCGGGCGAACTCGGGAACGTCGACGTAGAGAGGGTCAGGGCGGGCCGGTACCGTCGCCCCGCCCTGACCCTTGACCATGCTGTACCGCAGCGCCTGGCCGCTCGGATCCAAGGCATGGACCTCGTCGCAGAGCGATTTGACGTCGCCCTGCAGGCGCATTCGGAACATCGGCGCGAGATGGACGAGGTAGCCGGTCAAGACGCTCAGCTGATGAGTCTGAGCGAGCTTCTTGCCGACTGTCTCCACGATCTCGGGCGCCTCATCGCCCGGCGGAACCTCGAACCTTATGCTGTCGACCAAGGCGCGCAACACTACTTTGAGCCCCAGTTCGAGAGCGTGCCGGTAGTTGTACAACACGACCAGCACCAACGAATCGTCCAGAGTGTTGTCGTACCAGCGTTCGGCCAGAAGGTCGGCAGCCGTACGGAACGCGAACGCAAGCTCCGCATCAGTCTCCAGCTCCGGCAGAGCAGCCCCAGAGGGCGAGATAGCAGGCCGCCCGCCGAGGACCGCGTAGTCCTCTGTCCAAAGGCTCGGGCACGACCGGGAGAATACGGCGCGATGGGTCATGAGGCCCATCTTGAAGGCCCAGGCGACGGGGTGGAAGCGATTTCAGTCCGTCTCGCAGGCCGCCCCGTTGCATGACAGTCCTATTGGGGTTCCTCGGAATCGCCCTCGCTCGCTCCACCGATTTTGCCGCCGACAAATACCACGCCCAGCCCGAGGGCGGCTACGCCGGCGGCTGCCACCACCTTCATCCCCGCCCCCAGGAACTGCTTGCTCTCGCTGTCCTTCTCGTTCACCTGCCGCACGTTTTGCTCGAGGCGGTCGTGGAGGGCTTCCCGCTGCTCCCAGCTGAGGTCGTCCCGAGCGAGGTCGGCCCGCAGGGCGTCCCGCTGGTCCTGCGAAGCCTGGTAGAAGTGCTTCTGACTGTTCTCATTGGCTGCGAGGGTGGACTTGTGAGCCTCTGTGACCGCATCGATGTCGGCCTTGCCCAGGTCCTTGAAGGCGGGGAACTGCTCGATGAGCTTGAGCCGCACCTCAGTGGCCATCTCAGGCATCGCTGCCGCGAACCTGAGCACCTTGTCCTTGGACAGGTTCCGCCAGCTCGGGATACCCAACTTCCGTTTGACCGCTGCTTCGTTGAGGTCGCCCATCCCCTGACTCCGTTCGTCGTCCCGTGAGGCATCCCGGATAGTAGCGGTGCCCACCGACTTGAGGCGGCGGCATCTGAGCACTCTTGAAGTAGGGCGCGCGGTGGCTCCCCGGGGCCGGCAGCGGCAGGGCGGCGGGGCGGGGCAGCGGCCGCTCTGTGGGCCGCCGCCCCGCCGGTGGGAGCTTTCAGCTGCTCGAGGGCAGGAACTGGCGGTCCGGCTCGACGCGCCAGGTCAGGTCCGGGAACAGGCGGCGGACCTGCCGTTCGGCCCAGGGCCGCACGGTGTCCCAGGCCTCTTGCGTCGGCTCGTTGGCCCAGTGGTGCCAGCCTTCAGCGCAGGCGGCGGTCTGCTCGCCGAGGTGACCGAGGAGGGTCTCGGCGGTGATCTCAGCGGGGAGTTTCTCGCCGTTCTCGGTGGTCATGGCGTAGGCCTCGTAGAGGCGCTCGGCGAGGGTCTCGCCGTCGAGGTTGTGCACGGAGGTGACCTGGAGGACGGTGCCACGGCCGTCCGGGTCGAGAACCAGGCAGGTGGAGGGCTGGGGTGCGGTGTTGATGGCCATCGATGTCAGGCCGCCAGCTCGTAGCCGTTGGGGCGCTCGCCGCCACAGTTCGGGCAGGGGTCGGTCTCGTGGTAGTACCAGCTGATGGACCACGTCCACTCCCAGCCGCCGATGCCGTAGAGGCCGTCCTCCTCGCGGGGGTTGATGATGGAGGTGACCTGGGCCGAGCCCTCGTCTTCGAGGTACATCCAGCGGATGTGGAGGACGACCGCGCGGGGCGCGCCGTTGCTGTCGGTTCCGCCGTCGATGACGTGGATGGTGTCGGCGCAGTCGTAGCCGTACTTGGTGGCGATGTCGAGGGTTTCGGCGGCGAGCTGGCGGGCGGTGTCGAGGGTGAAGAACGGGCTGACGAAGCCGTTGCAGCGGTTGGCCGGGTCGAGGACGGCCGGGTAGTCGGGGGTGCCGTCGATCGTGACGCGGGTGCGGACGGAGCCGGTCTTCGGGGAGGGCTGTCGGGTCATGACTCTCCTGGGTGTGTGTTCGGTTGGGTGGTCGGCTGCCACCACCGGCCATGAAACAACTATACCACACACACCTCACTATCGCGGGTAGGGGCGCACGCCCGACCCCGGATACCAGCAGCTCAGCAGCGCCCCAGCGGGGGGCGGCCACCGCATCCGGGGCCGCCCTCGGCGGTAGCGATCCGGCCGCTGGCGGCGCCGCTCGGCCCGGGCTGGACTACGCGGCCAGCGCCAGCAGGTCCGCCGGGGCGCGCTGGCCGCGCTGCTGTGGCGCGTCGACCGGCGCCGGAAGCTCGGCGCCGCCGTAGACCCGGCCGAGGTAGTCCACGACTGGCCGGTGCCAGGGGCGCCCGGTCAGGGCGCCCAGGACGACCGCGCCGACAGGCGGGCACACCACGTCCCCGATGCGCTGGAACGCGCTCGTGCGCGAGTCCTTGCGGGCCGTCGGCTCCGAGGCGCGCCAGGGGTAGGTCGACAGGAACCCGACCAGCTGTCCGGCCTCGGCCTCGGTCAGCCGGTAGCCGCCCGACTCCCGGTACCAGGTCCGGGCCTTGCCCGTGAGGCACCAGCCGGCCTTGTCCGCGGAGAAGGTGTTCCCGCCCTTGGGCCGTCCGTTCGCGTCGACTCCCCGGACGCCGCGGGTGTTGACGCGCTCCCCCGCGGCCCACCCGAGGGCGGCGGCCAGGGTCTGTTCGGCGAAGGGCATGTTGGGCCGTACGGATCCGGGGATGCGGCCGTAGCGCACCGCCATGAAGAACACGCGGCGCCGGTGCGTGGCCACCCCGTAGTCGGCGGCGTCCAGCTCGACCCACTGCTGCTGGGCCCAGCCGGCCAGGGCCAGCTCGAACGAGACGGCTTCCCGCACGTCTTCGGGCAGGTTTGCGGACTGCTCCATGGCGACCCACCGCAGGGCCTCGCCGTGGAGCTGGAGGCCCAGCGCCCAGATCAGCACCTCGCCGACGAGTCCGGCTTCCGGGTCCGGCATGGCGGCCGCCATGGCGCGCACCTCGGCCCAGGTCGCCCCGGAGCGCTCGGCCCATCCGCCGTGCCCGGAGGCCTCCCCAGCGGCGCACAGCATGGCAGTGAGGACCTGGAGGGACCGAGCGGTGAGTCCGGCCCGCTTGCCCGCGGTCGACCAGGCCGGGCAGGGCGGGGAGAGGATGACGCCGACTATCCAGCGAAGCGCGGGGTGCTCGGGGTCGAGCAGGGTGATGTCGATGACGACGCGGCGGTGCCCGGCGCGCTCGGCGGTGGCGCAGGCGTCGCCGGAGAGGTCGAGGCCGACGGCGTCGTACCGGGCACCGAGGGCGGCGAGGCCTTCGTCCCAGCCGCCGGGGCCGGCGAAGACGCCGACGACGCGCTCGCGGTCCCCCTCGCGGGGGCGCAGGAGCCAGCGGCCGGGCCAGGGCGCGGCCATCTCGTCCAGCTCGGCGAGGACGTCCGCGGGGATCTCGGCGCCGAGGTCGAGCGCGAGCTCGGCCAGGCACACCGGGCAGGTGCGCTCCTCGAACCAGTCGACGCAGGTGACGTAGCTGTGCCAGTCCGTGAAGCCGCAGCGGGCGGTGGTGTCGCCGTGGTCGGGCAGGAGGTGCACCAGGCCCTCGGCGTCGGTGCCGAAGCCGGTGACTCGGATGGGTTCGGCGCTGCGTTCGGCGGTCTGAGCGTCCGTCATGAGCTGCTCCCCTCGGTCGGCCGGTGCGGCGGCCGCGTGCTGTGCCTTCGGTCGCCGGTCGGGTGCCACCCCCGACCGACGACATAACTATAACTGCAACACATCACTTTCGGTAGTGGGGGCGCTCATCTCCCCGTTCGCGTGTCGTCTCGACTGTCAGGCAGCCAGGACCAGGGCCAGCCGGCGGAGGTAGTCGGCCGCGGCCTCCTCGCCGACGTGGCGCCGAAGCGCGTCTCCGCGGGCCCAGACCAGCGGGCCTTCCTCCGCTTCGACGCGGGCCGCCTCGGCGACGATCTCGGCGACGCTGAGCTTCTCCCGGAACTTGTGGCCGATGTGTTCTTCCAGGGCGGCGTACCGGGCGGGCAGGTCCAGGCCCAGGGCCCAGCACAGCCGTACGGCGCGCACCAGGACGTCCCTGCCGGCGAGCACGCAGAAGACGCAGGACAGGCGGGGGATGAGGGCGTCGTAGACGGGGTGGTACTCCAGGGTGGCGTCGGCGATCTGCTGCCAGACGTCGGCCTCGGAGAGCTCCAGGATCGGGTGCCAGGTCAGGACCATGCGCTGCCCGGTGCTCGCACGCATGTCGATGGAGAGCGGCAGCTTCCGGGCCCGGGCGGGGGATTCGGCCGCCCGGATCCCGAGGGCCGAGAGGATCAGGGCCTGCTCGTCCAGGCCGAGAGCATCGGTGATCTGCTTGAAGAGCGGGGCGATCTTGTCCCGCTTCAGGGTCGAGGTGCACAGCCGGCGGGCCGCGTCGGGCCACATGCCGCGCTTCTCGACGAGGCCGAGCAGGCCGCGGTCGGCCTGGACCACGATGAACTCCACGCCCCAGCGCTCGGCCTGGCGCTGCGCGAGCTCGCGCACGCCCGGCCATTCGGACTCCTCTCCCAGGTCCGCGTGGACCATGACCACCTTGTCCAGGCAGCCGGCCTCGGCGGCCAGGGTGACCACGCGGTACGCGCAGACGAGCGAGTCCTTGCCAGCACTGGTGGAGATGAGGATTTTGTCCGCGGCCAGGATGAGCTCGCGGGGCGTCTGGGCCAGCTCGCCGAGGAGGGCGGCCGCGACGCCGGATCGGCGCCCGCCGCCCGTTCTGCGGCCCGGGGCGTGCGGGGCGTAGAGCGCCGCGAGGGCGCGGTTGGCCGCGCGGGCCGCGGTGAAGGTCCGGCGAACCTTGGCCCGGGCCTCCTGCTCGCGGCGTACGAGGCCGGCGTGAGCGGCCTGGACGGCCGCCAGTTCGTCAGCGTCGGCCTGCAGTTGCTGATCGTGGGCGATACGGGCGCGGCTGGCGGCGGTGGCCTTGGCGGCCCGGGTGCGGGCGCGGCCGGCGGCGGTGTACGCGGCGTCGGCCTGGTGGGCGCGCCGGATCCGCTCCAGCAGCCGGCGGCGGGTGGGCATGTCCATGGGACTCCTCTGGGTGCGGGGTGGTGAGTTCGGTGCCGGGCGGCTGCCACTGCCGCCCGGCCAGGGGGTGGATCAGAAGGTGCAGAACCTGCGTGCGACCGGCGGGAAGTTCCCGCGGCGGCGCCGGCTGAGCCGCTCGGTCACCTCACGGGCGCACCGGGCCGCGTCGGCGGCCGCGTCGAGCGGCGTGGGGGAACCGTCGACGAGGGTGGTGAGGTAGGTGCCGTCGGCGGCGTGTAGGTGCGCGGACCAGGGTTCACGGTGGTCGGCCGCGGGCCGGTCGGCGCGCTCGCCGGCGTACATCAGGACGTGCAGGACGCCGTAGGCGGCGTCCTCGTCGTCCGGGGCACCCGGGTCGGCGGCCATGACCAGGAAGGTCATGCCGCCCTCCTCTCCGGGGAAGGCGTGGCGGCCCAGGGCGGCCAGTTCGGCGCGCAGCAGGTCGCCTTCGGTGGGTTCCATCTGGTTGGTCATCTCGTTCCTTCGCATCGAGCAGGCGGGGACGCTTTGCCGTGCGGGCCGGCGTCGTGCGCCTGAGGCCGGACCCCGGCGTCCGGCCTCGGTTGGGCCGGACGCCGGGGTGCGGGGCGCTGTACGCGTCGCGAGGTCCTACTGAGAGACGGTCGGCCGGTTGCAGGGGCGGGCGTTGTCCACGGCGACGGCGGCGGCGAGGCGCCCCCACTTCAGGTGGA
The DNA here is from genome assembly GCF_042716475.1 of Streptomyces sp. NPDC058671. Classification (NCBI taxonomy): domain Bacteria; kingdom Bacillati; phylum Actinomycetota; class Actinomycetes; order Kitasatosporales; family Streptomycetaceae; genus Streptomyces; species Streptomyces sp. NPDC058671. The sequence continues at coordinate 84,548 of NZ_JBHXSA010000026.1, read as the reverse complement.
GCTTGAATGCGGCTTCCAGGTAGAGCGCCGCCGCCTCCGGCCGCTCACCGGCTCCCGTCAGGTGGCGCTCGTGGAGGAGCTGGAGGGCGCCGCGCAGCCTGGTCTCCTGGGAGGCGAGCTGGATGCTGACGGGGTGCAGGGGCCGGGGCAGTTCGAGGGTGCCGAACACGGCGCTGGTGACGTACTGGCCGAGGCAGGCGGGGAGCCCGGTCGCCGTGTTCTGGGCGACGACGTCTTCGGCGATGGACAGGAGCAGGGAGGCGTCGAAGGGGATCGTGTTGGTGATGACGACACCGTCCAGGACCTGGGGGAGGTCGGTCTCGAAGGCCAGCGCGACGTCGTCGAGGAGTTCGGCGACCGTGGTGAGCGCTTCCTCGGCCGGGTGGTTGAGCACGCTCCTCTGTCGGGCGATACCGGCGATGGCGCGGGCCCGGGCGGCGGCGTGCAGGGCGTTGGGGAGCGGCGTGCTGATGATCATGACTCTCCGAAGGGTCTGAGGATGTGTGTCCGGTGTGGTCGACTGCCACCGTCGACCACAAGACAACTATACTCGCTATTCATCATCACGCAAGGGCTCGCCCCTGCCCCCTCGGCAGAAATCCGCAGACGGCACCGTCGTTGCTGCGGGCGGCCATTCACAGTGCGCCGCCCGGGCGCAGCGCTCCGGACGCGGACGATGGCGGCGAGGGGAAGGGGAGCTGCCCGGCCCCTTGGGGCCGGGCGGGGGCCGTCAGCAGGCAGCCTCGGGGTCCTCGGCCGTCGGCAGGGGCTCCCATTCCAGGGAGCGCGCGGTCTTGCGGGAGCGGCCGTCAACGGCGACGGTCACGCTGTCCCGGTACGCGCGGGCGCCGGTCATCCGTACGTCCACCGCTTCGACGGTGCCGGTCTGGCCGCTGGCCACGTGCCGGACCCGCTCGCCGACGGTGCGGGCCAGGTCCGCTTCCCTCAGACGCCGCGCGGTGAGCCGGCGCCCGGCCTGCTGGACCAGGCGGCCGGCGCGGGTGGCCAGGGCGGCCGCGAAGGCTGCGTCGGAGTCGGGTGCCTCGACCCTCAGGAAGCAGCGGCCCTCAGGCAGGCCGGTGTGGGTGATGGTCCAGGTGTCGGTGATCGCGCCCCGGGCCCGGCCGGCGGCGGCGTCCTGCTTGGCCGCGGCATCCAGGGTCGGCACGTGCCAGACGTGCAGGGACGGGTGGTCACCAGGCTCGACGATCCAGCCTTCGGTGCGCTCGAACAGCTCTTTCGCGACGCCCAGCCGGGCCAGGGGCGGCCGCCCGTCGGTGCTGGTGGTCAGCCTGCCGTCCTCGACCCAGGCGACGGCCAGGCGGCCGCTGGTGCCGTCCGGCCGAACCCAGTAGCCGGCCACCTCGCCGAGGTCGTGGGGGTCTTTGACGTCGGCGAGCGGCTGCCCGGACAGGGCGGTGACCGCGGCGGCGGCCGCCGGATATTCGGCGTCCTGGGGCAGTACGCCCGTACCGGCCGCCGGAGCGGCCTCGGCCGGGTCGGCGGCGGGCGGCGGGACGAGGACGGCGTTCCAGGAGCCCGGGCCGTACTCGGTGAGCGTGACGAGGCCGGCGGCGTGCAGGCTCCGCACGGCGGTGAGGTTGTGCCGGCAGCCGGAGCCGATCGCACCGTCGCGCTTGGCGACGGCGTACATCCGCCGCTGCGGTTCGGTCAGCGCGTCCTCGGCGCGCTTGCGGCTCGCCTGGGCGTTCACGTAGTCGGCACGCTCCTGGGCACCAGCCTCGGTCTGCCAGCCACGGGAGACGACCACGCCACTGGTATTGACGATGTCGAAGCCGCCGCGCGGGCCCGGGCGGACGGCGTAGAGGGTGACCGAGGCGCGTTCGGCAGCCGGGGCCGGCTGCGCGGTGGCGGGCGCCTGGCTGGGATGCGCCTTGCGGGACCGGGCGGGCTTCTCCTGGACGTTCACTTCCTCGACGGAGACGTTCTTCCAGCCCGCAAGCTCGGCGGTCCGGGCGGCCCGGCGAACTTTGGCCTCGGACCCGGACCAGGTGTGGGCGAAGCGCCCGTCACCGTCGCGGGTGTCGACGATGACCGCGTGGGTGTAGTGGCGGGTCTCGCTGGTGCGTGTGCAGCCGGTGGAGGCGACGAAGGTGGTGCGGGCCATGACGGAGCTCCTTGTGCTTGTGGTGTGTTGTCGGTGCCGGTCGGCTGCCACGGCCGACCTAGCGGGTGGGGCGGCCGGGGGCGGTGGTCCCGCCCCCGGCATCGGGGCTACCGGCCCAGGCGGAGCGCGCGGCAACGGAGGCCCGCCTTCTGGATCCGGAACCGCACCGTGGAGAACTGGTCGCGGTCCCGCAGCCACCGGTAGAGCCGGAGCAGCGTGCGCTCGGACATGTCCTCGACCGTGCCCACCACGGTGAACTCGTTGGCGAACGCCATGCCAAGCGTCCTCGGCGCGAACGAGGGGGCGCCGAGCGTGTAGAACCACACCCGGTATCCGCCCTTCGGGTCGTTCTCGTTCCAGAGGCCCATGACGATGGCCCGGCGGACGCCGGTGTTCTTGCCCTCGTCGTAGCGGGGGGTGCGCACGACCGTGCCCGGCTCCAGAACGCTCTGGGTGGCGGAGGTGGTGGCGACGGTCATGTGGACTCCTTTGGAGAGGGGTGGGGGTGTCGGCGGGAACCCCCCGCCGACAAGAAAACTATACCCACTATCCATCACTTACGCAAGGGCGCCCCTTTCTCAGGCGCGCCGCAGGCGGGCCCAGATGCTCACCGGCAAGCAGGCATACGCCGCGCCACCGCCGACAGCGGGGAGCGCAGGTGGCCGTCAGAACAGGGCGTACTGCGCTCCAGCGTTGTCCGGAGAGCCTTGGCGCCGGCGGATGCCTGGCGAGGCTCCACCCGCCCCCGCGGGCTCCTCCCGTACGGCCTCGTCCTCGATGGGAGCCGCAGGCCTCTCCGGGGTCGGCTCGCTCTTGGGGCACGCGCACCGGCACCACCACACGCACGGCTCGCCGCCGGGGCGCACGACGAACTGGGCGACGCACCGGCCCCGGATGTCTCGCACCCAGTCGATGTTGTCGTCCACGTGGGGGCCGCCTTCCTGCCGGTGGACGCACAGGTCGCAGCGGCCGGCCAGGCAGTTCCAGCAGGTGCCCCGTTCGCACATGGCCCATCGCGCGAAGCCGAAGGGGTACTTGCGCTCGATCTTTTGGAGGTAGGCGGGCCACACTTGCTCGCGCACCCAGGCGCCCTCCATCTCGTCCATCGGCGACGGGTTGGGGACCGGATCGACGATGCCCATGATCAGGGCGCCCTGAAAATTCAGGCTGGAGATCCCCCGTACGATCTCCCGCTCCTCGGGGGTGAGCGTGCGCCGCGGGCGGCGGATGACCGGGTACGCGAGCAACCGGGCCTCCGGCCGCGGGCCGGCAGCGCGTCGGGTCTCGTTCATGCAGATCCCTTCGATGCTGAGCGTTCGGCAGCCTGCTCAATCGCGGGGCAGGGGCGCAGATCCCGCCCCCTGCCGCGTACAGCGACGGTCAGCGCTCGGTCCGGGCGTAGTTGTGGCGGTCGTCAGTGGCGGCGAACTCGACCAGCTCGGGAACGTGCGCGCCCACCCAGGCGTCCAGCGGGCCGGGGCTGTCCTGCTGGCCCGTGAGCCAGCGGTAGACGTCCGGCTTGAGTTCGAAGAGCCTGCACTCCTCGTCCTCGGCGTAGAACTCGGCGTTGCCGCCGAATCCGTAGCCGTCGGCGATGTCCCACACACAGACCAGGTACGGGCCGCCCGCGTCGTTGATGCGCCCGAAGACGCGCCGGATGTCGTCGGCGCCGTATCCGTGCTCGAACGCCCCGTGCAGCTCGGCGAGCTCGGCCCCGAGCTCCTGGGCGGCCTCTCCGGCCGCGGTGCCCCCGGCGCTCGGCGCGGCGCCCTCGCCCTCCTGGTCCTGGTGTTCGCCGCCGTGCTCGGCAATCAGGTCGCGCAGCGCCTCGGTGGGCACGTCAAGGAACGTTCCGGTCTCGGCGCCGAGGTCCCCGCCGGTGAGCCACTCCTCCCACGAGTCCTCTTCGGACCAGGCTTCGGTGTCCGGGGCGGTGAGGCCCGGCGAGAGGAGCACCTCGTCCACGACGCCGACGCCGGGGCGAGCCTTGATGAGGAGGGCGTGGCCGTCGGCCAGACGGATGCGGGTGAAGCTGTGGTCGGTCCCTTCGGCGATGACGGCGTCGAGCCGGGTCGTGCTGAGGGTATGGGTGCTCATGCAGTGCCTCCGAGTTGAGCGTTTCCGGGTGGTCGGCTGCCACCGCCGAACCATGAGACAACTATACACGCCATTCATCACTTCGCAAGGAGGTGCAGTCACGCGATCAAGAGCACGTCCCCGATGACCCTGGCCCGGTGCAGCGGCGCCGGGCCGCCGGCCGACCTCTTGCGCGGGGCCGGCTCGGGCAGGTCGCGAAGCGGCCGGAAGACCGGCCTCTTCCCGGTGTGCTCCTTCCAGCGCTTCTCGAACCCCGGGCGCTGCTTGTCCGCGACGCCCGCAGGTGCGGCCACGATGAACGCCTCGGCGTGCGGCAGGCCTTCCGGGTCGTCCAGGTAGTGGGCGCGCCGGATCCCGGAGGCTGCTCCGTCGACCAGGCGGACGCGGTGGGGGAAGCGTCCGGCGAACCGGGTGACCAGTTCCTCGGCCCGCTCGCGCGGGCCCTCGTACACGGTGCGCACCGATCGCCAGGTCGGGCCCTTCTGCTGCGTGCCGCGGCACCGCTCGTCGTCGCCGAGGCACTGCGGTTCGGCGTCGACCGGCACGCCGTTCTGGTCGACGACTGCGTGGATGCGGCGGCAGCGGGGCTTGCGCTGCTGGCTGCACCACCACTTCGGCTCCGCGCAGTCCTTGCCGTGCCAGCGCCGGCAGTCCTTGGTCCGGCCGAGGCCGGTGAGGCGGCGCACCTCGTACACGGCGTACGGCGTCTGCTCCAGGTCGGCCTGGAAGGCGTCCAGGACGGTCCGGTTGCGGCTGTCCTCGGCCAGGCGCTGGTAGAGCGATCCGCCGGGCCCGTAGAGGGACATCCGCTCGTTCAGGGCCAGTGAGATGTACTCCATGCGCAGCACCTGCGCGGCCTCGGCCGGGTGGGCGCGCAGCCGCTCCTCGTACAGGTCGCGGGAGGAGCAGACCCCGGTGAACGGGCACATGGTGCAGTGACTCTTCAAGATCATTTCCCCGAGGCAGTCCAGGACGTACTGCTCGACGGCGGCCCTGGCCATGCCGGCGCGGATGAGGGGGTAGTCCGGCTCGCAGATGATCCTGCCGGCGGCGGCGTTCAGCTGGTCCTGGATGGCGGAGTCCTTCTGGGCGCGGCCGGTTTCGTCGGCGTGGTAGCCGATCACGCGGCGGAAGGTTTCGGTGCCGAACTCGTGGGCGGCCCAGGTGTCCAGTACCCAGCCCTTGAACCGGATGCTGCAGCGTCGCTGGCCCGAGGCGAGCATCGGGACGGTGCCGGCGGTGCGCAGTTCGTCCGACAGGCGCCAGGGGCCGGCCGCGTGGATGCGGCGGGGAGCGCGGGAGTCGTCGAGGACCAGGACGCGCTCGGCGTCGCGGGGGCCGCCGCGGCATACCTGGACCAGGCGGATCCTCCAGGTGCGCAGGAGCGGCAGGACCAGGCGGTCGGCGTAGGACAGGGAATCGCTGAACTCGTCTCCCGTGACAGCGTGCACGATCACGAGGTCCGACAGGTCCGGCTCCAGGCCGTTGCCGACCGGGTCGTTGAGGAACCGCAGCATGATGGCCGTCGAATCCGCCCCCAGGCCCCACGTGAGGACTGTCCTGCGCTTGCGGGCGGAGCGGGGGCCGGAGCCGCGCGACGGGGCGGGGAGGTGTGGGTGATGCGCGGGAGGGTGCAACACGGTCTCCTTCAAGGGGTGCGTGTTCGGTGGCGCGGCTGCCACTGCCGCGAGTTGCTGGGGCGCGCCGGGGCCCGGCTGGCCGGTGTGGGCCGACCATGGGGCCGTGGCGGTGATGCGGGACGTGCGGGCGGGTGAAGCGACGCCGCGCAGAGCGGGACCCCGGCCCGACCCGCCGGGCCGGGGTGGGGCGCGCCTGCCCCCAGGCCGGGCCCGCCTGGGTCGGTGGCCCGGGCCGGGGAGAACTGGCTATCGGGCGACGGCGCCAGCCGCGACCCAGGCGGCGACGGGGCTGATCGGGTTGTGCTTGACGATGGAACGGGCCAGGGAGAACACGTGGCGGTACCCCTTGGGGGCGCCGGTGGCCAGCGCCAGGTTCCGGACCGCCATGTCGTACTGGAACTGGAGCATCTCGCGCAGGACCTCGGAGCGGTTCATCTCGCGCCGGTAGCTGAGCACGTCGTGGGCCGCCTGGACGGCCTGCTCGCCGATGCCGGTCCAGACGCGGCCGTTGAAGACGTGGTCCCCGGCGGAGCGGTCGGCGTCGGCGGCGTTCAGGATTCCGGCGTGTGTGATGGTGAAGTGCTGCGGCCAGGCGGAGCGGGGGCCGAAGGCCAGCGCCGCGTACGCGGCAGCGGCGGCGTTCGTGCGGACGGTGAAGCGGGGAAGCCTCTGGCGCTCCGAGGTGTCGCCCTTGAAGACGTCCAGGTCTGTGGTCCCGCCGTAGTTGTAGACGTCCACGGTCGTGGCCCCGGGGTACAGGCGGCGGGCGGTGTCGATGACGGCGTACGCGGCGCGGGCGGTGTTCACGAGGATCTCCTTGGGGTGGTGCGTTTTCGGTGTGCGGCTGCCACTGCCGCCTCGGGACCCTGCCCCGATGAGACAACTATACTCACTCTTCATCACTTTCACAACCCCGCCGCCCCTTACCTGATTGCTCGTCAGATTCCCGAGTCAGGACCGGCCGGTGGCCACCACCCTCCGGGCCCCGCCGGCCGCGAGGGCCGGCGCGGCCCGGAGGGGTCAACGAGAAGCCGCTGCAGCGCCCGGAATAACCGTTCCGCAACCGGCCGCCGAGCCCGGGACGGAGAGGCGGGCCACCAGCTGACGGACGGCGCGCGGCCCGGCGGCACGGATCCCGGGCGCACTGCGCCCGTGCGGGTGGACGGTGGCGCGCAGGATCTTCCCGGAGCGGGCACCCACCTCCATCCATCCCCACGCGCCCTCAGGGCCAGGCGCGGCCAGGGTTACGTGATGGCGCCGGGTGGAGGGGCGCCACACGGGAAGGAGCCCGTGTTCCGTGGCCAGCGTCACGACCGAGCGCGTGTACGCGTTGAGGCCGTGCGGCGTAGCCGGGACGCCGATGCGCAGCGCCCCTCCGCACATGGCGAGCACAACGCCGAACGGGAGGCGCGCCCAGATATCGGCAGGGTCGCGGTACGGAAGGCGCCCGTGTACGGGGCAGCGGGTGCACAGCAGGACGTCGGCGCGGTCCCTGTCACCGGGCACTAGGCGGGCGGCGGGATCCGCGCACTCGGGGCAAGGGGCTGTTCGCCATTCGTACGAGTCGGCAGCGGGCACGTGGCCTCCAGGGTCGAAAGAGGGTGGAGCGCCCCGGGCAGGGCGGGTCGGACGTGGCATGGGGCTCAGCGGGAGAGGCATCGGAGGCCGGGCGGGGCCGTCCGCCCCGTCCGGGGCCGAGGTGGGGCCCCGACGGAGGGTCGCGGCGGTGGGGCCCGCCCGGCGGGGCGGGCCCCCCTCGCCTACGCGGCGAGCGACAACTTGGGGAGCGGGTAGTCGCGCTCCAGCTCCAGGTCGATCATTCGCTCGACGCTGGACACGAAGTGCGCGACCGGGAAGGCGTCACCGGCCTTCTCCTCCGGGACGGTGAGCACGAAGCGGATGCGGTGGACGGTGTACGCCTTGATCTGCTCCAGGGTGAAGGTGCGCATCTCGCCCCGGGTGCGGCACATCGCGCGGACGATGATGCCGCCCTTGCTGGTGGTGAGGATGTTGTGGATCTCGATGGTGCGTACCGACTCCTCACCCTTGCTGTCGACGTAGGTGATGGTCGTGGCGCGCTGGCCATCCATGGCGCGGATCAGGTCAGTCAGGGTGCGGGTGGCGGTCTGACCGGCGGTGATCTTCATGGAGTTCGACACGAGGTTCTCCCTGGAGCGTGTGAGTTCGGGGGGTGTTGGCCGGGTGCCACTCCCGACCAACAAGACAACTATAACCCACACACCTCACTTCAGGGAACCCGGAACGGCCCTTTTTCTCGCCTCGATTTCACGTTCACCCGTCCGGCCGTCCACATCGCAGCGAGCGGCGACGTCAAAGCATCCCCACTCGACAAGAGTGATAAGTAGACGTTATAGTTGTCTCAGTTGATCGGCGGTGGCAGCCGGTCAGCGACCGCGAACACGCACTACGACAAATGCACAGCGAGGAGCCCCGAGATGGCCCGTACCTACAACCACCGCCCCGCGCACCTGCAGACCCAGGAGCGGCCATGGATCTCCCACCTGAAGGACGGGAGCAGGAAGTGGTACCAGCAGGCGGCACACAAGCGGGACCGCGCGGCGGTCCGGCTGGCGCTGCGCCTCGGCGCCGAGCCCCCGCTCCCCCAGCGCCGCTGCGTCGACTGGGCAACGCCCCCCCCCCGCCCACCACCACGCGCCCCCGGCGGCCGGCGGGGCCGCTTCGGCATGTCCGGGCACAGCCTTCGTGCAGGAGCGCACGCGCCGTCTCTGGCCGGCCCCGAGCAGCGGGGGGCGGCGGGCGCAGAGCGGGCGCCGGCGAGCGGGGCCGGGCTGCGGAGCGAGCTGGGGCCGGTCTGTGCTGGCCTGAGCTGGGCTGGGCTGGGCTGGGCTGGACCGTGGTGGTGAAGGCCGGCCCCGGCCCGGAGAAGAATCAGGCCTCTTCCTCCGGCTATCGCGGAGAAAGAGGTGTCGTCGTGGCGAGGGGGCTTGCCCACCGGGCCTGACCAGGCACGATGCTCAAGATCAAAAAAGTGGGGGTCCCACTCACGGTCACACCTCCGGTGCAACTCCTAGTGCACCTCTGCAAGCAACCCTCCAGCCCCCTTCCGGTGCAACTGCCGCAGAGGCACCGCAGTATGGGCTTGCCCACCGCGGCAGCGCACCGGACGGGGCGGCTCCTTCCTACCTCTGACGGTGGTATCGGAGGCCGTGGCTGCCGGGGCGCATGACCGTCCACTTCACGACCGCCGTCATTCCGGGCACCACGATGGGCCGCGACGAGGACGACGCGATGCTGCTGCTCGCGGCCGACTCCACCGAGGACATCCAGAACCTGCCGGTCCCGACCGCCCTGCACGTGGTGGACAACAGCCTCGGGCTCTTCGTGCACGGCCAGATGATCGACGCCCCGATCCCGGTCTCCGACACCTGGGTCCGCGCGGCCGCGGCCGTCGGCGACTTCGACGCCCAGGCCAAGGTCACGCTGCTCCTGGCGCCCCTGCCCGGCGACATCGCCAGCAGTTTCGTCGCCCTCCAGGAGGGCGTCGCGGCGCCGTACATGCCGGTGTGGGTCGGCGATTTGCTCGCCGGCCGGTACAGGATGGCGCTGCGAGACATGCGCGTGTCCACCGGGCTCCTCGGCAACGTCGACATGGGGTTCGGCGTGCCGCGGGACGTGGCCGGCAGGGCGACGATCCTGCACGATCCGCGCAGCGCCTAACCGTCCTGCCGATCCCGGGCTACGGCTGGAGGGCCGATCCAGCCGGTGCGTTCACCCACTCCTCCACTCTGCGGGCAAGTCGCTTGAGCTGGTGTTATACGGCCCGGGCAAGCCTGTCCGATCCTTGGGCAAGCCCTGGGTCCACCCGTCTGGGCAAGGCTGCGTACCCCGTGGGCAAGCCGTTCCAACGAGCCGGGCAAGCTGGTTAGCACAAGGCACTGCAGGCCTTCTCCGGCGGGAATGAGAACGCCCGGCCCCGTGAAGGGCCGGGCGTTCGTCTCGGTTCAGCTGGCGCCTCGGAGCGAGCGAGTCCGGGAGGCTATGCGCGGACAGGGTCGGCGCTCATTGTCTCTTTCACATAAGAGGGCAGCACCCGGCTAGTGCGCAGGGCCTGCGCGACCACGGCGAGTAGGTCGTCCCCCTCTACCCCGGTCGGTGCGGCACCGCGGATCCGGGTCCAGGCCTGTGTCGCCCGTACGGCAAGGGCGAGGATCGTGTCCGGGGAGACGAGGTAGAGATGCGGCACCGCGGCGGTTACCCCCGAGTCGGAGACGATGCCCTTGGGTGAGGCGATGACGCTGATGCTGCCGGTCGGCGGCTCGTCGACTTGCTGGTCCCCGGCGAGCTGCTGCAGATGTGTGTTGGTCTGCCGGATGTCGTTCAGGCTGATCCCGCCCTCGGACTTCTGTTCGCTCTTGGCCTCGACGGTCAGCCACCAGGAGGGCCACAGCCAGGCCGCGTCCTCCCGGCCCTGGGCGGACGGCTTGTGCGAGCTTGCGCCCAAGAGTTCGCCGAGGGAGGTGAGGCCCTGCTCGTACTTGGTGGAGTTCTGGTTTCCGAGGTTGGCCAGCATCTCGGTGGCGAATCTTTCGTACTTGGCGGCCGTCTTGAGCTTCTTGGAAGACCTGTAGGCCTCGGCGACCGCGGCGACGGCCTCGCTGTCCACGACGCTGAGCTCGGACTCGGCGTCCGCCTGGCCCTCGATCTCCCGCAGCCATGTGGTGCCGATAGCTGCCTTCCGGGCTCGGTCCAACAGTTGCTCGGCGCGCGCCGGAGCCGCCGGCGCCCCGGTGGCCAGCCGGGCCCACGCGGAGCCGAGGTAGGCCCACATCGCTTGGTACGGGCGCAGTTCTTCGCCAGTCAGGAGGTTGAGAGCCTGTACCGCGCGTTGGGAGGCGGTATCCCAGTCCTCCAGCCAGGCGGCTTGCCAGGCCAGGATCTCGTGCTCGGCGCTGTCGGCCAGCTTGGCCACGTAGGCGGGTTCCTGCTTGATGCACTCGGAGCGGCGTTCGACGATGTCCGGCTCGGCGTCCTCCTGCCAGATCTCGTCGCGGTCCAGGGCGCTGCGCGCTAGGGCGACGAGGTCGGACGGGGGAACTTGGCTGTTGTCGCGGCCGAATGCGATTTCGGCCTGGAGCTCGGGAGGCAGGCCTTCCCGGACGTCGAGGCGGGAGAGGAAGCGCTGGAGTTCGCGCCCGGTCACGATGACCAGGGCGAAGTCGCGGGGGCCGCGGGTGCAGCGTCCGGCGCCTTGGATAACGCGGGTGCGGACCCGCTCCTGCGCGACGCGACCGGCGCGCAGCCGGGTCTGGAGGAACTGGTCTTGCAGGTGGAGGCTGTTGGGGAGGTCGTGCATGAGGATGATGCTGCAGGAGTCGTCTGGCAGGTCCATGCCGTCGAATCGGCTCGGGGCGAGCAGCATGCCTCGTTGGGCGTTCTTGAACGGTTGGAGTCCGTCCGGTGTGTCGCCGGGCTGGAATCGCTCAGTGTGAGGAACGCCCAGGGTGTCGGCGATCTTGGCGGCCGAGTTCCCGTCGGGTGTCAGCACGACGCTCTTGCCGCGCAGTGCGATCAGCTGGCCCACGAGACCGCCCTGGGTCTCGGTGTCGGTAGGGGCCTCGGCCGTGTCGGGCGGCGTTGGCTCGTTGGGGTCTGCGGCGTGCAGTCCGACGGGGCCGAAGGGGTCCTGGGTTGCCTCGGCAAGGTCGGGGAAGACGAAGAAGCGGCGGCCGCTGCCGATGTTCTCCCACTCTGGCGGCGCCGGAATCCGGCTGATCTTCAGTCGGCCGAAGGCCCGCTCCAGTTCTCCGCCTTCGCCGAGGGTCGCGGAGAGGTAGATCCGCTGCTGGGGGCCGGTGAACGGGTCGTGGGTGAACGTCGGGGGGATCATCGGCCGGATGTACCAGCCTTGCGGGCTGACGTAGAAGAGGCAGGCGCGCAGGTGCGGGCGGATCATCTTAAACCGGTACGAGGCATTGCCGGGCAGGGTCGACAGCACCTTGTCCAGGTCGGGGGCGTGCTTGGCCACCGCCGTCGTCGGCACCAGCCGGACTTCCGCGCCGCTGTGCCGGTCGGTCAGCCGGGTCACCAGGTGAGGGTCTAGGTCGTCGCCGAACACGTCCAGCAGAGAGGTGAACTGGTCGGCCGCAGCCTTGACCTCCACCGCCCAGGCGTCCGCAACGTAGTTCTCGGCGGCGTGCGCGTCGTCAAAAAGCAGGCTCTGGGCATCCGGGAAGGCGGAGTTGGTGTTGAACACGTGGCTGTAGACCGTGATCGCCACGGCGTCGGCACCCTCGTAGCGGGCGAGATCCTGGCCAGAGAAGTCGGAGCGATTGCCGATGAACAGGGCGGCGGGTACGCCCTGGGCCCGGGCGGCTGTCCAGACCTGGTGGGCGAGCTGCTTGGTCGGGCAGGCGTACACCGAACGGTGCTGGAAGTAGCGCCGCCTCCAGTCCGCGAGGAGCAGCCCAACCAGCGTCTTGCCCGAGCCGGTCGGGAGCTCCAGGGCGACATCCGGCTTGTTCAGGAGCTCGGGCGAGGCGTAGGCGCGCAGTATGTCGGCCTGATGGGACCACAACGCTCCGTGGCCGGTGGTCGTACGCGGAAGCACGCCGAACAGAGCTTCCGGTGTCGGCGGCGCCGTCACCTGCTTCGCGCGCTGCCGGAATCGGACTGGCTGCTTGTTGTCGTCCACGCTGACCCCCTCGGCGCCGGATGCCGACGCGTACGTTCCGCTCCTCGACGCAGTGATCGTAGTCCCGCCGCGCTCAGCCGTCGGCGGAACTTCCGATGCCAGGAGCGACGGCACTCAGGGCAACGAGCTCGGGGGCCTGCTCACGCACCTCGACCTCCCGCACCGTGCGACGCAGCTGCACCATCCACTCCTCGGCGCCGGCGTCTTCCGAGAGCGGGTTCTTACCCCTGGACGGGCGCCCCGCGGCGAGGTTCAACAGCTTGTCCATCTCTGCGTTCCCCTTCTCAGCCTTCGCTGCTGGTCTACTCGTCCATACCCGCCTTGGGACGCTTGGTGCCCTTGCGCCCGTCGCGCAGGGCGGCGAGAAGCTCTTCGGGCTCGGGCCGCAGCCCGCTTCCCAGGTAGCGAATCCCCTCGCCTTCGGGCGCGGTTTCGGAGTCCTTGCCGATGGGGTGCCGGCGGCTGGTCGAGGTCCGCCACCCGAAGCGGGAGTCCCACACAGCGGCGGCGGCCGGCTGGTCGGTCTCGAGCAGCACTGCGGCGGCCACGGCTCCTCCGTCGAGCTGGCGCATCTCCACCTGCGCCTGCTGGGCGATGCCGGCCGCGGCCAGGACGTCGGCGGTGTGCTGCAGGTAGGGCTGGGCACCGCGGGCGCGGAGCTCCCGCTCGGCGAACGTGACAGCGGCGCGGTGGGTGATGGCGGGGTAACCCAGCTGAAGAGCGGCTTCCTTCAGGTCGAGGCCGGGCTGCTTCTCGACGAGGTCGGCGATGCGCCTGCCGCGCAGGGTGGCCAGGCCGGACTGGGCGGTGGGGAACTTGGTGATGCCGAGGGTGTCGGAGACGGTCTCGACGGTGACGGCGGGGTCGGCGTCGAGGAGCTCGGCGATCCGCGGCAGGATTTCGTCGCGGGGGATCATGTCGCCGCTGCCCTCGCGGCGGCCGCCGCCGGCGCCGCGGCCCGGCCGGCTGTCCTTGTAGGCGAGGACCAGGCGGCGGGGCCAGTGCTCGGTGCCCTTGGGGCCCGCGGGCACGAGGACGACGCCGGCGGCCAGGCCCGGGTCCCTCTTGTAGGTGTTCCAGGTCACGGGGGCGATGCCGAGCAGTTCGGCGGCCTCGTGGCGGTCCAGGAGGTCCTCGTCGTCGTCGACCTGGGGCAGCTCGGGGATGGGCTCGCCGGCGTAGTAGGCCGCGGTCTGCTCCGCGTCCCACAGCTGGTTGCGGGCGTCGGGCGAGCTGATCGGCGCCGGGTGGCCTTCTGCGGCGTAGGGCTTCTGGTTTCGGATCGTGGTGAGCTTCTTGCCGAGGGCGTCGGCCAGGTCGGACATGGTCTGGACGTGCTGCAGGCGTCCGGCGCGGATCACGTTCTTCTCCTTCGTCACGGGGCGGGGCGCTCACGGCGCCCCGCCGGCGGGGGTGTCAGTCGTTCGAGGGGGCGGGCAGGCAGAACGGGCTGCACGGCTCGTAGGCCTCGGCACCGCATCCGTCGCAGGGGCGGGCGGCCGCCTCGAGGAGCGGGCGGAGGTGGTCGAAGGCGCTGCTGGCGCCGTCGTGCGGGGTGATGCGGTCGGCTGCGATGACGTACAGGGCGTGCGGCGGGTTGCTGGTGGTGCGCACCCGGATGCCGGCGGTGTCGCCCGGGCCGGCGGCAAGGCCGGGGATCGCCAGGACGCCCGCGGCGGGGAGGGCGGTGACACCGGCCCCGGCCAGGAGTTCGGCGAGGCAGGCGAGTTCGGCATCGGCGGCCGCGGCGGTGGCCGGCCACGCGGATGCAGCGGCCTCGGCCTGCATCGCGGCGCCGGCGGGGTGGGAGAGGGAGAAGGGCACGGGGCCTCCAGGATGTCGGTGTGTGTTCGGTGCCGCGGGCTGCCACCACCCGCGAGCAAGACAACATTACCTAGCTTACATCACCGTTGGCAAGTGGAGTGGCTCCGCAACGCTGCGGCGTACGGATACACTCGGAGTGAGATACGCCTCTCGGGCTTCCCGGGGTGTGTGTTTTCGGTTGGCCGGCGCCCTTGCCACCCGCCTCGGCGGAAGTGGGCGCCGGCCGCTTTCGTCTCCGCCGTGCCACAGGATGAGCCTGCGCGCCGGGTCCTCTGGGCACCTCTTCACCTTCCGGGCCCCGGTGAACCGCTCCTGCGCTAGCCTCGTTGCAGCATCTACGACTTGGAGGCCGCGATGCATCTCGTCTTCGACCCGGCCGAGCAGGAGGCCCTACGGGCCGACGCGCGGGAGATGGCTGACAGCGACCCGCGGATCGCCTACGTGCTGGAGCGCCTGGCCGGCGAGGGCGTCGACCTGAACGCCATCACCTCGTGGGAGGACCTGCGCGAGGACCTCGGGCAGCCCCCGCTCGACGACTCCACCCCCACCTCCCACGTCGCCTGATGGGGCGGCACGGCGGCCTGCGGCGCGCGCGCATCGTCTTCTACGACGTTGCGCAGGAGCAGATCGAGCGGATGACGGAGGCCGAGCGCCGCCGGCTGGACCCCGCTCTGGTGACCATCTCCAGGAATCCCGAGATCGGCGTCCCCTCGAAGCACGGCTCGATCCGTGAGCACCGCGAGGACGGCGTTCGGATCGTGTACGTGCCGACCGCCTTGGGCACGTTGATCCTGGTCGCCTATGTTGAGGCGGACTGACTCCCCCGCAGGCGCCGAACAGCCAGCTGCAGCAGAGCCCCGGACTACTGGTCCGGGGCTCTGCTCTTGCGGGCTGGCGCGGGCCGATGCCCTCAAGCGCCGCCGGTCTTCTGCCGGTGCCGCCCTCGCGTCCGGCGCCGTACCGGTCCAGCGGCTCCAGGTGCCCGTGGCGACGTTCCGGCAGGCGCGGCACACCGGGATCGTCCCGGGCCCCGTCTGGCCGCCGAGTCCGCCCCCGGGCCCGTGCGGCTCGCCTCCCCTTGAACTGGAAGGCGCGGAAGGCCTCCGAGTCGATCTCGGAGGCCTTCCCGTTGCCTGCTGGCCTTGCGGGCGCCGAGGCCGTCCTGTCTACCAGCCGGTGAGCGAGCTGCGGTAGTCGTTGTTGAGGCGGTCCAAGTGGATGTCGCCTTCGGGGGTCAGTAGGTAGGGCTGGTGGGTTCCCATGTCGGCGAACAGATCGGCGGCGAGGGTGTAGGCCGTGATGACGGCCTCATGTTTGTCGGTGGCCAGTGCGGTCAGGTTCGCGGTGGTCTGCGCCGGAACTCTTGGGATCGGTCCGGCGGGGCCGCGCTCGAGGTGACGCTCGGAGACGACGAGACGCACCGGAGTGATGCCGTCGTCGAAGCGGTGGATCTGCGCGGAGAGCATAAGGTCACCTCCTGCACCCGTCTCCACCGCCCATGCTGCTGCGGCCTGGACCTGGGTCACTAGGTACAGCTCAAGGCCGCGCTGGTATAGCCGCTTGGGACTGCTGCCGGGCGGTTGGTCCGCGAGCTCGAGGATGAGGGCGGCGTAAAACGAGCCGTCCTGATGGAGCTGGCCGGTCGGGTCTCCCTCGAAGCGGACCTGTCGGCGCCCGACCAGGGCCGGGTGGTCCGGCTGCATGAAGCTGGTCACCGCCTGATCGGCCAGCTTGGCAAAGCGGTCGAGGGCAGCAGTTCGTTCCTGCTGGGTGGTCAGGGCGCGGTTGCCACGGACCGTGGGGACTGCGGCCACGCTGATCCAGAACGGTTCCCACGTGGATCGGGTGCGGCCGGCGGGAGGGGTTCTCACGTGGGTTTTCAGGTGCTCATGGCCCGCTGTGAGGACGTCCTGGAGGCGGTCGGTGTCAGCAGATGCAGCGTGGAAGCGATCGCGGTAGCGCTGGGCGATCTCGGATTCGGCGAGGGTCCGTGTGGTGGTGCCGTGCCGGACGTGCACGCGGAAGTTGTAGTCGTTGCCCGGCATCGCGACAGCGTGCGGCATCTGGGTGCTCGGCGGCACGGTGAGGATCCAGTAGATCTTGCCCTCGTCGGCGGACTTCAGGGAGCGCACGCCCACGTTCGGGACGACGGGCTGGATGCAGTTGGCGAGGACCGAGCGGATCCATTCCTCGCCCCGTCTGGGGTCCGGCTCGAAGGGTGCCAGGGCGTGGGCGTGGTCCTTTTTGCCGTCGTCGATGCCGATGACGAGCAGGCCGCCGACGGTGTTGGCCATGGCCGACACGTCCTTGGCGAGCTCCTTCTTGCCCGCGTCGGTGCCCTGGTAGAAGTCCTTCTTCCAGTCGAGGTCGACGCCTTCGGGTATCTGGTTGTCGACCGCGCGCTGCAGATCGTCCTCAGTGAGGTCGTCAGGGTGCCGTCCCAGGGCGGCGGTGAGCCGTGCGGGCAGAGCCATCGGTACTCCAAGTTCACCAGGTTCCTCACCGGCATGTGCCGGTCGGACCACGCTAGAGTCCTGCGCCCGGCTGCCACCACGCATTTCCGCTCGGTAGCCGCCTTCTGACCGGTGGGCCTCCCGCGCGGCGTCGGCTGCGCCCCTACTTGGCGAGGTGGTCCGCGGCGAGTTGCAGAAGGGGCTGGTGCGCGGCGTAGAGGGTACGGCCTGCGGTTGCGAGCACGGTTTCGAGCTGGCTGAGGGAGCCGAAGGGCCACCAGTTGGCGTCGGCAGCGTCGTCGCCCGCGACGGCGGCCACCGGGCAGGGCAGCAGGTATAGGGCGGCGGTGGAGGCGACCCACGCGCGGTCGGTGTTGCGCCAGTCGTCCACGATGCCCTTGCCGAGGATGACGGGGCGGTGGTCGGCCAGGTCCACGCCCGTCTCCTCGCGCAGCTCCCGCACCAGAGTCTGCGGAGCGGTCTCGCCCGGGTCGACCATCCCCCCGGGGATGGCCTCTTCGAGGATGTCATCCCGAGTGATCAGCAGGAGCCGGCGGTCCTGTCCGGTGCCCGCGACCACGATGGGGTCGGCGGCGGCGTTCTCGCCCCACTTCCCCAGATTCCGGCCGGTGCGGCCGGTGCGGCCCTGCGGGTGCAGGGGCCAACCCTGCGCGTCGAGCTGGAACGGCACGAGCGCAGCGGTCTGGCGCTGCTCCCAGTCCAGTACGTGCGCTGGCGTCGCGGCGGCCTCGGCCCAGCCGGGCACCTGGCGGGCCAGGGCCTCGGGCAGCAGCTCGGGCGGGGTGACGTCCACCGGCTTGTACTCCGGCCAGCTCACCGACCAGGCGCGAAAGACGGCGGGGACAGTCTCGATCTTGCTCATGATGTGGGCTCCCGTAGTGGTTGTGTTCGTCAGGCTCAGGCGTCCGTCCCGGTGATGGTCCTGATCGCCAGGCCGGTCAGGGCCCGGCCTGGCCTCGTGCGACGCCGGCTGCCTCGTGAAGCGCCTCGGTTCCGACCTCCAGGCCGTGCTCGTCGAGCTGGTCGGCGATGTAGTCGATCAGAGCGGCGAGGGTTCCGATCAGGCTCGGGCCGGTCTTGCCTGGTAGATGGCGGGCAGGGCGTGGGTCTTGTTGTCGGCGTCGGCGGTGTCGCCGAGCGCGAGCTGACGCAGCTGGTCGAGGCCAGGGTGATCGCGGCCAGGGCGGAGGTCGCGTTGCTGTCGGTCGGCAGGGAGTTCACCTGCCGCTCCTGCGGGGGTCTGGGGTGTGCTCGCCCGGATCGGGGCGGGCGAGCGCACTGGAGGGTGTGGTTCTGTGGTGCGCCCCCCGCACCCCGTAGAGCATTCCCCAAAAAGGCATTTTCTATGAATGCATTTTTGGATGGTGCCTGTCCGCCCTCGGACACCTCCCTGGGGCCGGGCGCAACGGCTACTCGTCCGCGGGGTCGGCCTGCATGTGCTCATACGCCCAGCAGGCCCTCTTCCACAGGTCGCTCGCGTACGCCTCCGGCTCCTGGGCGCACAGGCGCGCGTAGAGGTCGGGGAAGTTGCGGCCGGTGCCGTCGCCGTCGGGGTCCTTGTCCATGGCGTGGGCCAGCGCGTACGGGTCCTTCGGGACCTGCGGGTCGAGGTGGTCGAGGTCGGGGCGGAAGGCTGCGGTGGTGATGACGGTGCCTTCGACGTGCGCGGTGTGGTGCAGCTGCCTGCGCAGGCCGGCGGCGATCTCCTCGGCGCGGCTCTCGTGTTCGTAGGGGCCGATCCGTACGGGGTCCAGGCCGGGGCGGTCGAGGATGACGGCGTGGCCTACCGGCTCGGTGTAGCGGACGGGGCGGCCGAGGTGGTGGGCGTAGGCGATCTCGGCGCGGGTGGAGTCGCCGATGTATCCGCCGGTGTTGACGACCAGGACCTCGTCGCAGGCCCTGATCTTCCAGCGGTGCAGCGCGTCCAGTGCGAGCTTGAGCTTTTCGGCGGCCGCGGGTTCCGCCCACAGCGGGTGGGCCTTCTTCATGTCGCAGCCGGGCGCGAGGACTACGCGGCCGGCGATCGTCTCGCGGAAGTTGGCCTCGGCGAGCTCGCTCCAGAAGGCTGTGGATCCGCAGAGGGTGACGACCGTGGGCCGGTCGGTGGAGGTGTCGGAGGGGTTGAGCAGCTGCTCGGAGGTGGCGGGGGCGGCGGCTGCGAGGAGGCCGGCGGTCTGCATGTCGCGGTGGTGGTGCTCGCGGTTCATCGGCATGTCCTTCGTTCTGGCGGGATGGGTGGGAGCGGCTGGCGCCGGCTTGCTTCGGCGCCGGGATCCGCGGTGAGTGCCCGGGGTCCTGGGCTCGGTTCAGCGATGGCCGGGGTTCGGCGCGCCCGGGTCTGGCGCCGGGCCTTGGCGGTGCAGGACGACCTTCTCGTACGTCGGGTAGTCGGTGGTCTGGGCTGAGCGCCTGGATAAGGGTGGTGGCTCGGAGACCGTGAGGTGGTCGAGGAGGGCGAGCTCGGCGCGGCGGACGGGAGCGGTGCAGAGCGGCGGGATACGTGCGGAGCTTGTTTGTTGCTCCCCTTCCGAGCGTGCGGGCGGCTGGCCGACCGAGGTCAGGGTCCGCCCGATGTGCGGGTGAGGTCGGGGCCGCCCGTCCGGTGCGGGAGGAGGCTGCACCGGACGGACGGGTGGGCGGGATGTGACCGTCAGGCCGCGGCGGAGTCGCGGCGTTCGGCGCGCAGGCGGCGGCGGTCGTTGAGGGTGGTGCCGGCCCAGATCGCGGATCCGGCATGGGTCGGGTGGTCCAGAGCCCAGGCCAGGCACTGCTCGCGGACGTCCTCGGGGCACTTGCTGAGGCAGGCCAGCTGACCGTTCACGCGCTGCTTCGGGGGCCCGGTCCAGTCTTCGGGGTCGGCATCGGGCGCCCGGCATGGTTCGTTGCCGGTCAGCTGCGGCCAGGGGGCAAGTTCGGTGGTGGTCACTCCCCCACCCCCGTGGACCCGGCGGTTGGGACGGCGGCGGTGGGCAGCAGGTGCTCGAAGGGCTCCCAGGCGGCGAGCTCGAAGGACATCTCCAGGAGTTCGAAGGGGTACTCGACGCCCTGGGAGTGGTCGTTCTGGTGCGCCTTCTCCGGCGGGAGGTTGGAGTGGTCTCCGCCGTCGGCGTCGTCGGCGGCCTGGTCGAGGTCGATGTACGCGACGACGACGTCGGTGGCGGTGCGCTCCAGGACGTACAGGCTGCGGACCGGCATATCGTCGGGGTCGACGTCGTGCCGGCGGACCCAGGTCTGGCGGGTGGCGGCGATGGCCCAGGCCTCGCTGGCGTCGGCTGCGTCAGTGACCTTGGCGCAGGCCCTCGCGTATTCGGTGCCCGCCTCGACGAGCTCGTTGACGCGGGCGGTGATGTGGTCGCTGAGGGCCTGGGCGCCGATCAGCCAGGTCAGGGAGGCCAGGCCGGTCACGACGCCGCTCCCGTCGGGACCAAAGCGCGGGAGGTCGTGGTGGCGGTGAGGAGGCGCTGGAGCGCGGCGCCGTCGCGGTGGGAGGAGAAGGTCGCGGGGAGGCCGCAGTTCCAGCAGTCGGCCTCGTCGCCCTGCCAGGCGACGTCGCAGCGGCTGCAGACGAACTCGCGCTCGGCGAGCAGCGGGTTGGTCTTGGCCAGGGACTTCAGGAGCCGGGCGGCGGTGCCCAGGTGGCGGGTGGACTTGTCGTGCTGCTTGCGGCGGGTGGCGTGCATGATGGTGGTCTCTCTCTCGCTATTTGGCGGGTGAGGGGCCCGGGGCGGCCGGCGGTTTCTCAGGCCTTGGCGGCCGTCCCGGGCAGTTCTGTCGGTCGATGCCCTTGCGCGCGGCTTGGTCCCAGCGCGGGTACCGTCCGGCTGCACTCCGCGGGCGGAGCAGTCGGCGCGGCAGGTACCGACGGAGATCTGGCGGCCGGTTATGGCGTGGAGCTGGGCGACTTTCCAGGCGCACGGTGCGCAGACAAGGGCCTTGTCGCGGCTGACGGCGCGGCGGTGAGGACGTGGACGCCCCTTGCCGGAGGGCCTTGCCGGTGCTGTGTGGGGACGTCGGTCTCCCACACGGTGCGCGGGCCTTTTGCTTCTAGGCGTCGGGGTCGTACGCGGCCTTCAGGGTGAGCGGGGCGACGAGAAAGCCGGTGGCGCTGTCCTCCTGCTGCTCACCGTCCTCGCAGGGGGCGAAGACGGCCAGTTCCTCGGTCGCTGCGGCGTCGCCGAAGTCGGGGATCCACGTGACGGTCGCGCGGGTGGGGAGGCCTTTGCGGGCGTGGAGGTGTTCACCGTGGGCGCGGGCGGCGGCGCGGTTGGTGTACAGGCCGAGCGGCATGTGGCCGTGGTCGCGCTCCGCGCGGTAGATGGTCAGCTCGACCGGCTCGCCGGGGGTGAGCTGGGTGATGCCGGGAAGGACGGCCTCGGCGGCGGCCAGGCGCTGCTGGAGCATCTCGATGTGGGCGAGCAGCTGCGGGATGTCCTGGGTGGGGTTGCTGGTGCCGGCGGCGGTGCGCATGCGGATGTCGGCGACCGGGTCCCTGTGGCTGGCCGGGATGGCGGGCGCGGTGGGGGTCAGGGTGTGCGGGGTCATGTGAGGCTCCGTTTCCGGTGGCGGGCGGGGCCCGGTCTGTCCGGTCCCCCGCACCGTCCGGCTCGGCTGGGTTCGAGTCGGACGGCACGGCCGGGAGGGCAGGCTCCGAACGGTGGCGCTGGTGCTGTGTGGCAGCGGCAGGGTTCGCGAGGAGAGGCACCGTGGTGGCAGCGGTGGGTTTGCGCGGGGCGCCGCGATGGCAACGGCAACGCGAAGGGGGCGCTCAGGCCGGCTGGTGGCGGGGCCTCTGCGGGCCCGGGGCGGCCGGTGTGGTCTGGCCGGCCCGGGCGGGTGCTTCGAGGGAGACGGTTACTTGCCGTACTGCTTGGTCTTCTTGAGGATGTGGTCCCGGGTGTAGCCGAGGACTTCGGTGGCGTCCTTCTGGGCCCCGTGGTAGGCGCCGTCGAGGGTGGCGTGCACGCTGGTCCAGAACTTCTTCTCGGCCGCCTCGCGAAGGCGGTCGATCTCCTCAAGGGTCTTGTCTCGCTGGGCTTTCGCTTCGGCGAGGCGCTGCTTCAGCTCCTTTCTCGCGTCGTCTGCGGTGTTGCTCTGGGGGGTCATGGCGTGCTCCTTGCGGGGTGGTGAATGATGCTCTGGCCACCTGTTTCACTTGGAGCGGGCGGGCAGTCCGGGGCGGTTGGCTGAGTTTGGCGACCTGTCGGCCGTCCCGGAACCCACACCAATAATGCATACTCCGAGGATGCATTTCAAGTGATTGCGTCAGCAGGATCTCGGGGATCTCCCCCGGCGCCCTGCCCCAGCAGCCGGAGAGACCGTCAGAGCCGGCCATGCGTGAAGCGCAAGGTGGTGGCCAGGACGTCCTCGGTGATGGCGAGAACGTCGTCGTATCCGGGGTCGATGTCCACGTGACGGCGGGCCGCGAGTTCGGCCGGGCCGCTGGCGAGCCGCTGGGCCCAGAGACGGGCGGTGAACGCGTCGGGGGCGTCTTTGATGACGTAGCTGTGGCGGGTGCCGGCCTCGTCCATGAGGCGGAAGGTCACCAGCCACGCAAGACTGCGGTGATACACGGGCGTGCTCCGTACGCGAGTGCCGACTGGCCCTAGAAGGGCGGTTCGAAGCTGTCGTGAACCTTTTCGGCGCGGCTCGCGGCGCGGATGCGCAGCCGGTGGTCGCAGTCGACCGGCGCCCCGGGCGGCGTGCTGAGTTCGCCGAACATCGCGATCAGCGCATCCTCGCTCGCGATGTCGGTGTGGAGGTAGGTGCCGCAGGCGCAGGGGGCGATCAGGGTGAGGAGGTGACGCGGGTCGCCGAGCTGGTCGGGACGCTGGGTGTAGTGCAGCCACCAGCCGCGGATGCTGTCGGCGGAGCCGAGGTAGGTGACGGCGCACGCCGCGTACTGACACTCGTGGTCGTCGACCGGCGGATAGCCGGTCCAGTTCATCGGCGTTACGGCGGCGTGCAGGGTGTCGCGGAATGAACCGATCAGGACGGCGTCGGCACTCAGGGTGGCCCGGAAGGCGGCGGCCTCACCGACTTCGCCCTGCCAGGCGGACGGAGTGAGGTCGGCGACGGCCTGGTGCAGGGCGACGATCGGGACGGGCGCTTCGGCAGCGCCGTCGCCGTGCGGGACGGGGTGCAGGTGAACGACGGTCATAAGGGGTCACATCTCCTGTTTCGGTGGAGGGGGGCCGGGTCTGTCCGGTCCCCCACACCGCCCCAGCCCCGCGGAATGGGGTTGGGGCGGCACGGGGAGCCGTCAGCGCGTGGCTCACCCTGATCGACGGACTGCTGGACGGTCCGCTGGAACTCGATGCTCGCCTGCTCCTCCGGCATCGAGGAGGCGATCGTGAGGAACACCGTGGTGGCGACCTGCGCGGTGGTCTCGCTGACGCGGTACTCGGTCATGAAGTCGCGGACAAGCTCGTCACGCATGTCCTCGGTGAACTCGCTGGAGTGGAGCACAGGGATCTCCCCCTCGGGTGGAAGTGCTGGGTGTCGTCGTCGCACTGGACGGCCGGGCGGCCGTGGGCGTGACAGCGGGGTGGTGGGGACGCAGGGAAGCCGATTCCGGCACCCCAGAAATGTCTACTATCACTATGCATTCTTGCTGGATGCATATCAAGTGGGTGGCCTCATTGCCTTCCTTGCGTCCTCCCCTGGCGCAGCCGCCTCGGCCCTGTATCGCTCCACAGGCAGGGGGAGACGCGGGCGCGTTGAGTGCGCCCTCCTCCGGCCCGATGCCGTGAACCTTCCTCGGACCCGCTTGCCCGAAGGCTTGCCCCCGGCCCGGACGGGGCACGCGGTGGGCAAAGCAGCAGGTCATGCCTGGTCAGTGGCGCAACGCGCGCGGGGCGGCGGCCAGCTGGGCAAGCTGCGTACTGCCGGTTGATTCAAATGACGGGCAAGCCCCTTCAAGGACCGGGCAAGCCAATTCAGATGGTTGGCAAGCCGCTTCAGATAGGTGGGCAAGCCCTTCAGGAAAGCGGGCGAGCCCGCCCTGGCGCTTGGGTGCCGTCGACGGTTCCTGGCTCAGCATCCGCTGCTCCGGTCGGCTGCGTTCTTCATGATCCTGATGCCGTCCGGGTGGGCATACACCGCCGCAACGATCGCGTGATGCCAGGACTGCAGGCTCCGGTGGGCGTGCCTCACCTCGTCCCGTTCGCGCTGCGCCACCTCGAGTTGGTCGGCGAGCGTGGGGCAGGTGCAGGATCCGGCGTCCACGTCGTGCAGCCGGGCCACGCAGCCCGGGACGAGCCAGCGGGTGCCGTCCGGCTCCTCGACCCAGTGGCAGGCCAGCGGGGGCCAGGGCCTGGTGGTCTCCTCCGTAGTGCTCATGGGTGTCCTTGGGTTTCGTCCGGTCGAGGGGTGTTCTGGCCGTTCTCCGCCCGGTCCGCGCATCCACAGGGGCGCGGGCCGGACAGGCAGCGGTCAGGCGGTCACCTCTCCGTCGCTGAGGTGTCGGGAACGGAGGGGGTGGTCTCGGCCTCCAGGTCGTCCTGCCACTTCTGCGGGTCGAGGCCGGCGGCGGTCGCGGCGTCGTAGGCGAACTCGCCGATCTCGCCGCTGTCGAGCTCGTCGTCGACTTCGGCGATGATCTGGGCGGCGAGCTTGGGGTCGGCCCGATGCAGCGCGTCCAGGTAGCGGTAGGCGGTCCAGGCCATGACGCCGGCCGCCGCGTGCGCCGCCACGGCCTTGGGAGAGTCGCTGCTCTCCTCGATGAGGTCGTGGGTAGAGCGCATCGTTTGGTGCAGGAGAGCCTCGACGGTGTCGGTAGGGGTGCGGGAGGCGTCGTGGAGGGGGCGGCTGCCGGTGGGCATGGGGGCAGGGGTGAGGCCGTCGGCGTCGGTAGGGCTGTCGTCCCACAGGTTGCGTACGTGGTCGAGGTCGTCGGCGAGGCCGGTGTCGAAGCCTTCGTGGCGAGAACGGACGGGCATCTGGGCGCCCAGGAAGTCCTCGCCAGCCAGGAGCACGGGCTGGCGGCCGGGGTTGGTCCAGACGCGCAGGCGCTCGTCAGCGGCGGCGAACCGGCCGAACATCTGCGTGGTGAGCGCGGGGCAGGCGCATTCGGTTCCGGCGGCGGTCTGCTCGATGATGTCGCGGACCAGGCCGCGCCAGCCGATGTACTTCTGGTCGTCGTCGACGGTGAGTGTCATCTCGCCGTGAGGGGCGGTGAAGCGGATCTTACTGTCGGCGAGAGTGAGGGTGACCGGGTCGCTGCCGGGCTGGTCCGTGAGCCACCGGCGCAGGGCGGGCAGCGCGCGGGCGGGGAGGGTGCGGGCGATCGGGGCTCCGTCGAGACCGTGGTGGCGGTAGCGGGCGATGGCGAGGGTGGACTGGTCGGTGGCGACCGCGTACAGGAACGTCGCATCGGCCTCGATGCGGATGCCGTGCAGGACCGGGGTGTACTCGTCGGCGATGTGGTCGGCGGTCCGGTCGAGCATGCGGCCGACCTGGTGGGCATTGAGAGTGACGGACACGCGGAACTCCTTTTGAGCGAAGTGGTCAGCGGGCGGGAAGCACTGCGCCCCGGCGACTGCGGAGCAGTCGGCGGGGCGCGGCGGCGGCCGGTCGGCCTGTCCGGCCCTCGCGCACCCGGAAGGGGGTGGGCGAGGAGCAGGCGGAGCGACAGGGGTGGGTTAGTGGTTGGGGAAGCGGATCACCGTCGGGCCCGGGGTGTCGTTGCCGGGTGGGGTGGGCGCGGGCAGGGTGGCGTGCAGGTGGAGTTCAGGGCTGAACACCGGCGCGGCCGGGGCCGCCTGGTGGTTGTAGATGACGGGGCGGAACGTGAGGCCGCGCAGGGCGAGGATGCTGGCGAGCGCCCAGACGACGGCGGCGAGCGCGGCGGCCAGGATCCGTCCGCCGGCCGGGGACGCAGACCACACGATCCAGACGCTGGAAAGGCCCCACAGGGTCCACAGGATGCGGGCGCCGCTGATGTGCAGGAACCCGCCGATCAGGCCGGTCAGGCCGGTGGCCTGCCACAGGAGGTAGACGGTGGCGCCGGACAGGGCGGGCAGGTGCGCGGCCTGTCCGTCGAGGAAGGTCCGGATGGGGGTGGTGAGGGTGGGCCAGATGCCCCTGGTGTCGTGCTCCAGGTCCACGTGCGGGCGGGGCACGGCGGTGGTGACCGTGTCGGCGAGGGCGCCCAGGACGCCTGCGGCCGCGCCGAGCAGCATCACCATCACCACGGCGGCCATGACCAGGACGAGGGCCTTGATCCAGTGGGCGAGGCCGTGCCAGTCGGCCTTCGGGGCGCGGCGGATGTCCTCCCAGACGCCGTGCAGGACCCCGTCCTTTTCCCAGGCGCGGTTCCACCAGGCGCCGGCGGCGTCCAGGCGTGTTCGTACGCCGTTTTGCGAGGGCGGCTTCGGTGTCCGGGTGGGGCGGGGGAGCTGGGGGTTGTTGTTCGGTCCGGTCTGCATCGCCGGGTACTCCTTCACGAAGGGGAGGGTGGTGGTGCTGGGGCCGGGCGGCCTGTCCCGCTCTCGTCCTGCCGGCCGCCGTGGGGGCGGGGGACGAGAGCCGGGCGGAACGACCGGATTCAGCGGTTGGTGATGCGGCCGAGGAAGCCGCGGGCGGTCTGCTCGGTGTGCTGCACGTGCTGGGTGACCGCGGCGTTGTAGTGGTTCTCGGTGTGGGTGACGGCCGCGCGGGCGTGCTGGACGGCGCTGCCGATCGCGGTGGCCAGGGCGGCGAGCGCGGCGATCGGCAGGGTGACCATCAGCACGGAGGTGAGGGTGACGGCGGCCAGGCCCTGCAGGATCAGCCAGGCACCGCAGCCGACGCCGGTGATCCCGGCGCCGATCCCGATGGAGGCGACGGCGGTGCCGGCCGCCCAGGCCGGGACGATCCGGGTCTCGGGCTGGAGCACCGGCGGGGTGGTCCCGAAGGCGGGGAGCGGGGTGTCGTCCCGGAACGACGTCGAGGCGGGGGCCGGCGGCTCGTCGCGGAACGCGGTGCGCAGGATCCGCTCGGCCTCGGCGGCGGCCTCGGTGTCGGACATTGAACGGTCGGGAGCGGGGCGGAAGTCCATGGTGTTCTCCGATCGGGGATGGCTGTGGGCCCGGCCGCGCAGCACGCGACCGGGCCCATAGGGGTGAGGTGAGCAGGGGGTTGGGTCAGGGGACGAGGGTCTTGATGGCCTCGAGGGCCTGGCGGGCGGAGGTGACCTCTTCCCGGCGCTTGCGGCCGGGCTTGCCGCCTCCGGGCTTCCCTCCGCCGCCGCGCCGGTGGGGTCCGTCGTCGTCTTCGTCGTCGTCGGGGGCGGGGTGGAACTCGCCCGGACGCTCCGGCTCGTTCCAGTCGAACCACAGGCCGCGCTTCTCCAACTCGCTGATCTCGTAGTCGGTGAGCCGGACGATCTCGTCGGGGAAGATCTTCGCGAGGTCGGTGTCGAAGTCGGCGTACAGGCTGCGCATGAGGACGGCGCGGCCGTTGTCCAGGACGATGACCGCGACGCCGCCCGTGCTGACCCCGTTCTCCGGGTCTGCCTCGCCGCGCATGGCCCGCTCGATCACGGATCCCTCCTGCTGGGAGTAGCGGGTGGGGATCGTCGGCACGTCGTGGGCGTTTTCCATGGTGCCTTCGACGGCCTTCCGGGTGGAGCTCGGGTTGCCCATGTTGAACACGACCGCGCGGGAGTTCTGCCTGAGGTTGGCCTTCATGCCGGAGGAGAACCCGTCGTGCGCGAAGGGGGACTGGCCGGCAGGGTTGAAGCCCACGCCGTACTTCAGGCCGGTGACGGTCAGGTCGTCGGCGATGGTCTGGATGAACTCGCCGTACTCCTCGTCCTTGGTGCAGGTCATGAACTCGTCCCCGAAGACGTTCAGCTGCCGGTAGGGGCAGCGCGGGTCGCCGGGCTTGTAGTCGTGGGGCTGGCCGTCGTGCGACCAGGGCATCTCCGCCCGGATGTCGCACAGGGCCCTGGCCGCGCGCAGGGAGCGGGCCATCCACAGGGCGTTGGAGCCCTGCCGGTCGATGAACCGGCCGAGCGTGCTCGTCTTCTCGTCCTTTCGGACGGTGCCCAGCCACACCACCTGACCGGCCAGCGACATGGCGGCCATGTCGATGGCGAAGAACTGCGTCTTACCCGAACGTGAGACCCCCAGGATCAGGCCGTGGCGTGCCGCGTTCTTATCGTGCTGGAAGATCATGTTCTTCACCGGCTGGCCGGTGGTGGTGTACCCGCACACGTACATGCCCTTGTCATCGGGCGTGAGGAGCTCGCGAGTAGCAAGGAAGGTCTGCGACAGCGGCGGGGTGTCGAAGACGCTGATCAGGAACTCGTGGCCGTCGACGATGACGAAGACGCAGGAGTCGTCGGCCGGGATACCCAGGCCGCGGCAGACCTTGGCCAGGTCGATCTGCGGCACCTCGGTCTCGTCGAGCATCTTCGCCCGGTAGAAGGTCACTCCGCGCTCGTCGTCGCGGATGCGGCCGACGAGCTCGGTGCCCGGGGCGCCGCCCTTGGGTCCGGCGACCTTGTCGGCCCACCGCTCCTCCAGGGTGGGGGTCTTGGTGCGGCGGGCGGTGGCGTCGGGGGTGATGTGGGCCTGGAGCCAGCCCGGTCCGCCCTGCCGTCCGTCCTTCTGCTGCTCCACCGGCGCCAAGACGACCTCCTCCTCGCGCACCGCGAAAGCGGCCGCGACATCAGCGGGGGAGAGGGACCGGATCGGGCGCCCCGGGTCCTTCGAGCGCAGCAGGATCGTCAGGTCCCGCTTTGCGTCCCGGTCCGGGATCGCCTTGACCAGCAGCGTGCCGCCCGGCAGACCGGCCCGCTCCCACAGCTCGCGGGCGCTGCGGGTGTAGAGCGTGGCGCCGTCCTCGGGGTGCAGCGGCTCGCGTACCGGCTCGGCCGGGGCGGGCAGGGCCGCCAAGGCGGACGCGGCCGGGACGCTGGGGAGTTCCGTGGCCGCGGCGGGCCGGTGGCCGCGCCGGCCAGTACGGGAGAGGGGGGCGAGCGCAGAGCAGAACAGGGCCCATCCGGCGGCGAGCAGTACATCGGTCTGCAGCGGGCCATATCCGGGCGTCCACACCGCCGCCAGGTCCACCCCGGCGGCCAAGGCCAACGGGAAGGAGCGGATGATGCGCTGCCCGGAGCCGGGCAGGCGGCTGGTGGCGGCGTGGATCATGTTCCCGGCGCCGACGACGCCCGGAAGGAGCAGGGCGATGTTCGCCGGGCCGTCGGGGGTGAGGTTCGGGGCGAGGGCCAGGGCGGGGGCGGTGAGGGTGTAGGCGAGGCGTTCGAGCGCCACGCTGCGCGGCAGGACCATCGGGGCTCTCCTGGGGGAACAGTGTCAGGGGCCGGACCGCGATGACGGTCCGGCCCCTGACAGGGACGAGAGGGGGAGGGTGTGGCGGGAGCTACTCGGCGAAGAAACCCGCCTTGGGGGTCTTCTCCCGGCGGCCCGAGCGGATCTCGTCGAGCCGGCCGTAGAGCTTGGCGTGGGATCCCTGGACCACGCGGGAGTGGGCCGCGCCCGCGACCGCGTCCTCAATCAGGTGTCGGATCTGGACGGCCGCGCCGCCCAGCGCGGTGGCAACCGCGAAGGTCATTTCCACGAACCGCGGGTCCAGGTCGCCGTTCTCGATGGCCTTGGCGGTGTCCTCGGCCTTCTTCGCGTTGGTCTGCATCCGACGCCGCAGGGCCTCCAGCTCGACGGCCTTGTCGTCCAGCGCCTTCGACAACTTGGTCAACTTGGCCTGGATGTCCTGGTAGCCGTTGTCGTCGCTCTTAATCTCGTCACTGCTCATCAGGCTGGTGTCCTCTCTCGGTGGCGCGGGCCGGGTCAGTTGTGGTGGGCGGCGGCCGAGGTGTGGACCAGGCCCGCTTCCCGCTTGGCGTCCATGTCCTGGCCGTAGACGCGGGCGACGCCGCCAGCGGCTTGCACGGCGGCCTCGGCGGCGTCCGCGCACTCCTGGGCGCACCGGGTGGCCTGGGCCGTCATCGCGTTCAGCGCCTCGGACAGCTCGCTGATCTGCGCGACGATCTTCTTGTCGATGTTGTGGTCGTCGGCCAGGTCGTCGGCGATCTCCTGGAGTGCCTTGGCCGTGGCCAGCAGACGGCCGATCATCTCCTCGGCCGTCTCCTTGTCGCTGAGGGCGGCCAGGGCGATGTTGGTCATCCCCACCAGGTACTGGTCGAAGGTGATGTCGGTCTGGTGCTTCGCAGCCAGCTGCGAACCGGCCGAGGTGCTGCCCATCGGCGGGGCCTCCTTGCGGGTGGTGTCGGGTGGTGCGGACTGCGCCGGGATTCCTGCCTCAAGGCCGCTCCCGGCCGGGGTGGCGGTGTCGTCCCAAACGGGCGCTGAAGGCGCGGGCGGGCGGGAGTGCCCGGGGACGAGGAATCCCAGGAGCTGGGCGTCGGTGAGGTCCGCCAACGGGTCGGGCTCGCCGCCGGTCGCCTCGCCGGCGTCGGACGGCTTGGCCTTCTCAGCTGGTTTGCCGTCTTTGACGGCCGGTGTACCGGGGCTGGGGGGTTCCCCTGATGCCGCCCGACCCTCTTCGGCGGCACCCTTCGGGGAGACTTCCTCGGACGGGTGGGCGTTCTCGCGGCTGCGGGGGGCCGCAGCTTCGAAAGCCTCCCGGGTCCCCTCGTCGAGGCGGTCGCCCTCGCTGATGACCTGGGCGTCGACAATGTCGTCCTTGGGCTGCGGCCGCATCGGAGGGCGGGCGCGCTCTCCTTCCGCCTCCATCCACAGCGGAGTCCGCGGCTCCTCCTCGACGGGGGGCTTGTTTTTGATGAGCCGGTCCTTGACGCGTTCACCGAACGAACGCTTCCCCGGGGGCGTTTCCTCGTCGGCAACCGTCTCCTCGGAGCCGCCAGACGGCTTCTCCTCGACGATTTCGGCCTCTTCCGACTCCGTACCCGCAGGCGCACCCGCCGGGACTTCTGAGGGGCTTCCAGGGCCCTTGGCGGCGGACTCCTCGGGGCCGGCGGACTTGCCGGTCTTGCCGTCGTCGCTGCCAGGCCCCTTCTCCTCCTTCCCGGCAGCCTTGTCGGTGCCGGGCTCGCCTGGGTTCTCCTCCTCTGTCTTGTCTGTTGCCGGGCCGCCGGTCTCCGTCGTCTTGTCGCTGGCAGCCTTCTTGGCCTCCTCGGCTTCCTTGCTGCCGACTTCGTCCTTGCCGTCATCCTTCGTGACGCTCTCGGAGTCCGGACCCGGCTTTCCGGAGTCGGCCTGCTCCTTGGCCTTCTTGGCCTCGGTTCCTTCCTTGGGCTCGCTGGTGTCGGCCTTGGCCTTGTCCTTCTCCGTACCGGCCTTGCCATCGCCGGCCTTGTCCTTGGCGGTACGGGCTTCCTCGGCGGCCTGGCGGCGCTTGTCGAACCGTCGCTGCGCCTCCGCCCCGACTGCCTCGCCCAACGTCGTACGCCCTGCGCCGGCCGCCTTTTTCTCCTCGCGTCTGGTCTTCCGCTCCTGGCGCTTGGCTGCGCGGGCGGCGGCGCGCTCGGCCCGGTCCTTCTTCTCCTGACCCTCGCGGGCTTCGCGGTCCGCCCATTCCTTGTCCCGGGCCCGCTGCCGCTCGGCGCGCGCCTGGTCGCGGTCCTTGGCTCGGTCCTTCAGAGCGGAGGCGTGTTCGGCCGCTTGCCGCTGGTTTTTGGCCTTGCCGCGTTCGGCGTGCCGCTCGGCTCGGGCGGACTGCCGGGCGGCCATCCGCTCCTGACGCGGCGAAGCGGCGCCGGGGCTTCTGGTGCCGTTTCGGCCGCCATCGCCTCCGCTCCGGCCACTTCCGGCCGGGGACTGCTCCTTTGCGCGCTGCCGTTCCTGGCGGGGCTGGTCCTTCTGGCGGCGCTTGTCCTCGTTAGCCTTCACGGCCGCGGCCCGTTGGTCCGCCTTCGCCCTGGTCCGCTGCTCGCGGGCCTTGTCGTCCGCCCTCGCCAAGGTCGGCGACTGCGCGGCGGAGGACCTGACGTCCTTACGGCCACCCTTGTCCGCCCCGGACCCCGCGCCGCCCCGGCCGCCGCTCGGCCCGGGGGCGTTTCTGCCGCCTCCGCCCAGGCCGCCGCCAGACCCGCCGCGCCCGCTACCGGAACCGCCCCAGCTCCCGCCGGAGGGGCCGGAGCTGGACTTCATCACGGCCGCATCACCCTTTCCCTGAGCGGTCTTTTTGTCGGCCGCCGCCTGGATACCGGCCTGGCGCAGTTTGTTGTGCGCCTTAAGCAGTGCGATTTCGCGTTCGCTTTCCGATTTCAGGCGGGCGACTTTCGCTTCAATGACCGCTTCCCGGTAGGGGCCTTCGGCCTCGAGAGCGGCGTTTCCCCGGGCGATACGGTATTCGAGCCAGTCGCCGATCCTTTCCATAACGGTCCGCCGCGACTCGTATTCGTATTCACCACCGCTCTCTTCTCCCATGCCGGATTCCGATTCAACCGGGGAATGAGCAGGGGCGGATTCGGCGTGCAGCACGCGTTCCGGGGCGATCGGCTCCCGCACGGGCGGTAGTTCGATCGTCCGCTCCATGGCGCTTTCCGGAGGGATTTCGCTGGGCGGGGGAATGAGGCGGTCGATATCGGCGAGCGGTACGGGCCGGTCGGTGACATCGCTTCCCGGGGGGAAGGGGATGAGCCGGCCGGGGCCGTCACCGGGGCCGTCGGAGGTGCTGGACACCGTGTCGGGCTCCTTCCTTGACAGGGTCGGGGTGCCTCGCGTACACGCGTGTACGCGGGCGGGCATGCGGGTGGGCGGGCGTGCGGGCGTTGGGGGCAAGCCGAAGGGGGCCGGCCGTGGCGGCCGGCCCCCTTGGGGCCTCGTGGGTGGGTGCTACTGGGTGTGCTTGACGTAGACGGCGTGCAGATCGTTTGCCAACGCCCGCAGTGCCTGGATGTCGCCGCGCTTGTGGGCCTTGGTGCCCTGCGTCTTCAGCAGCATCATCAGGAAGTGAAAAGCGCCGAGGTCTTCGCCGTACCGGCGAATGTAGTCGTCCCGCTGCTGGAGGAGATAGGCGCGGGAGTTCTGCGCTTTGACTTCGTGTCGGGTCAGCGGGCGGCTTGCGTTGCTCACGCCGATTCACGTCCTCGCAGATCGTGAATGTTCGACACGGGGGAAGCGTAGCTGCTTTCCGGCTTGTTGTGAAGTCCGGGCGGGGCGGCGGGCATGGGCGGGATCTGCTGCGGGTTCTTCTTCCGCTGCTTTTCCAACTCCTTTTCCTTCCGATCTTTCACCGTGTTCGCGCAATTCTCGTCGAAAGCGCGGCGGCTGTATGCGGCGGCCTCGAGGTCGGCGGCGAGATTCTTGGCGTCCTTCAGCACCTTCTGCAGGGCCTTTTCCACCGGCCTAGCGCGCTTTTTGGCGTGCCAGAAATGGTCGCCTTCCAGGTGGGTTCCGCGCAGGTGGACGCTGGTCTCGTCCGTCAGCGTGGCCAGGTGGCGCTCGGTGTCGCGCACCACCCGCTGGATGTCGGCGAGGTAGCGGGCGGTGGCGGCCGCGTTGGCGGCCACGTCCTGCAGCGGGTTGAGGGCGTTGTGCCCGGGCGGCCGGCCCTGCGGGGCCGCCTCGGGACGGGGCTCGGGATTCACGGGTTCGTCCTCCAAGGGGATAGGTGAATCGGGTTGTCCGCCTGCGGATTCGCCTCTTTCCGGGGCGTGGCCGTGGCAGGGTGGTGGCGGCGCTTCGGCGCCTTCACCGCGCTCCCGGGGCGCTTTCCTCGTCCCGGGGGCCGGTGGAACCGTCGAAACTGGTTCGTTCGAGCAGGTCAGCTGCCTGTCAGACCGCGCGCAGGACGGACTCGGCGCTCTGGTCGCCCTTCTCCGTCTGCTTCTTGAGGAGCTGGACGGCGCGGGTCCTGCGGTCGTGGGCGGAGCCGGTGGAGATGCCGAGTTCCTCGGAGATCACGCGGATGGTGACCGCGCTCTCGCCGCGGGCATGGATCATCGCGGCGACCCGGTGGGCGTCCCACTCAGCCTGGTTCATCCGGGCCAGGGCCGCGTGCTCAACCGCACGCGCCTCATGTTCAGCGGCCCGCGCCCGGCGTTCAGCCGCTTCCTCCTTCGCCTTCTCCTCGCGGGTGACGGAAGCGGCGATCTCCTCCCTGTCGAGCTGCTCCTGCTTAGCCGCGTTCACGGCCTGAGCGCGCCGTTCAGCTTCCAGCCGCTCGTGTTCAGCGGCTACCGCGAGGGCCTTCAGTCGGTCCGCTTCGGCGCGGGCCGCGCGCTCCAGCTCCTGGGCGATGCCGGCCTGCCGGGCGGCCTCCTCGCGCTCGGCGCGGGCGGCGGCGTCGGCCTGGATGCGGCGCTCCTCCTCGGTGCCCTCCGAGGCCATCCGCTGCTTCTCCCGGGCCCAGTTGGCCTGCGCTTTCTCCCGCTCGATACGGGCGAGAGTGCGGCGCTCCTCGGTCTCGTCGGCGAGCTCCTGGGCCTTTGCCTCGGCCTGGTCCTCCTGGAGCTTGAGGGCGTGCTGACGCTCGGACTCGCGGATCTGAAAGTCGGTCTCAGCCCGCTGAATCTCCGCCTGAGCCTCGCGTTCCGCTTCCGCCTTGGCGATCTTCAGACGGCCTTCGGCACGGATCTTGTCGACCTCCGCCTGAAGCTGGGCGGTCTGGATCTGAACATCCGCACCGACCTTCTGAATCTCGGCCTCGGCCCGCTGAACAGCCGCTTCGGCAAGACGCTGGGTCTCACGGACTTCCTCCATCAGCGGGACCGCGAGCGCCTCCTCGACTGAAAGGCCGACCCTGCGGAGCTGAAAGGGCGCCAGCTCTTCCTGAGTGGCCCGCCGGCGCCACCGGCGCGTCTGATACTTCGAGGCGAGCCGCTGGGCGTAGACCATCCACGCCTGGTGCTGAGCGAGCGCGCCCTCGTAGGAGGTGATCTCCTCCTGCCGCATCAGCTTCCAGATCTGCCACGTCGTCCGCGGCTGGGTCAGCCACCGCGACAGCCGGATCTTGCCCATCCGGCGCGCGCCGCCGGCCTCGCCGATGTGCGCGGCGTACAGGTGCGCGGCGATCTCGGAGAAGATCACCCACAGGGCGGCGAGGGCGGCGTGGCCGATCTGCGCCGGAACGGTGTTGGCGGCCTCCCAGTTGAGGTAGATCGTGGCGATCGTGCCGCCGCGCGGTACCCACTTGATCCACCACAGCGGGCGGCCGGACCGGATCAGCAGCAGGTTGACGATGCCGAAGGCGAGGATCGACACGTCGATGCCGACCGGCAGCAGCCACGGGTCGTCCCACCCCCAGCCGCCCTCAGCCGCGGGCAGCTTCGCCTTCTCGTACAGGGCGCCGAAGCTGCTGTAGAGACCGAGGACGGCGACGCCCGTGCCGAGGAACACACCGAAGCCCGCGAGCCACAGCTCCCACTTCGCATAGACGCGCTCCACGGGCTGCTCGTCGCCCGGGTCGTCGGGCTCGTCGGCGAAGTCGTGCTCCTGGGCGTCGGGGTGGAGGTCGGGGTCGTAGGGGCCGGGCGGGAAGGGAGTCCCGGCCGGGCGGGAAGAATCGGTGCTGATCGTCATCGTGTACTCCTTGGTCGGTCGTGCCGGACGGCCTGGCGGCCGGGCAGGGCGGATCAGGCAACCGGCAGCCGGTCACTGCGGGTCACCGTCAGGCGGAGAAGGAGGAAGGCCTTCGGAGACAAGGACCGCCCCCGGCCGGACGCCGGGGGCAGTGGGAAGAAGCGGTGCTGCGCGGGGCGTGCGGACTCCGCACGCCCCGCGCAGGTCAGTTCCGGGGCTTGAGCTTGTTGAGGTAGGCCGCCTGAAGGGTCGAGAACGACTCGTACGCCCGCGTCCCGGCCGGGCAGTCCGTGCCGGGGGCGGTGCAGGTGCAGGCGTCGCAGCTGGCGGCGTGGGTGCGGTAGGCGGTATCGGCGGCCATGTACCGGCGGTACAGGTCGTCGGCCTGACGGCTCACTTCGGGTTCTCCCGGGACTGCCGATTGGCCTCGGCGACCTTCCGGGACAGTTCCTCGCGCTCGGCGTCAGTCACCGCGCTCACTCCCCCCGGACCGATCCGGCCCCGGCGAACGCCGGGGCGAGCGAGTTGTTGCACCGGCACTGCCAGTGCTCGCACATCGGGCAGACGTCGTCGGCGACCCGCGCCGGACCGACCAGCGACAGGAACTCGCGGCGCTGGCGCTCCGGGACCATCTGGTCCAGGGTGCGCCGGGACTGACGGCCGGCCTGCTGGGCGCGGTGGTCGCTGTCGGCCACGAGGTGACGCACGAGGCGGTGCAGCCTCAAGGCGTTCTCGGGCTCGTAGCCCTTCGCGTCGTCCTCGCGCTCGATGTCATCGACGGTCCCAGCCCGTACGGACAGGCCGGTCGGAACCGTGGGGCGCGCGCCGCAGCGGCAGGCCTCAAACGGGCCGTTGCAGCTCGGGCAGTTACCGGTGAGCCGGGGAAGGGTGTGTGCGATGCTGGAGCGGTTCAAGGGGGCCTCCTACAAGGTCCTCGATCGGCCCCCGGGTGCATCCGGGGGCCGATCTGTTTTCTGGTCGGCTGTCGTACGAGCAGCCACGGCCTCGGTCGCCCCGGATGGTGCGGGGCGGCCGAGGCCGTGGTCGTTCGTGCGAGTGTCAGGCCGCGAGCGGCGTCACGGCGGCCGTCCGCATGACGTGCGGCTGTGCGGCGTGGAGGAGGACGTCGGCCAGTCGCTCGCGTACCAAGGGGATGACTGTCGGGTCCGTGGCGGCGATGTCGCGGGCGGCGTCCACGCGAGCCCTGATCTCGGCGCCGTGGGCAAGGGACAGCTGGTAGCGCTGGTCGACCGGCGCGGCAACGATCGCGGCGGCGTGCTGCCGCATCTCCCGCAGCGTGCCCGCCGGCTCGTACATCTCCAGCGGCGTGCCGTAGTAGACGTCCAGGTCCACTGTCGTGTCGTCAATGGCGGGGAGGTCGACGTCGAGAGCGTCTAGGAGGGCGAGGGCCTCGGTGTCGAAGGTCTCGTCGTAGTCGGTCCCGGCGGTCAGCCGGACGGTCAGGGCCAGGGTGGTCTGCATCAGGTTCTCCGGGTCGGTGAGTCTGGCTGGGCGGGAGCGGCCCGCGGCCCCGGACACCCCGCCGTCGGGGTGTCCGGGGCCGCAGTGGCTGTGCGGGAGCTGGTCAGCGGGCGGGGCGCTTGGGACGTAGGGTTTTCAACGGCACCTCGATGCCGCGCAGATGCGAGATCGTGCCGGGCGGGGGAAGCTTGCGGGTGTTGTTCGCCTCCTCGACCGCCGTGCCGGAGCGCTTGGCCAGCTCCGTCTTCGGCGCGGTCGTAGCCTGGTGATGCTTCGTCCACTCGGCCGCCGCCGTCTTCGAGGCTCTCGTCGTCCGGACGCGCGCCAGGACTTTGTCGACCTGAGCCTCCCGGGTGCGCACCCGGTCGTGGACTGAGTGGCTGGGCAGCAGCTGCTCGTACAGGGCGGCGAGGCGAGCGCCGTCGGCGCAGCGACGGGCGCCGCCGCAGTGGTCCATCCCTTCGCTCTTGCGGCACTTCTTGAGGTGCGCGCGGTAGGCGTCGAGCGCGCTGACCGCGCTGAGAGGGGCGGGCGTGATCTGGCTGACGGCCGGAGCCGCGATGGCCTTGGGCTTACGCAGGACCTTGGTGGCGCGCCGGGCGGCGGCGGTCGCGGCCGCCTCGGTCCACTCGGTACGCCACTGCGTGATGTCGATGTCGATGACGACACGGCGGTTGGTGTTGGAGCAGCGGCGCGGCTCGGCGGTGCCGGCGCGGCCGGTGTGGTGCGGAACGAGCTTGGGCGTGCCCTGTACGCCGGTGATCGGCGTCCAGCGCTCGCAGGCGGCGCAGACCAGGTGCTCCTTGCCCGGCGTCAGGTCGATTTGGGAGGCCTTGAGCTGGGAGGCGACGAGCGGCGGCAGGTGGCTGACGTTCTTGGTACGGGTCTTACGGCGGCGCTTGCGGGCCGCCGGCGTCTCAGGGGTCACGAGCGTCGTGGACATAGAGGACTCCTCGTTCCAGAAGAGAGGGACTGCGTCGCGGTGTGTTCTCCGACCGCCAGGTGCACGGGCAAGGCCGCGTCCTGGAGGACGGGCAGCACATCAGCGCTGCGACGTGCAGAGGAGCGCTCGGCCAGGGGGCCGATCCGGGGGATTTGATGGAGCTATCAACCCCGGCCCTGCCCTTCTCAGGGCAAGGACTCGTCTGGTCTAGGGGCCCTTGCGAGCTCCTTGACATACATCAGGTTGCATCAGGTACCCTCAGGTGTCAAGCGGTACAGTGAGGTAGCCAGGAAAAGAAGATCGGAAGGAGGACACCCCGTGACAGGGCAGCGTCGGGCGGACAACAGGCCGCCCTATATGCGCATCGCGGAACAGCTCCGGGAACGCATCGGCTCGGGAGACCTTCGCCCCGGTGACCTGCTGCCGAGCATCAAGGCCCTTGCTGGCGAGTTCGGAGTCAGCACTGCCACCGCGGATAGGGCCATGCGACTCCTCCGCGACGAAGGAATCGTGAAAGGCATTCCAGGTGTAGGAACCGAGGTAATCGGTCGCCCTGTCGGCCTATCCTCCGGATCTGAGCGGCACGATCGAAGCGGGCTAACTCACTCCACCTGGGGCGATGGTGAGCAGTCATCTGGTCACCGCGCCGCCATAGTGGCTGCGCCCTCAGATGTAGCAGCTGCACTCGGCATTGCCGGCGGAGATGACGTCATTCGCCGGAGCCGGGTCTACCGCGACGCCCGCGGCATCGTGGCCTACTCGACCTCATGGCTGCCGACTGAGTTCGCCACAGTCGTGCCGGCTCTGCTACGCAGCGAACGCCTACCGAACGGCTCTTCTCTGAACGAGATCGCCAAGGCGACGAACCGCATCACTGTCCGCCGGATCGACGAAGAGCAGGCACGCATCGCCACGGGCGACGATTTGGAAGCGCTCGAGCTGCCACCCCACACGGTGGCGGCGATCTTGGTACTGACGTCGCGCTTCCTCGACGCGGACGATCAAGTCTTGGAGTACGGTGTCGACCTTGGCGCGCCGGGCCGGACACGGACCAAGGTGTCCGAGGTAGTCGCATGACTCCACGTCGACCCCGCGGAGTGGTTATGGCGGGGATGCCGGGGGCGGGTAAGACCACGCTTGCACGGGCTTTGGAGGCCTGTGGCTTCAAGCGACTCTGCCCGGACGAGGAGATGTTCCGTCGCCACGGCCACTACGGGAGAGATTTTCCCCGCGGTCAGTTTTTGATCCGCGAGGCCCCTATCTTGCGGGAGATCGAGTCGCAGCTTCGACGCGAACTGGCATCTGGGCACGATGTGGTTATCGACCACGGCTTTTGGACACCTGAGGAGCGCTCTCACTGGATCTCGGCCATCCGAGAGGCGAGCGGAACGCCCCTGCTGATCTTCCTACCTGTGCCTCACGAGGAACGCTGGCGCCGGATCCAGTCACGGAACGCAAAGGCTTTGATCGACGCCAACTCAATCGAATTCAACGAGAGCGACCTGCAGCGCTT
Organism: Streptomyces sp. NPDC058671; assembly: GCF_042716475.1. Taxonomy (NCBI): domain Bacteria; kingdom Bacillati; phylum Actinomycetota; class Actinomycetes; order Kitasatosporales; family Streptomycetaceae; genus Streptomyces; species Streptomyces sp. NPDC058671. Next base: position 45,325 of record NZ_JBHXSA010000026.1, on the reverse strand, counting down.
CGCCACCCGCTTCATACCGCCCTCCACCGACGAGTTGCACATCGTCTTCAACGGCGATCCGAGATCCGTACTCAGGGCTTTTGAGGCACTCCCAGCTGACGTAGCAGGCAGACACATGCCTGCGAGTCGCGACTAACGACTTAGCCCCGAAGAGGAAGATTCCCTCATGCAAGAGCACATGCCGCCGTAGATACAGCGACGGCCGCCCTGCTGACACAGGAACGGCCGTCTAGCTCGACTCCCCAGCCTGCAAGCACACGGAGTCGTAGTCAGCGCGGTGACCGCGCCGGGTGCCTTGGACACGAGGCCCGTGTAGTCACCTACCCATCAGAATAGACAGATGCACCGGCAGAAGCCCAGCACGGGCCTACGCTCGGTGATCCGCGTCACCCTTGATCGCTGACTGACGGCTCCCTCTTTTAGGGACAACCGTGTCAATTCGCATCAACCTCGCGAGTTCCCATACCCGCGCCTCCAGGAGCAGCCGCCTCGGCGTCGGCTTGCCCAGCCGGGACCCAGGCGGCTTGCCCAGCATCGGGCAAGCCGAGCCCGTCCCCCACACGATGCCAAGGCAAGCCTTCGGGCAAGCCCGTCTGAGCAGTGTTCACGGCACAACATCCACTTGGAGGTGTGCCGTGCACGTCTACCCCGTGCGTCCCCTATCCGACGGCCTCCGCCCCGCCTTTCCGGCTACGGAGGGGCAGGGCGCGAGCCAGATGACGCCCCGAGTCATCAACAAGTCCGCCACCGGCGCCCGATTGACGGCCATGCGCCCCGAAACGGTGCGCGGTCCTCGGCGAAAGGGAGGCGTTCTGTGACCGGGGACCTTCTGCAGGAGCCGGGGTCGGCTCGGGTCACCGGCCGGGCGCCAGCGCTGCGGCCATCAGTGCCGCTGTATCGGCACATGCTTTACGGCTCCGGCCTGACCCACGCGCTCGACTTTCTGGTCCTGGCCCACATCCATTTCCTGTGCGAGGACGGTCAGAGTTTCAGCGTGGATGAGCTGGTGGAAGCGCTGCGCCACGAGGGAGTCCGCAGCTCGAACGGCAAGGGGTTGATCGGCAGCAAGGCCGTCTACGAGTCGGTCGCCCGGCTGCGGGCCGCCGGCTTTCTGCACCGCACCCAGGAGAACGGCGGCAACTTCGGCGCGGTCGAATACACCTTCTACGAGTTCCCCAGCCTGAACCCGAATTGGGCCCCTCCAGTTGCGTCCGATTCACCACAGGATGTCCCGCTTCCCCTGTCAGGAGAAGCGGCTCCCACGCTACCCGCCAGTAATGATATTTCCACAGGTCAAACCGCTTCTCCTGACAAGGCACGCGCTGACAAGGCACGCGCTGTCAGGCGAAGCGGGAAACGAGACGTTTCCGCAGGTCAGACAGCTTCTCCTGACAGGAGAAGCGGAAGGCCGTCCCCCCCACACCCCCCGGAGGAGGTAACTACCTCCTCCCCCAACCCCCTCGCAGGCACCACCGGTCTCGAGCCGGCTGCGCCGGAGGAGGAGGGGAGGGTCTTCGACTCCGGGGAAACCGAAGCGGCTGCCCGGTTCCTTCAGATGCTTCCGCCGCCGTGGTCTGTCGGACGGGTGAAGGCCAAGGCCCTCGCCCCCGTCCTTCTGGATGCCATGGCGGACCAGGGCTGGCCGAAGCTGGGGGACCTCGACGCTCGCACCCGCAGGCTGCTGGTCGAGCAGCTGACGAAGAACCCCACCGGTGTGAAGAACTACGGCTCGGTGCTGGAGCGGGACCGGGTGCCGAACCTGCCGCTGTTCGAGATCGTGGCCGGCGTGGCTGTTCCCGCGCAGGGGTCCGGTAGCCAGCCGCCGAAGATGCCCGAAGCGGACCCGGACTACAAGCCGGTTCCGGCTCCGCCGGGGATCGCCGCGCTGCTGGCGGGACTTCGCAAGCCCAGCATCTGACCGCTTCGCCGCCCATACACGCAGCGCGGCCGCCGGAAAACCTCGCCAGGCCCGGCGGCCGCATGATCCACAGAAGGACCAACATGAGCGTACCCAGCCAGACGAGCCCGGACGAGGCCGACTGGGCCGACGACGACCAGGGCCGGAAGACCGGCGGCTTCGAGCGCGTTCCGCCCGGAGCTCGGCCGGAGGACAACTTTGCCGCGGAAGCCACCTTGGGCGGCATGCTGCTGTCCCCCGAGGCTGGCGTCGAAGTCTCGAACATCCTGCAGCCGGACGACTATTACCGGCCGGTGCACGGCACGATCCACCAGGCGATCCTCGACCTGCTCAAGCTCCAGCAGCCCGCCGACCCGATCACCGTCGGCGCCGAGCTGAAGAGGCGCGGCCAGCTGGACCGCGTCGGCGGGCCCTCCTACCTGCACACCCTCGTGCAGTCGGTGCCCACCGCCGCCAATGCCTCGTACTACGCCGAGCAGGTACGCGACCAAGCCGTCCTGCGACGCCTGGTGGAAGCCGGTACCAAGATCGTCGGCATGGGGTACGCCGGCGAGGGCGAGATCGACGAGATCGCCGCAGCCGCGGCCGCCGAGGTCGCCGGCGTGGTGGAGACCCGCGGTCGTGAGGACGACTTCCTGCTCCCGCGCGACACTGTCGGTGGCACCCTGGACGCCATCGAGGCGGCCGGGACCCGTGAAGGCATCACCGGCGTCCCGACCGGCTTCACCGACCTTGACAGCCTCACTCAGGGGTGGCAGCCCGGCCAGGTCATCATCGTCGCGGCCCGCCCGGGGCACGGAAAGTCGACCATCGCCATGGACTTCGCGCGTGCCTGCACCATGCCGCGAGACTCCGCCGGCCGGCGCATCGAGGGCGCCGGACGGCCGGCCGCTTTCATCACCCTGGAGATGAGCGTGGACGAGTTGAACATGCGGGCTCTGTCCGCTGAGGGCCGGGTGGCGATGCACCACCTGCGCGGCGGCCACCTGGACGAACCGGCCTGGGACAGGCTGGCGAACGCCGCGCAGCACTACGGCGAGGCGGAGCTGTACATCAACGAATCGGCCCGCTCGCTCCCGGAAATCCAGGCGAAGTGCCGTCGCCTCAAACACCGCGTCCCGAACCTGAGCATGATCGTCATCGACTACGTCCAGCTCATCACCGGCGGCTCCAAGCGGCGCCAGGAAGTACGCGAGCAGGAAGTCTCCGAGATCAGCCGCTCCATCAAGCTGCTCGCCAAGGAACTCTTCCTGCCCATCGTGCTCCTGGCCCAGCTCAACCGCGGCCCCGAGATGCGCAGCGACAAGCTGCCGCAGGTCTCCGACCTGCGCGAGTCCGGGTCTCTTGAGCAGGACGCGGACATCGTCATCCTGCTGCACCGCCCGGATGCCTACGAGCCCGACTCCCCGCGCGCCGGCGAGGTCGACGTCATCGTCGGCAAGCACCGCAACGGGGCGACCGCCACGATCACCCTCGCCTCGCAGCTGCACTACTCCCGCTTCGTCGACATGGCTCACACGTGAAAATTACCATGAACATGACATTTCGGGCACTTACGGTGCGTCAGCCCTACGCCGACGCCATCACCCATGGCACCAAACGCTGCGAGAACCGCAGCCGCCCCATCCCCCGAGCCGCCGTAGGCACCACCATCCTCATCCACGCCGCGCAGCAGACCCACGCCTCCGGCGTCACCGCCGCCCACCTCGGCGGGCATACCTGGCCCGGCACCCGCGGCGCCGTCCTTGCCACCGCCGTCCTCGACTTCTGCCACCAGGCCACCGACGGTTGTTGCGGCCCCTGGGGGTTCCCCGGGTACCGGCACTGGATCCTCCGCGACGTCACCCCCCTCCCCCGGCCCGTACCGGCACGCGGTGCCCTCGGACTGTGGACGCCGCCAGTAGACGTCCTCACCGCTGTCCAGGAACAGCTGAAGGCCCTGGGCAAGCCAGCCGCGACGGGGGCAAGCCGGTGACCCTCACCCACGCGATCGCCTCAGAGACCGTGGCGTACGGCGGTTTGCCCAGCGCTGTTCTCCACTTGGAGATCGACCCTGCCGAGCACGCCCGCCGGCAGGCGGCTGGCATCGGTGCCGTGACCGTCTACGGCTTCGGCGGCCTTGCCACCCTCGGGACCCTCCCCGCGGACCTGCCCGTATTGCTGGCGGCTCTCACCCCGGCCCAACGCGACTACGTCTCCCAGACGCCGGCCGGAATCTGCACCGTCTCCCGCGGGCACGTCACCCGACATGCCATCAGGGCGTGCCGAGTCACCCTGGCCGAACTCGCCGTCCCCGCCCTCGGCCAGCTCGCCTTCGACTCCGCCGGCCGCTACCGGCAGTTCGCGGGGGCTGCCGTGCGCATCGCGCGCCGGCGCCCTCGCACGGACGACTGGCTCCAGCGCTTCGTCCGCGCCGGCATCGGAGTCTTTCTCAGCAACGACGATCGGAACCGTCACACTGGCCCGGCCGCGGCCTTACCCTCGGGCGACTCCGGAGAGCTGGTGGTTCGCCGAGGCCGCCTACACCGCCTACCTCCATCACACGGACCAGGCCCTGCCGGACCGCAACCGATGAGTGCCGCCCGTGACCTGGCGTACCCGTGGACGGGCCTTGAGCATGAACAAGGCCCGCGACCAGGGGGCGTGGTCGCGGGCCTGCAGGCGGTCCGTCCTGTCGGATGCCATCTTCGACGGTACGAAGCACAGCTCAGGCCTGCATCCTGGCCGGACTGCACGAGCTATCCCGAGCCGATCGGCCCGACGGGGGCCGGGAAGCCCCGGGTGGGCGCCTACGGGCCCGAAACGCCTGAGTCGCGGAAGATCACCGCCGGAGCCCGTTCAGGGCGCTAGGGGGGCCGTTGGAGCCCCTGGAAGGACACTTGGGGGGCCGGGCTCGTCAGGCGGATGAGCGGTGCGCCGAGGGCGGTCCGTGGCACGGTTCGGAGAATTCGCCCACCAGGTGGAAAGATGAATCCTCCCCTTAGCTTCCGGACCGACAAGGCGTCCGGCCATCAACTGGCGTCGTTACGGCGGGTGCCCCAGGCCGGGTGAGGATGGAGACTCCCGGTATCTCCGCTGTACACCCATCGCCCTTGGACTGACCGTCACCCGATGGTGTCGGATCCTTCATCGTGCGGGTGAAGTTGCGCTTACGAACTGGCGTCTGCGGTAGTTGGTGCGGTGCTCTGTCCCCCGTGGACTTTCCGCCTCACTCCACCTATCGCGTGCCGACGAAGCGGCCGTTCTTCCTCGCGGAGCTGCGCTCCAGTCTCCCGAGCGTGGACGACCGGATCCGGGCAATCACGGGCCACGGAGATCCAACGGAGTATGACGAGATTGCCGACTCGCTCTACAAGGTGTTTGTCACGGTCCGCAATCTCGGTCTGCCTCGGAACTCAACGGGTTGCGAGATCCATCCCAACGGACCGGTCGATCCTGAGCCGCCAGAGGGGTGGGGGCAGTGCCTGTTTTGCAACAGCAACCGACGTGTCGGTGACCCGCGGGCTCGCCGTGGTGCTCCCAGGCAGCCAGGTGTGTATGAGATTCCGCCGCCTCCCTATACGCACGAGGGACTGCTGGAAAGGATGAGGCAGATCAACGACCTGAGTTTCGATCTGCACTTCCGGTCGGAATGGGAGGAATTCTCCCGTGTAGCCGACCTCGTGCATGGCGCGTTCATCATCGCGCGTGAGCTGTCGCGACCGCGTTCGTACTCTCGATGCCGGCAGCATCCCGGGGCCCCGGTCGATCCCGCTGCGAGCGGAGGACCGCGCTGTCTTTTCTGCGTCGCCGGCGAAAAACGAACGGCGCCAGTAGTTCCACCGCCTCAGATCCGTGATCGTGAGCGGCGCTCGGTGCCTCGGTCACCGCGACGCGACCTACCCGTGCTCCCTGACGAGAGGTAAAACCGGTGCCCTCCCCCTACGAGCACCTGACCACCGCAGAAGAACTCCTCATGGAAGCCCGCGCGCTTCTCGGTGATGGCCGCTATCGGGCTGCGGACAGTTATAGTCTGCTGGCCGCGGGATTCGTGAAGGCCGCCCTCGCACGCGGTCAGATCCTCCCGGAACCTCCGTCTCTGCCGACGGCACGCTTGGCGTCTCTGCCTGATTGGTGCGGCCGGTGTGACGGACCAGATGTCGGTCTCCGATGGGTGTCAGTCACCCTTCCAGGAGAGGACACCTCCCGGATGGCGCGATGCCCCGACTGCCACCCCTCGAGCGTCGCACGGGCCAGCGAAGACGCCCACGCAGTCCTGTCTCAGGGCGAAGCATCAGTACTTTGACCCAAGTGAGTGAAGACGGGCCAACTCAGACCCTGGCCAGCCATTTCTCGCGTTAGGCCGTTCGTGAGCACACAAAGCGAGGCGCCCGGGTGCGCGTGCGCCGCCCCGCAGCTCGTGGTCGAGGTAGCCGGCCACCTGTACGCCGCAGTCCCGTTGGAGCCGAGCCATCTGCCGTCATACGCATGCTGCGGTGGCACGTACACCGGGCCTTGGAAGATGGGACGCGCCGTCGAATGGCACAACACGGACCTGTGCGGGCATCCGAAGAAGGACGGAACGCCCTGCGGGTGGGTGGTGGCTGAGTCGCGGTGTCCCTTCCACCTGACGCCCGAGGAGAAGGAGGCCGAGCGGCTCCGCAAGGAAGAAGAGGCAGAACGGGAGCGGGTGAGAGTCGCTGAGGATCGCGCAGAGCGTCGGAGGGGGTTGATCGACATCCTTTCGGTGTCCTGCCCTCACTGCGAGGCGCCGGCGGCGGAGCTGTGCATGAACCCGACGGGGAAGCTCCAACGGGGATTCCACAAGGCCCGGCGACAGCTGGCTGACTGCGACTGGCCAAAGGAATACGAGCTCCAGTCGTACGCGTATGACCGGCCGAAAGAAGTGCCGCCGCCGCTCGATGGGGATCTTCGTAAGGTACTGGATGACCCGCTGACGGACCGTACGGCGGAGATGAACGCCGCGTACGTGAAGAGAAAAGAGGCGGACTCAGAGCGGAAACTGCAGGAACTTCGGCGTGCCGCCTGGCTGGCGGCCGAGCCTCGTGACGAGACTGTTGCAGCGGTCTCATGTCCACAGTGCGCCGCTGTCCCCCAAGCGCCGTGCACGGGCAGCGTCCGGAAGTACAGACAAGTCCACCTTCAGCGGGTGGATGTCGCGATGGCCGCGGAAGGGAGCCTCTGAAGCTGCCAGCGGCTCGCGGACGGACTGGCAACAGGTTCCCACGTCGATGAATGCCCGTGCCCAGGTCGGTCACACGTGTGCCCCTGGAGCCGGTGTACCACCGAGACGAGGACCGCTGCAGCCATCGTGAGAGCGGTCTATCGAGCTTCGCCGCAGCTTGTGCTCCTCGGCCCAGGCGATCAGCAACTCCGGCGTCTTCAGCGAGTTCTGTACCGCCGTCTCCTACGTGTCCTGTAACGCGTAGGAGAAGCGGGCGGCTGTCATCAGTCCGTAGGACCACCTCACAGCGCCGCAGGGTCCTCTCGGCGTGGCCACCACCTCGTCGGATGGTCCGTGTCCTGCGAGCCCGCTTTCCTCTTTCGGGAGGCGCCCGGGACGGGAGTCCGGCTGAGTGTGCTGTAGCTCCGTCCCGGGACGCGATCCTCCTCGGGGGCATTGCCGATGTCCCGGTTGAGGTGCCGGGCGCCGGCGTCCTGGCGACGCGTGTGCAGAAGATGCAGCGGGTCATGGCTTTTCGGCTCTCGTCCGAGCAGCCTCACGGTTTTGTCCACGCGCTGGAGAGCGGTCTGCTTGCGAGGCGCGTCGCATGGTGTCCCGGCGGCAGCCTTGCAGGTGGGGCAGGGGTGGGCGAGCGCGTAGTCGTAGAGCGACGCGAACGGGATGTTGTCCGCGTCCTCTCCCCCGGCGTTCTTGGGCATCATCGGAGCTCTCCTCCTGGGGTGTGCTGTTACAGGAAGGCAGGACCGGCCTGGACCGAGTGCTGCGGACGTTCGATTGCTCTGCCGGTTCCGACCGGTGACGGGAGCTCAGCTGTAGTCGAAGTGGGCCTGGCACCGGTCCATCTCCCGGTCGAACTCTTCGAGCCGGGCAAGGAGCGGGGCGAACGCCGTCTCTGCCTGGGCCGCGGTGATCTGGCCGGCGGCGATGGCGGCGAGGATCTCCAGTACAGCGGGGAGCTCGACGGCCGCGCCCCAGCCCGGCCTATCCGTGCGGTGCTTGGAGTAGACCGCGCCAACGGATCCGGCGACGCCGGGCAGGAGGAGGGAGCCGGCGGTGAGATCACGGGTGACGTCGTACGGCATCGGGTGGTTCTCCAAGCTGGTCGAATGAGACGGATCAGGCCGTTGCGCTCGGGCTGTCGCCAGAGGCAGAGCGCGAGCGGCGTGGATGGTGGCGCCAGCTGCCGCTCATACCCAGAAGGGACCGCCGCGCTGGGACAGAACGGTAGGGGCGGGGGTGGCCTCGAGGACGGCTTGCCGCCACAGGGTGCGGTTGCGGTAGGAGGCCTTGTCGATGTCCTGAGGGTTGTGGTGCCACTCGGCCAGGTGCTGGGCGACGGCGGCGAGGACAGGCGTGCCGCTGTCCGGTGTCTCCTGCGGTTTCGCCGCTGCATGGAGGGTGGCCACGGCGGCGCGGGCCGGGTAGTAGCTCAGCGGCACCGTAGGGTCCGCGGCGTCGATCCCCTGCCGGAGCGCAGTGATCGCCTCCTGGAAGTGCTCGTCGTCGTTTGTCAGGGGAAGGGGCAGCAGTGCTTCCAGGAGCAGGGTGGCCTCGGCTGTGTTCAGCGGAGTGGTGCTGCTGCCGCTGAAGGTGTGGTGGAAGACCCGCAGGAACACGTCGGTGAGACGGGGCGTGGCCCGCCGGTGATACAGGCAGTGGGTGCACAGCCAGGCCATGGGCAGGTACGGCTCCCGCGGGCGGGGCATCCGGCCGATGAGTCCACCGGCCTGCACCGGGGTGGCGCACAGGCTGCAGGAGGAGTCCATGGCGGCGTTCTTCGTGTGGACCGGCGCAGCCAGGCCGCCGGGCTCCGGCGGCGCGGGATGGGTGAAGGCGCGGTACGAGTCGGGGTCCTTCAGCCAGGCCCGGGCCTGGACGATGGCGTCACGCAGCTGTTCGTCGGTCGCCTCCGCACGCCTGGACACGCCCATCCAGTCGTTCAGCCGGATTTGGACGGCGGGGATCGGCTCGCCGGACATGCCCGACAGCGGCCCCACGCAGGTGGCGAGGAGTTTCCGGAGCTCGGGACCGTGCAGCGTGTCGGGATCCTCGTCGAAGGAGGAGTGGAGGTCGGCCGGCATGGACGACAGGTCATCGAGCCACCGCTCGGCGTTGGTGAGCGCGGCACCGAGCTGGGCCAGCGAGGCCCCTGCCCTCGTTTTCACCCCGATCGAATCGTTGATGATCGTGTTGATGCGGCGCCCATGGGTGCGCGTCGCGATGGACAGCTTCGTCACCATCGCGTTGAGCCGCTGCCTGGCCTGGCCCTCGGTGAGCAGGACAAGTGGTTCGCAGGTCCAGCACGGGACATCGGCCGCGGCCGCCGGCTGTTCGCCGCACTGTCCGCAGACGAATCCCGGGCAGGCCGAGCACAGCGTGCCGAAGGCCTTGCTCTCCTCGGGGGCGAGCGGGTGCCGCTGGTCCCGGCGCAGCTGCTGCGCGATCGGCCAGCACGCACCCAAGCAGTTCTCAGTGGCCGCCACGGCACCGGGTTGTCGGATCAGGGCCTCGCGCACGGTCGGCCACAGCGCGGTCGAGCAGGTGCCGGCCAGGGCCTCGTGCTGCCAGGTCTCGGCCTGCGCAGCCCGGTAGGCGGCCAGCAGACGCTCGTCGCCGCCGCTGGCGACCTTGCGGTGCTCGTGGCCGTCGAGGCAGTCGCAGCTCAGACGCTCGGCGTACCCGCAGAACTCGGCACCGAAAAGACCGCATTGAGGGCACATCGACCACTGATAGGGCGAGTCGCCGTAGGCGCTCATCCCGTTCTTCTCGTACAACCGCCAAGGCCCGTCCCACGCGGTCGGGCGCCCCCACGAGTCGACGCCCGGCACGTCGTCGGGGAAGAAGGGCCCCTCAGCCAGCAGCGTCATGCCGCGCCACTTCTTCGGAACTTCCACCGGCGGGCACCAGTCGGGCTCCTCGCCGCCCCTGTCCAGCCACTCGTCCTGCCCTTCGGCCGCCATCGCGAACCGGTCCCACCACACCGGGGCTTCCACCTCGGCCGCGAACCAGATCCGCTGCTCGGGCAGCCAGAACGCCGGCGTGCACGGTGATCCCTCGTCGTCGTGGAACGTCACCGGCTCGTACGCCCATGGCACCCGCAGATTGTCGAAGAACACCGACCAGCGCGCATGGAGCTCCGTCTGGAACTTCACCTTGATCACTTCGTACGCCACGGAACGCTCCCCACCGCCGCACCTGGGCTGCTTGCCTCACCCTCCACCCGGCGGCAGCGACACACCCGAACCCGTCACTGGAGCAGCCCAATCGCGTCCCTCCGCCGAGGTACGGGTTTCTCAGCACCATGACCCAGCCCGCAGGAGAGCCCTCCCGTTGAGTGCGGCGGAGAGGCGCATAGCGCCTGTCAACGCCGGATGAGCGGTGACACGTTCAGGCGGAGCCGACCACCTGGGAGTGAAGAAAGTGTCCGGCGCCACGAGCCAGGGGGCATTGTGGGCGCTCCCAGGCCGCATTCGGGAGGTACGTGTGAGCGACGGCAGCGACGACGCTGAGTTCGGACAGGGCAGCTTCGACCTGGGCATCGACCTCCTCCTCGGCATCGATCTCGACGGGCTCCGCCGCAAGCGGCTCTGCGATCTCCTGGAGAAGGGGCTCGCGATGCGTCAGGCGATCCGTCAGCGCCCCGCCCCTCAGCAGAAGGTGGCACGCGCCATCGGCCTGAACGAACTTCGGGACCTGGACGAGCACGACCTGCGCGAGGCGCTCCGGGTGCTCGACTCCTGGCTCCGGGAGCCCTCGGAAGAACCCGTGCAGGCCCGGCGCTCCCGGTTCGACAGGCCGACGGGCGTGGGACAACTGCCCGTCCCGCGGTGCGTGAAGAAGGCGCTGGTCGCCCAGGCCTGCGGACTGTGCGCAGACCCGATCAAGCCGGGTGACGAGATCGGGCGGATGCGGCCGTTGAAGAAGCCCCGCAACGGCGGGTTCCCCATGATGGGGTGGCTGTGCCGGCACTGCCTCTTCGACCGCCGCGAGACACCTAGGCGCCGAGATCTTCTGATCCGCTTCTTCCACCACCTGCTCAACACCTCGGCCGTGGGACTCAACGCGCGCGAGTGCGATCTCCTGCACACGTGGCTGACGAGCGGCACCACCCGGAGTTCGCAGGCCTGGCGAGACGATCCGCTGGACGCCACGCTGGTCCGGCTGGCCACCAGCGTCACCGAGGCCAAGCCCAACACCTGGATCGCGTTTCCCACCAGCGTGACCATGCTGAAGGCGCTGCAGACCGCAGAGACGGAAGGCCCCGATGCCCGCCTCCTCGCCGACGTCCTCCAACACGTGAAGGAGTGGGACACGAACCCTCAGGGTGTGGATCACGCTCGGTACGGGACAGGAGTCCGGTACCGGCAGCAGGTCCTCGCACGCACGACCCGGCCGACGTTCCTGTCCGACCTCGGCGGCCCCTTCTTCCTCCACACGGCACCCGACCCGGCCGACGAAGACACCGAGACGACGAGCACCGAACCCACCTGAGCCCGGGAGTTTGGGAGAGCTGCCAGAACGCCCGCCATGCCGCACGGCCGGAGCGGCCGGCGAAGAAGTCAACGCTCGAGACCGAGGAAGCCCAGCGACTATGCCGAAGAAGCGGAAGACGGACCGGACATCCTCCCTGCGGGCCCACCGACAGCCGTCGAGCGTGCTTCCGACCCCTGACCGGGACGAGGACTGGGAGGACCCTGAGGACTACGTCTCGGAGATCCTGCACCTGGATGCCACATACGCGACACCCGCGGACGCCGTGAAAGCGTTTCTGGACGGCGTCACCGTGGAGTGGATCGGCAGTGTAGACGGGGCGCGGATGCGGCACCAGGTTGTCCCGGGCAGCGACGGCGGAGGAGCGATCGAGCAGGCCATCTTCGTGGCCGGGCCGCTGGAACGAATGCTGGTCTGCGCCTGGCACCAGGCCGGCACCGAAGGGCAGGACCGGATGAGCGAGAACGTTCTGGCCGCCCTGGACCTTCTGCACTCGGCAATCCGGCCCGTCATCGAGGCAGAGGTACGCAAGTTCCGTCCCGACTACACCGCAGCGACCCTTGAAGCGTTCCGCGAGGCCCCGGAACCGCACGGCACCGGCATCCCCGTGTTCGGATGGCGGACCTTTCACGCCGTCGAACCGGACACCGCCTGGATGGAGGCCATCGACACAGCGGCCTGGAACAGCTCGGTCGTACTCGACAACTGGGACGGCGAATACGCCATTCCCGAGCTGGAACCTGTCCCACTCGCGAACCTGTTGCGCCAGCACTGCGTGCCCCTGGTGCTGTGTGCCGGATGCGGTGAGGCGATCACGAACCGGCACCCGCGCTGGACGGGAACATGGATGAGCCTGGACAGCGACGGTGGTGCGCTGTGCGCGCGCAGCCTCGAACCGCGCTCGGAACCGCCCCGATACCGGTCTCCGCAGTTCAGCTGGCTCACCGACGGGGAATTCGGAGACCCGCACCACCCTGCCGTCCACTCCTGAAAGACCGCGCGGTCTTGGCACTGAACGCAGTGTGGCTCAGACGGCTGCGTGGATACGGCTGTGCCTGCACTTCGCAACATCCCAGCCCGACCGCGGAGCTCGGCCAGTGCACCTATTCGAAACAGCTGTTCCCGGTAAGCCGCAGCGACTCTGTCTATCGGCACCCGCCCCCGGAGCCGACCGCTGCAAGGAGCACCTGCAGTACTGCCGGGCGATCAAGCTGGACGGCCAGATCTGCGACAATCCCTGCTGCTCAGTCCCTAAGAATCGTAAAAGTGTGCAGAGTTGTTGATAAGTCGGGAGTAGTCTCCTCCCTCGGCTCGTGCTGTCAGGCCGACCCTCGCTGCTCGCCTCCTGACCGGAACCCGCTAGGGCGATTCGGTGGACTGTGTCTTCGCTCGGGAGCTCGGCACCGGGCTGAACCTGTCGTCGGCGCCGTACAGAGCGACCAGGGGATAGCCGCCGGGTTACCTGATTCGGTGATCACATCGCCGCAGAGTCGCCAACCAGCGATACGGCAGGAGTTTTTCGTGTGCAGGCCTGCCGGGCGGAGAAGTGCCCATACAACCAGTGATCGATTAACTGTTCCCTATGTGGTGGTTGGCGGGTTACTGTCCCCCTCAAGCAAGGTCCCGCAAGGGGGGAGCACCACATGTACGTGGCCGAAACTGCAGGTCGTCCCGGGCGGCCGCCCGGTATCCGCGTCGACTCCGACGGGCTCACGCCCCGGCAGGTCGCGATCATCAGGTTCATCGAGCGTGAGGTCAGCCGCCAGGGCTACCCGCCTTCGATGCGAGAGATCGGCGCGGCGGTCAAGCTCAGCAGCACGTCCTCCGTCGCACACCAGCTCCTGGCCCTCGAACGCAAAGAGGTGCTCTACCGCGACCCGAACCGGCCGCGCGCCTACCGTGTTCGTGCCCGCTGGACCGAGGACTACCCCGAGGCGCCGACATCGGCCGACCCGGCCATGGCCGCTGTTCCACTGGTCGGCCGGATCGCAGCCGGCGCACCGATCCTTGCCGAGGAATCGATCGAGGACGTGTTTCCCTTGCCGCGGCAGCTGATCGGCGAGGGCCGGCTCTTCGCGTTGAAAGTGGTCGGCGACAGCATGATCGACGCGGCGATCTGCGACGGAGACATCGTCACCGTGAGGCAGGCCGATTCAGCGGACCACGGTGACATCGTCGCTGCCATGATCGACGGCGAAGCCACCGTGAAGCGCCTGCGTCGTGACGACGGCCGCGTATGGTTGATGCCCCACAACCCCGCGTATGATCCGATCCCGGGCGATAACGCGGTCATTCTCGGCAAAGTCGTCGCCGTCCTGCGCACGCTGTAGCCCGGCACAAAAGCAGTCCGCCTGGTCGACGTGCGAAGGACTCCCAGGCGGACTCCGCTCACCATGCTGCCCCGCTTCGGCCGAGACACTGTGAACGCGGCCGAACACTGAGCCGAACGAGCAGCCCCCGCCCGAGCGGCTCGACGGCCCTCGTGTCCCAGACTCCCAAGGGCCCGATCAGGTCGATGTGGTTCGTCACCGCCCTCGGCCCCCGTGGCCCCCGCGCACAAGCCACAGGAATGGATGGACCTCGCCACTCAGGTCATGGCCTATCGCATCACCTACGACGTCACCGACCAGGTCATCGCGCCCAGCCCGCGGCCCAGGGCGGCCTGCGGCGCGATCAGTGGCGCCGGAAGCTCTCCGCGGCCCTCAGCGGCTGGCAGTAGAGGACAGGACGGATGCCAAGGGGTTGGGCCTGCAGGCTGTGGGACGGTCGGGGCCCACGCTGTCCGACACTCGAGGGGTCGGGAGCGTCCGATCTCCCGTGACCCTGCCCGCACCGTCCCCGTGTAGCTCCAGGAGGCGGGCGGGGCTCCTCACACGATGGTGAGCCCCGCCCCGCCTCCTTCTCTTCTGCTGGTCAGGTGCGGTCGGCCGTGATGATGTGCAGGACGTCGTTGGCGAGCTGCTGCGGATGGGCCGTCTTCAAGGAGGTGCTCAGGGTCTTGTAGGCGCTGTAGACCGTGGAACCGTCGGACAGCTTCCGGCCGTCCGACTCCCTGGTGAGTGACCACTCCGAGTCGCCACGGTGGAAGTTGTACTCTTCGCCGTCGGCCAGCACCGTGACGTCGCAGCCGCACCCGAACCCGTCGTCGGAGTCTTCGTACGTGCCGTCCTCGTGACGCCGGGTCAGCGTCACCGCCTGGTCGTGCTGCTCGGCGAGCAGGTCCGCGACGGCCACCACGGTTTCGTGCACGTCAGCCGGCACCGGAGCCGAGCCGGGAGCGTCGTGGAGCGCGCGTACGGTGGTGGAAGCGTGCCGGGCGACCAGGCCGTGGATTTGCTCGGACACCGACCGCAGCGCTTCCAGGGCGTCGGTCAGGTTCGCCGGCTGTCCGGCGCCGGCCGGGGCGGGCAGCTCGGCCTCGCCGCGTTCGACGATCCGTCCGACCGCCTGTCCGAGCTCTTTCAGTGCGTCGGCGTTCTGCTGGAGCTGGACAAAGAACGCCGAGGCGACCGTCGCTGCGTCCTGCGGGGTGTAGAGAGACCACGGGCTCGACAGGGCCGCCACCACGGCCTCGGCGGTCTCCGTCGCCGCGCAGGCAATCTCCGCCGAGTCCCGGGGATCGCACATGCCGTACTCGACAGCGGTGCGCACCTCCGAGACGAGGTCGTTCGGTTCGTCGGCGGTCTGCTTGTACAGGGCGTCCCACGGGGTGCTGTCGTCGAAGTTGAGAAGCATGCCCAGATCCTTCCTTCACGCGGGTCTGTCCCCGACCGCGCACGAGGCGGAGCTGCGGGCAACAGTCGTGCGGGGCAGCCGCGTTCAGGGACGCTGCTCCCACATGACCCGGATGTGGAACCACTTGCACTCTGCTCTCTAGGCACGCCAGAATACAAAGACAAAAGAGTGGAGAGGGCGTTCATGCGGAAGATCGAGATCGACGACGAGGTGTTCGCTTACCTGCAGAGGCACAGCGAGCCCCTCGTGGACACACCTAACGACGTGCTGCGCCGCGAGCTCCTGGGCGAGGGGAAGAGCAGCGGGGGCGCCGACCCCAAGAGGGGGCTTGGCGGCCTGATGTTCCTCCTCGAGGCCGGCCTGATCGCGCCCGATGACCGGTTGATGCACCACCAGCCCCGACGTCAACGGACGCACGAAGCGAAGGTCACGGCCGACGGCTGGGTCGAGCTCCCGGACGGGCGCGCGTTCGCGCAGCCCTCCCCCGCCCTCAAGGCGCAGACCGGCAGCGACATCAACGGCTGGGGCCAGTACACCCACGTCGATACCGGCAAGACGCTTCATGAGCTCCGCGTCGACGCCAGGGCCAAGCAGAGCTGACCGCACGGCGGCCGGCAAGCCATCGCCTCAACCGATTCATGGAGGACACCTTCTGATGGACAGCAAGGCATACAGCGGTGGCCTGGCAGAGCTGCGCGGGCTGCGGGACGAGATCAAGCCCCTGCAGCGCGACCTCGCGAAGCTGCAGGCGGAACTGGCGAAGCTGGAGTCCCGCCGGGACCAGCGAATCGTGGCTCTGGGCGCGTTCGAGAAGGCCAAGGCGGACCGGATCGCCACGTCCGCGGGAGTCTCCGTGATCGACGTCGTGGCTCTCGTGCCCTCTCTCGGCCCGCAGGGGGCGCCCAGCGGTCCTGTGGACGCTCCGGCGGCCGGTCCCGCCGTTGATCTTTCGGAGCCGCAGGCGGCCGCACAGCCGATCAAGGAACAGGCCGGAACGCCGGCGCCTGACCTGCGACCCGCAGGCCAGCCGACCGGGCCCGTCGCCAAGACCGCCTCCGAGAAGGACTCCGACCCCTAGGCCGCTCCCGCCACCGTCGTGGCTTCGGCCGGTTCCTCCCCCACCACCGTGATGTCGCCCGCCGACAGGGAGGAGAGGACGCTGCCGTCGATCCCCGCGGGGCAGTCCGGAGACCGCTGGTTCCACGCGGAGCGTGACCTGGCGTCGAAGCGGCCGAACTTCAAGCAGGCCGCGCGCGGGATGGCCTTTCTCGACACCACGACCGGCGTCCTGGTGTGGCAG
Organism: Streptomyces sp. NPDC058671; assembly: GCF_042716475.1. NCBI lineage: Bacteria > Bacillati > Actinomycetota > Actinomycetes > Kitasatosporales > Streptomycetaceae > Streptomyces > Streptomyces sp. NPDC058671. Next base: position 28,696 of record NZ_JBHXSA010000026.1, on the reverse strand, counting down.
GGCGGCACCGTCCGCCTCAACCTCGGCCGGGCCTCAGTGGCAGAGATCCTCACCGCCGTCTACGCGGAGGCCCCGGCCACCGTCGAGCGGATCTACATCACCGCCGGTGACCCGTGGCACCAGGGCGCGGAGCGGCACGAGTTCCTGAAGGACGCCGTCGCTGCCTGGCTGAACGGACCGCTCCCGGAGGGCTGGACCGTGGAGGCCTCGCGCGGCCGGGACCGGCAGGCAGGCCACCTCGTCCACCCCCGCAACCCGGTCGGCCGCTGGCAGCGCGGAGACCAGCACACCGAAATCCGCTCGGTCGGCGAGTGGTTCGACCCTGAGGGCGCCGACCCGGCGACGGTGCGCGCCGCGTTCGTCGAGCTGTGGAAGGCGCTGCGGCCGCACTTTGAGGACGTCGTCCTCATGGGTTCACCGTCGCAGACCGGGCGGGACCTCTGGTCGCGGACCATCCCGACGAAGGCCGGCGCCCGCTGGGCGGACGGCTTCCCCGTCATGTCGCAGGAGATCCGCGGGCTGCTGCACGCCACCGCCGGGCAGGGTCGGACCGAGCTGATCACGCCGCCGCGCCTGCCGGAACGGGTGCCCGGCTGGTACGAGGTCGACCGGACCTTCGCGTACGCCAAGCACACCTGGTCGTCCGGTGTCGGCGTGCCCCAGCGGATCACCGCCGCCCGATTCGCGGCCATGACCGAGAAGGAGCAGACGAACGCGCTGTTCGCGCCGTCGCACTGGCAGGTGCGGGTGACGATCCCGAAGGACTGGAACCACGTCGGGCTCCTCCCTGCCCCGGCGCCCGGGGACCGGGCCTGGCACTACCCGTACGAGGGCGGCCGGACCTTCACCACCTGGGCGGGCGGCGCCGAGGTCAACCTCGCGCTCCGCAACCCGATCGCGCCGTGGCGGATCGAGATCCTCGACGGCCTGCTGTGGGAGTCCGGCGACCCGCTCAAGAGCTGGAGCACCAAGTTGCGCGAGACCTGGCAGTCCCTGCGGGCCGCCTCCGAACTCCACGGTGACGAGCAGCAGAAGCAGGCCTGCCGTCTGGCCTCCCGCGCAGTGCGCAGCATCCTGCTGTACGGCATCGGCACGTTCGCCCAGCGCCCCCGGATCACGACCGGCTCGCTGGAGCTGAACACCGGCGGCGAGGTGCCCGACCTGCCGGACGGTGCGCGGCTGACCGGCATCTCGGACACCCACGTCAGGTGGGAGCGCAACCAGGGGTTCGCGCGGGACCAGTACGCCCACCCGGAGTGGGCAGCGGGAGTGTGGTCGGCGGCCCGGGCGGCCCTGCTGTCGGTGAGTACCAGCTCGAAGGACCCGCAGACCGGCAAGCCTGTGAAGGCCGGCGCACTGCACCTTCCCGCAGGGAGCATCCTGGCCTTCCGGACTGACGCCATCTACACCTCGGCGCCGGTCGACTGGGAGTACGGCGGGGAGCCGGGCGACTACCTCCTGAAGGGCCGCATGCCCTGGGAGCAGACCACCCCGCGTACGGACGAAGAGTTCTACAACCTGCAAGGTCTCGGCCGCCAGGCCTACGAATCGGAGGGCATGTGAGCAGCACTGACGTGGCCTGGGGAGGCCAGTGGGAACACCCGGCTTGCGGTGCCTCGGGCGAGGCCACGTGGGAGGACGAGGACACCGTCCGCTCCGAGCACGACTGCGGCCGCGAGGGCGGGGTCGTGTGGAGCGCGGAGTGGCAGTGCCACGGTTGCGGCGACGGGGGCGACGACCAGTTCGAGGACGACAGCCCGGCGTACGCCGACCACGAATGTGGCGACGAGGACGAGGAGGCAGCAGCGTGACGCCGCGCAGGAGAAGGGCTGCGGGCGGGCGGGGCGCACAGCGCAACGAGGCCGCCCGGCTCACCTCGGAGCTGGAACGTGCCGGGTTCAGCCGGAAGCAGGTCGGCGAGATCCTTGGCCGCAACCCCTCGCTGGTCAGCCAGTTCTTCACCAAGAACAAGGGCGCATCGATGGTGGAAGCGCTGCGGGCCGTGGTCCAAGAGGTGCAGGCCGGCGGCCCGCGGAACATCGCGAGCCTCAAGGCCCTGGCCGCCGGGCACATCCAGCCGCGCCTGAACCGCGAGGGCTACAAGGCCCGCGTCCGCGGGAAGACGCGTCTACGGGCGGAGAAGACGGTCAAGGATGCCAAGGGCAAGGCGGTCATCGGCTCCGACGGAAAGCCGGTCAAGACCTGGTCCTCATCCCTGGCCAAGGCCGGCAAGCAGCACATCGCCTCCGGTGCCAGTCGGCTGCGGCCCGTGGTGGAAGACGCGGCTGCCAGCGGCGGGAAGATCGCCTTCACGGTCCGGGCCCGTAGGGGGTCCTTCAAACACGATGCCGGCCGCCTGGCCGACTCCCCCGGCGTCCGACGTAACGTCGTCCAGCGCCGCGATGGAACCGAGGAGCGGGCCTACGCCGACAACCGCGGCGGCCCGGGCTCGGGCGCGGAAGGGTTCGACGGCGCCGAGTTCAAGGCCTGGGTCGACGCGGCTGGCGGTGACGTCACGGCCGCCGTGCAGAAGTGGCTGGTCGACAACGACCGGATCGAGCCCGGTACGGCGATCGTGAGCCTGGAGATTCGTGCCTGGAAGCCCTAGCTAGGGTGGCCGCATGGCGAAGTGGCGCGACGGGAGCGGGCAGTTGCGGAGCGGCCCGGTGGAGGTCGAGCTGGAGGTGGCCGCCTCCTACCGGGCCCGGACACGGGGGCTGCTCGGGCGGGATGGGATCGAGGGGGCGCTGCTGCTCACTCCAGCCGGCAGCGTGCACACCTTCCGCATGCGGTTCGCCATCGACGTCGCCTTCCTGGACCGGCGTCACCGCGTCATCGCGATGACCACCATGCCTCCCAACCGCCTGGGCCTCCCGCGCTTCCGCTCCCGCCATGTCCTGGAGGCCGAGGCCGGCGCCATGGCCGCCTGGGGCCTGCGCGTTGGGAGCGTGCTGGAGCTACAGCAGGGTCCTGCACGGGTGGACACCCCCTAGCCAGGTGTAGAGGTGTGGCGGCCCGGCCGTTGCCCGGGGCCCTTCCACCCACAAGTATGCATTCTCTTGAAATGCATTTAAAAAGAATGCATACTTGTGGTGGCGGTGCACTCGCATCGCCCAGACCACCCGAGACCGGCATGACCAACGGACTCCTGGACTACCCCAACTCCCCCGCGAGCCTGACGAAACGGAGCAGCCGATGACCGACCACCCGCCTCCCTTCGACGCCGCCTACATCAACGCCCCACACGTCCAGAAGGAGACCGAGGAGCTCATGCGCCTGCGACGCGCGGGCCGGATCAGCGACCGGGACTGGCTGCTGCGCCACGCGGCCCTCACCGACCGGCAGACCCTGGGCACCGACCCCGCCGACGGCAAGGCGCAGACCGCGCTCCGGACGAGCGTCGACAAGCTCATCGCCTTCGACACCGCGAACGGCACGACGGCCGGCCCTCTCGCCACCGACCACCCCGCCCGGGCGGCCGACCCCCGCGGCTACGTCCGCCAGGAATACGCGATTTGGGCCACTGGGAACCTGCGGCCGTGACCGCCGGAAACATCCCGACCATCAGGTGCGACTACACCGGCACGACCAGGGCCGGTGGCGACGCCGCGTGCGACCGCGAATGGTTCGCTCCGGTCCCGATGCCCCACCACCGGGCCCTCCGCGCCTGGCTACGCGCCCGCGGATGGCGCAGGCTGCGCGACGGCCGCGACCTCTGCCCCGACCACGCCCACCGCGCCTCCACCCCGACCGCCCCGCGGCCCCAGGGCCCGGACCCCGAGAGCAAGGCGAGCCCATGACCGACACTCGCACCGCTCCCCCGCTGCGTCCCCACCAGAGCGAGGCCCTGGCCCGCGCGGTCGAAGAACTCACCCCCCGCTCCCCCACCGAGCCCGCGGCCACCGGCCTGCGCACGCAGGTCATCATGGCCACGGGCAGCGGCAAGACCCTCGTCGCCGTACGCGCTGCCGAACAGGTCGGCGGCGAGCGCGTCCTGGTCCTGGTCCCCTCCCTGGACCTCCTGGACCAGACGGCCCGCGCCTGGCGGGACGGCGGCCGCACCGGCGCCTTCGTCGGTGTCTCCTCCCTCGACTCCCACGAGACCGGCTTTCCGCACACCACCGACCCACACACCCTGGTACGGCTCACCGCCGGGCACGAGAGCGTCACCGTCTTCGCTACGTACGCCTCCCTCGGCAACGGGATCCTGGAGACCGCCCACGAGGCCGGCCTGCCCCCCTGGGACCTGATCGTGGTGGACGAGGCGCACCGCACCAGCGGCCGGGCTGGCAAGCCCTGGGCCATCGTCCACGACAACGCCCGCATTCCGGCCGCCGCGCGCCTCTACATGACCGCCACCCCCCGCATCTGGACCGCAGGCGACGGCGACGTCGAGGGCGGTGAAGAGCTCGTCGCCTCCATGACCGATGACCCTGACGGCCCGTTCGGCCGCGTCGCCTACCGCCTGCCGTTGGACGCCGCGATCGAGGCCGGAATCGTCGCGCCGTACCAGGTCGTGGTCGTGGACGTACAGGACCACCAGCTCAATGCCGCGATGCTGGCCGCCGGCCAGGACTCCGACACCGTCCGAGGCCTGCGCCTCGGCGCCCTGCAGGCAGCAACCCTCAAGGCCGCCGAGGAGGAGGGACTGCGCCGCGTGCTCTCCTTCCACCAGCGGGTGTCCGAGGCCGAGGCCTTCGCCGTCGGCCTGCCCGGAAAAGCCCGCGCTCTCCGCCGCCAGGACGGCGAACCCGAGCCCCCTGAGGACACCGGCGTCTGGGCGCAGTGGCTGCACGGCGACCACAAGCCGGCCCACCGGCGCAACGTCCTCACCCAGTTCGCCGCCGGCCTGACCGACAGCGGACAGGACGCGCGGCTCTCCCTCATCGCCAGCGTGAAGGTCCTCGGCGAGGGCGTCGACACCCGGGAGTGCGAGGGCGTGTTCTTCTGCGACGTCCGCGGCTCGATGCCGGACCTGGTCCAGGCCGTCGGCCGCGCCCTGCGGATGCACCCCGGCGAGGGCAAGATGGCCACCCTCCTGGTGCCAGCCTTCCTCGCCACCGGCGAGACCACGGCGTCGATGCTCACCTCACCCGCGTACGCGGGCCTGGCCAAGCTCCTCGCCGCGCTCCGCGCACACGACGCCCGCATCGAGCAGCTCACCAACCCGGGCAACCCGAGCCCCGCACGCACCGACACCCCTGGCTCGGGGCCCGCCGACTGCGAAGGAGCCCCGGAGGACGAGCAGGCCTCGGTGAGCGGCCGGGCCCGCGAACTCCTGCGGTTCTCGAAGCCCCGCGACGCCCACCAGCTGGCGAGCTTCGTCCAGCTGCGAGTCCTCAACCCCGAGCGAGTCCAGTGGCGCAGCGGCCTTCAGGCCGCCCAGCGCTACCGCGCCGAGCAGGACGAACTTCGCGTCCCCTACGGCTTCCGGACCCCCGCCGACTGGTCCCCCGCCGGCTTCCCTCTCGGTGTCTGGATCGCCGATTGCCGCCGCCACTACAAGGCCGGCGCCCTCGCATGCGACAGGATCGTGCAGCTGGAGAAGCTCGGAATGATCTGAGCCTCTTCGACGCCCGCTTCGACGGCGGGCTCGCCGCGGCCGCCGCCTGGGCCGCCGAATCCGGCGTCGGTCTGGCCGCACCCGTGGATGCGGAGCTCGACGGGTACCCCGTAGGCCGCTGGCTCAAGAACCAGCGCGCGGCCGCCCGCAGGACGAGAGCGCCGCTCGCACCCGAGCGCCGCACCGCCCTCGCGGAGATCGACCCGGACTGGTGCCCCGAGTGGAGCATCGACTGGCAGAGGGCCTTCCGCCTCGCCCACCGACACGTGAGCGCCGGCGGTGCGCTCCCGAAGGACACTGGCATCCTCGTCGAGGACGGAGAGGACCTCGGCCGCTGGGCCGCCGCGCAGCGCCAGGGATTCGGCAAGCTGTCGGAGGAGCAGCAGGCGATGCTCGCCACGGTCGGCATCACGCAGGCCCCCGCCGCTGCCAGGCGGACCCGCGGGGAGATGTGGGCGCACAACCTGCGGGCGGCCGCCCAGTACCACGACCGCGTTGGGAACCTCGACGTACCGCGCAGTCACACCGAGGAGGTCGACGGCGCGGTCGTTCGGCTCGGGGCGTGGATCAGCCAGCAGCGGGTGAAGGCCGGGAAGTTGTCGGTCCAGCGGGTCGAGGAACTGTCGGCTCTGGGCATGCGCTGGTCGTAAAGGAGAACAGCGCCCGGCCGTCACGCGCGCGGGCGTAGAGAGTGGGCGGTCTCCCTCATCGGGCAGGCCGCCCACTCTCAGCTTGTACTCCCCACAGGGGAGCTTGTGGCTTCGCGTGCCCCTCTGAAGGGCTCAACCCGCCAATTCGCGCATATTCACAGAAAGTCGACGCCAAGAATGGGCCCTCCAGTCGCCGAACTCGGCGCGCCCGGTATGGATCGACCTGCGATCACCTGACAGGCCCGCAGGCGGCCTCTCGTGGCCTTGTCGGCCACTGAGCCGCCCCCCAGTTACTGAAAATGGGGGACTTGGGTGGCGAAGCGGCCGCAGTGACGGGGCCTGCCCACCCCGAGGCGGCCGCGTGCACCACGGACGCCTCCGGTGGGCAAGCCTCCACCTTCGCCCCTTCGGGGACTGGGCAAGCCTTCGGGCAAGCCGCCCCGAGGAAGGTGGGTGACGCTTCACGCTTCCCACCATCCGGTGGGAGGCGGCCGCTCACCCGCCAGCCCTTCGTGGCCGGTGGTCGCGACGACCTGCTTCAGGAAGGCCCGTGCATGCCCGGACGTCGAAACCCGACCCGCACCCCTGCCCGGCGACGGCCACAACGAGGACGCCGACCCGTACACCGTCGCAGAGGAGGGGCTGATACCGCCGGCCTCCTCGCGGCCGCCGTGTTCGTGCCCGTCCTCATCCCGCAGGCCCGGCAATGGCTCCAGCTCCACGGCGGCAGCATCGCCACTGTCACCGTCGCGGTCCTGGCCGCTGGAGCACTGACGCTGCTGCTCGCGAAGACCGCGCGGTGCGGCGCCTCCGCGTGGGCCGCCCGGCGCAGGCGACCGGAGGGTTGGGCATCCGCTTCCTGGACGGCCTGCATCACAGTCAGTTCGAGGAAGCCGTACGGGACCTGATGCGCCGCGACGGGGCCCACGACGCCGTCCGGGTAGGTGGCGCCGGCGACAACGGCGCCGACGTCAAGGGGACGGACCCGGCAGGTCGCCGCTGGGTCCTTCAGTGCAAGCATCGGCGCGACGGTGCAGCCGGCGCCGCGGTTGGCAGTCCGGACCTTCACGTACTCAACGGGACGGGTCGCCCCGTCCACGGCGGGGATGTCGTAGTCCTCGTCACCAATGGGCGGTTCACTCGCCCGGCGCGGGAGTTTGCCCGAAGCCAGCAGCTGCACCTGGTGGACCGAGCCGTGCTGAGTGAGTGGGCCAGTGGCACCTCTCCCCTGTGGGAGCTCCTCCCTCACCTACCAGCGCCTCGAAGGAATCGTCGACACAATCCGCGGGTGCCGAGCGATCCCTCACACGAACGGTACTAAGGTAGCGTCATGACTGCTCCCTACAGCCCTGACGATCGGGAAAAGGTAGTCGCCAAGCTGCCGACCGATCTGCGACGCGAACTCAAGGTGCGCGCCGCGGAATTGAGTGAAGACATCCAGGACGCCGTGACCGCCGGCGTCACCTCCTGGATCAAGCTGAAGAGCCACCCCACAGTCGACACCAGCGGCGGGGCCTCCTTCTCGACCTACCTCCCGGCCGGACTGTACGAGAAGCTGAAGGCCGCCAGCTCGTCGCGCAACATCTCCTACAACCAGGGGATGGCCCAGTCGATCCGTCACTGGCTGGACACCCACCCCTCGTCCCATCCGGCTCCCCGCACCACAGGAGCGCGACGGCTTGTCTTCGGCAATCAGAAGGGCGGGGTGGGCAAGACCTCCGTGTCCGCCGGCGTCGCCCAGGCCCTGGCCGAGATGGGCGCGAAAGTCCTGCTGATCGACTTCGACCCGCAGGGCCACCTGACGAAGCAGCTCGGTTACACCATGCTGCAGATCGACGCCCCCAGTCTCGCCAAGCACATGCTCGGCGACACCGAAGGTGACCTGAGGGAACTCTTCGTCCCGATAAAGGGCGGCGACTTCGAGGAGCAGCTGTGGCTGCTCCCGGCCTGCAAGGACGCCTTCCTCCTGGACGCCAAGCTGGCCACCACCCGCGCCGTGCGTATCAAGGAGATCGCGCTGGAGCGAGTGTTGAACCAGGTCGAGGAGGACTTCGACTTCATCATCATCGACTGTCCCCCGAGCCTCGGGTACACGATGGACACCGCCCTGTACTACGGCCGGACCCGCGAAGGAGAAGAGGCCGGCCAGTCCGGTCTCGTCGTCCCGGTCCAGGCCGAGGACACCTCTGGCGACGCATACGACATGCTCGCCGACCAGGTGGACGACCTCTGCGAAGACCTGAAGGTTGAAATCGACGTCATCGGATTCGTCGTCAACCTCTACGACGCACGCAATGGATTCATCGCCACCTCCTCCCTTGAGTCCTGGCAGAACATGGACGAGCCCGTCCTCGGCGTCGTGCCGGAACTGAAGGAGCAGCGCGAAGCGGTTCGCCGCAAGGAACCCTTGCTCGCCTACGAGCCAAACTGCGAGCAGGCCCAGATCATGCGCAAGATCGCAAGGAGGATCAAGGGATGAGCATCGCCGACAAGGTCGGGCAGAGCTCCTCGTTCAATGGTCGGTCGCGGCGCAGCGACCGCGGGCGGGCTAAGGCGATCACCGAGGGAACGATCCCTTCCTACGAACTGATCCGGCTCGACCTGGCCAAGGTCTCCCCCACGCCCTTGAACCCGCGCCGGAACTTCGGCACGAAGGAGGAGATGACCCGGTTCGGCGAAGAACTGCGCCAGGTGCAGCTCGCCGCCTGTGTCGCTGTGAGCCGCGAGGCATACCTGAGGCAGTGGCCCTCGCACGAGGATGTAATCGGCGCCGACTGCGAGCATGTGCTGCTCAACGGAGAACGCCGCTACCGCAGCGCTCTGCACGTGGGTATCGAGCAGCTCGACTTCGTGATCCGCGACGACCTGGCCTCCTCGAGGGAGGAGTTCGTCAACCATCTGCTCGCGGAGAACCTCGAGCGCGAGGACTTCGACGTGATCGAGCGGGCTCGCGGCGTCGAGCAGCTGGTCGATGTGTGTGTAGAGAACGAGGGCGAGCGAGGAGCCCGCAGCCGTGCCGCAGAACGCCTGGGCAAGGACCGCTCCTGGGTGACCAACCAGCTGGCTCTGCTGACGCTACCGGTCCCTCTTCAGGAGCAGCTCAGCTCGGGGACAGTGTCCGAACGGGATGGCCGTTTCCTGGCCCGGCACCTCAATAAGAACCCGGGGCTGGACACTGCGGCTCTGCTGGAGCACCTCGCGTCCACCAAGGAGGCCGCGAGCCGGCAGCGCGAAAATCAGCAGCAACTGATCGACGCCGGCCGTCAGGCCCTGGAGCGGAACAACGCCGAAAGTTTGTTGTCCGCGGACAACGAACCCTCCCCCGCCGCCCCCTCTCCGGCCGGTACAGAAGAAGACGGGACGGCCAAGGACTCGTTGTTGTCCGCGGACAACGACCTCCACCTCCCCCCGGCTCCCACCTCCGCGCCGACAGAGAACGAGGCACCTGCCGGAGCTTTGTTGTCCGCGGACAACAAACCGGCAGCGCCGTCAGATCCTGAGGTGACGAGCCAGACACCCGCAGGAAGCGGCCTGCCAGAACCTTCCGTGCCATCGCAAGCTACGAGTCTGGACGACGCCGAGTCTCGCGACCCCTCTCCGGTCACAGCCAAGGACGCAGCCCTGATCGTGCTCGAAAGGCACACGCGAGACGCGGCCAAGCTTGCTGCGCGACTGCAGAACATCACCGCCCTTCATCGCGAGGCCGCTGAAGTGGACCGCGAGGCCGCCGACAAGATGCTCACCGCCATTCGCGAGCAGATCGAACAGGCCCTGGGTCAGTTCCCCTCCGATGTGGCAGGACTCTGAGTACCTGCTGCAGCTGAGCCCTCGCGCCGCCACCGACGGTTGTTGTCCGCGGACAACAACCGTCCTACGGACGATGAGCGCTCTTCCCGGTCCCCTCAAGTGCAAAAGACACCCTGTGCCGACCGATGTCGAGCAGGTCGGCACAGGCCGTCCCCTGCCATCCGGGGGACGTGAGCCGAACTTCCCGCCTTACCTGGTGATCCAGAGACTTGACGAAGCATGGCGTACTTCGTCGAACCAGTTACCCGGGTGACTGACCGTGAAAGTGTGAACCAAGTTGCTGCAGATACAGGGGAGGCGGGCATGACGACAGGCACCTCACCAATCCTGCTGACCCGCACGCACAGGATCCTCATCGGGATCATCATCGCGGGTGCCGTGGTGATCGCCGGCATCGGGTTCGCAGGGTCATACACCGCCGTTCGCGAGCTCGCGGAGAAGAAGGGATTCGGCGCCTTCTCCCTGGTCTTCCCTATCGGCGTGGACGCGGGCATCTGCGTGCTCCTCGCCCTGGATCTCCTGCTGACGTGGCTACGGATCCCTTTCCCGCTGCTACGGCAGACGGCGTGGCTTCTGACCGCGGCGACGATCGCCTTCAACGGTGCAGCCGCTTGGCCCGACCCGCTCGGCGTGGGCATGCACGCGGTCATCCCTGTTCTGTTCGTGGTCACAGTGGAGGCCGCCCGACACGCAGTCGGCCGGATCGCGGACATCACCGCCGACCGGCACATGGAAGGCGTCCGCCTCACACGCTGGCTGCTCTCACCGATCCCGACGTTGAAGCTGTGGCGCCGCATGAAGCTGTGGGAGCTGCGTTCGTACGAGCAGGTCATCCAGCTGGAGCAGGAGCGGATGATCTACCAAGCCCGGCTGCACGCCCGGTTCGGGCGGAACTGGCGGCGGAAGGCTCCGGTAGAGGCCCTGATGCCGCTGCGCCTGGCGCGGATCGGCGTCCCTCTCGCGCAGACCGCTGCCGCGGGCCTCACAGCAGCCGGTCTAAGTCCGGTCCTGCTCTCTCACCCCGAGCCCGATCCTGTATCCGTACGCGAACCTGAGGCTGAGCCGGAGCTGCTGGCTGTGGCGCCCGAGGTTACCGAACTGCCTTCGACCGCTCAGCCCCCCGGCGCGGACGCCCCCGCTACAGAAGCGGAATTGCCGGCCGAGCTCGCGGACACGACTCGCGACGCCTGGAGCGCGGCGCCCGAGCCCGCCCTCGTCGACCTGGCCCAGGCCGCAGAGGACTTCGTGGCGCGGTACGGCACGGTCCCGTCTGCGGAGCATTTCGGGACGTACCTCGCGTACGAATACGCTCTGACCGACCAGGACACTGGGAACCTCCTGCCCGACGACCTGCTGGAACCGGTGCTCGCCGAGCTCCGGGCAGCAGAGCTCAAAGCGGGGGCGCACGCGGCCTCTGTACCGGCAGCCGAGGAGTCGGTGACCGATGTTCCGGCTGCCCCGGCGCCGACGAACGAGGAGCAGCCGGCCGACGCGGAAGAGCCGCAAGCCTTCATCGGGGAACACAGCGATATCCGCAGCCTGTCGGAGCTGTCGGTCGAGCCTGCACCACTGCCCGCCGGAGCGATTCCCACGCCGACGGCCTCAGTGACCGATGCCGGCCCATCTACCTCCGCGGGCCGTTCCTTCGAGCAGCCCGTCCTCGCGGCGCCGACAGGCGCGGACGGACAGGACTGGGTGGCCGACGTGACCGCGTCTCGTGAGGCAACCGCGCGAGTACCCCGGCAGCAGGCCGATGAGGAGCCGGCCGAGGCGGCCCCGATCCAGCGGGAGATCGAGCTGGTGGCCTCCTGGCTCATGGAGGCCGAAGAGTCCGGGAAGCGGCTGTCGGGAGCTGAGGTTGCCCGGCGACTGGAGGTCTCACCCAAGACCGGTCAGCGTCGCGTGCTTGATGCTCAGAAGTACCTGGAGGCGCAGCGCCGGCAGCAGGGCCGGGCACACCTCCGCTCCGTCGGCAGCAGCTGACCAACGTTCCGGTTAGCGCTCGGTGACCGGCACCAGCCACTGGCACCGACCGGACCGACAGCCGTTCGGACGTGACCGATCCGAGCGTGGCCGACCCCGTGACCGAGGAACGGACCCGCCCCATGCGGGGCCCGTGACCGATGGCCAAACCCGCTCGTGACCGATACCGGGCCCAGTGACCGGTGACCGATCCGGGCCCCATCGGTCACCGGTCATGACCGGTCCGCGGCCATCGGTCATCCATCCCGCACCGCTTGCACACCCTCCTCATGGGCAAGCCTTGCCGCCGAAATCCTGGGGCTTGCCCACCCCCAGGGGTGGCTTGCCCAGAGTTGCATGGACCGGTCACAAGGGGGCTTGCCCAGCCCACGTCAGGCTTGCCCAATCGGTCACGGGGGGCTTGCCCAGGTTGAGGGCAAGCCCCCCATCTGCGCTTTTAGGGCTGCGGGCAAGCCTTCGGGCAAGCCGGCCTGAGGAGTGTGTACGGCACGAGATCCGAAAGGAGACGTGCCGTGCACGACGCTTCGCACCGCGCCACCGGCGGCGGGTACTTCGACCGGCTGGATGCCGACTGGGCCGCTCTGTGCGCGGACCCCACCCTCCGCCAGGCGGTGACCGACTGGGTGACCGATGGCCACCTCGTCGACGACATCGCGGCCGTGACCGATTCCTGGGCTGGCTCCCTGACGCCCGAGCAGCTCATTGCCGCGCTCCGTCCGACCGGCGGCGTGACCGATGCGCTGACCGATGCCGTCCTGCGTGCCCTCCTCCAGCGCGCCGCTGGCCGTGACCGATCGGCCGTCCTCGCCGGCCGCGTCATCGTCCAGGCGATGCTCCCCGCCGCCGTCCGCATCACCCGCGGACAGGTCCGTGCCACCGGCGGCCGCACCCGCGACGCCGTCGGTCACGTGACCGTGACCGCTCTCTACGAAGTCGCACGCTCCGGCCGCATCCATCTCCGCCCCGGCCGGCCCGCCGCCAACCTGGCGCTCGACACCCTGCGCCAGGTCCTGGCCGAGCTCGCCGCCGAGCAGGGCCCGGTGGGGGAGGACCTCGCGGCTGCGGAGCAGATCGCCGACCGTTCGCCGGGCCCGTACGAGATCGCCCGCGCCCGCATCGTGCGCGCGGCCGCTATGGAAGCCGGCCTCCACGCGGGCCCGGCCGAAGACGCCGCGACCGCCCCGGCTCGGCTGGAGCTCCTGGAGCTCCTCCTCGACGCGATGCGCGACGGCGCGCTGTCCACCGCGGACGCGCAGGCACTGGCCTGGCACCACATCAGCGGCGGCATCCCGGACGCCGAGGCCGCCGCCCGCGCCGGGTGCACGGACGGCGCCTGGCAGCGCCGGCGCTCGCGGGCCAGGGCCCGCCTCGCGGCTTCCCTCCGGCCCCAGGCCGCGGCATGAACCGGACCCCCGCCCCGGCCACCGTCCGCTCCCCCCTTTGGAGATGCGTCTTGACCACACCCGCCGCCTCGACGTCGCTGGACGCCGATGAGGAGCGCGTCACCCGCGCCCAGCGTCTGCTCATCCACCTTGGCGCCGCCCTCGTCGCCCACCCCTTCGACACCGGCACCCACGACAAGCTCCGCGCCTTCCTCGACGAGGATGCCGAGCCCGTTCTCGCCTCGCTCGCCGCGCTGAGCCGCCGACCCGAAGCGGAACTCCGCAACCGGATCGCGGAGCTGGCCGGCCACACCCTGCGCGCGGTGGGAGGCACGGCATGAGCCCCGCCCCCACCGGCCGTCGGCAGCCTGCCCCATCAGCCGACCCGCACACGCCGGCCGTCCGTGAAGCCGAGGCCGAGCAGGAGGCCGGATGGGTCGGCGGCTGGTCGACCGGCGCCCAGGCCAACTCCACTGCGTTGCTGCGCTGGCTCGTCTGGGCCCTGATCGCGCTCGGCCCGCTGCTGGGCACGCTCGCCTACCTCTCGGTCCCCACGACGTCCGCGACCCGGGCATCGAAGACCGCACCGTCCACACCGGCCGCGAGCGGCGGACAGGGCGCGGCGGGCTTCGCGAGCCTCTTCCTCGCCGCTTATCTGTCCGCCGGGCGCGGCGACGAGCCCGAGCTCGCCGCCTACTACCCGCCGGCCGGCAACCTCCAGCTCGACGGCGTCTCCAACGGGCGCCGGGGCGAGCAGCTGACCGTCGTCCGGCTCCGCCAGATCGACACCTCGGTCTGGTCGGTCACAGTCGCAGCCCGCGTCACTGGTGCGACGCCTTCGGCCACGCCGCCCATGCAACCGGGCGTCTCCGCAAGCCCTGCGACCACGACCGGCGCGCTGCGCTACTTCCAGGTGCCCGTGGCCACGGCGCCCGGCGGCGGGGGAGCGACCGCGTACACCGCGCTCGCGCTGCCGGCTGAAGTTGCCGCACCCGAGAGGGCCACGACCCCCGAGCTGGTCTACGGCGCGATGCACCCGGCGCTGCCCACCGACCCGCGGACCCAGGCCGTCACCAGCTTCCTGACCGCCTACCTCACGAAGGCCGGCGCCGAGCTCGACCGCTACCTGGCCCCCGGCACCCGCCTGACCGCGCCGTCCCCGGCGCCGTATGCGGGCATCGCGGTGGACCAGTTCGCCGCCGAGGGCGAGTCCGGCGGCGAGCTGGTCGTCTCCGTCCCCGGCGACGGGACCACCCTGCGCCTGCTCGTCACCCTCCGGGCCACCGGCCGGGACGGGGTGCGCCTCCCGCTCACCTACGCCCTCACCCTCAAGGCCCGCGCCGGCCGCTGGGAGATCGCCAGCCTCGACGGCGCCCCCGCCCTCACCCCGCCGCCTCCGGACCCGGTCGCCTCCGGCACACCGGGTCCGGCCACCACCCCCACCTCCTAGAAGGAGCACGAGCATGCCTGGCACCATCACGCTGGCCGCAGGCTGGATCCAGACCGGCACCGGCCTCGGCAACGACATCAAGAGCCTGATCTTCAACGTGGCCATCCCGGTCCTGTGCGGGATCTTCGTGATCGTCGTCGGTTGGAAGACCAAGGCGCCCGGCCCGACGATCATGGCCGTCATCTTCGCCGGCATCGTCTGGGGCCTGTCCTCGAACATGGGCGCGCTCAAGGACAAGACCACCGAGGACATCACCAACTACAACAGCGGCAACAGCCTGTCCCGGATGGACCAGTGAGCGCACACGGCGCCGAGAGCGAGCTGGACGTCGAGCTCATCGGCCGCTGCTACACCAAGGCGCGGCGCGCGCCCCTGGTCCACGGCGTGATCCGGGACGTCAACGGCGGCCGGGGGATCCGGCTGCCCGGCGGCCCCTACACCCTGACCCAGCTCGCCGGGATCGTCGGCACCGTGGCCGCCCTGATCCTGACCCGCCCGCTGTGGGGCGGCCACGGCTGGCTCGACGTTGCCGCCCTCCTGGTCCTGCCCGCCGTGGTCGCGTTCGTACTGCGCCACCTGCACATCGACGGCCGCAACCCCGCGGCCGCCCTGCTGAGCATCGTCCTGATGCTGGCTGCGCCACGGCGCGGCCAGCTCCGCGGCCGCACCTACCGGCCGGCCCGGCCCACCCGCGGCGACACCCGCATCCACCTGCCCAGCGGCGAACAGGCCGCCGAAGCCACCGTCCCGGCGACGCCTGCCGCCGCCGAACCTGAGCCCCTGCCGAAACAGATCCGGCCCTGGCCCGCGAGGCCCGTCGCCGAGCCGCCGGCACCCGCCAGGCCTTCGGCGCCCGCCGCGCCAGTGGCCTCGGGGGTGCAGGCCCTCCTCGCCCGCCGAGCCCCCACGACCCGCACCTGACTGGAGAACTGACGATGCGCCTGCCGATCCGGCACGTCCAGCAGAACCTGATCTTCACCACCCACGGCACTGTCTGGGCGGTGTGGCGCGTTGCCGCGACCAACTACTCCCACGCCCCGGCCGTCGTGAAGAAGCGTCGTCTCAAGGCTCTGGAAGGCCTGTTCAAGGCGCTCACCGGCGAGCCGATGCTGCTGTCGCTGTGCCCGCAGATCGACCCGACCGCAGTGGTGCGCGCCATGGTCGACGACATCGACCTGGCGCGCGCGCCGCGCTACGCGAGCCTCGGGCATGCGGTCCTGGACCAGCTGGAGGCCATGGAGCTGACCGGCCGCACCGACTGGCTCGCGCTCCCGCTGCCGCCGCTGTCGCAGAAGGACGCGGTGATGTCCGCGTTCCGGGCGGCGAAGGCGGAAGTCTCCCTGCAGCTCGGCCTGATGCCCGCCGCCGTCACCGACACAGAGGTGCAGCGGCGACTGGAGCAGGCCCAGCGGATCCAGGCTCAGTGGCCGAGCGGAGTGTCGATGCGGCCGGCGTCCGAGGCGGAGATCCTGTGGATCTACGGCCACAGCGCGCGCCGCGGACTTGTCGAGCCGTTCCTCCCTGACAGCACCGAGACCCCGGTCCGCGGCCGCGGCCGGAACATCGCGGCGCTGGGGGAGATCCTCGTCGGCGAGGGCGGCGCCGACTTCAACTCCGGCCCCGCGCTGCCGGCCAACCCGTTCACACGGCGCTTCCTCCAGGTCTCCAGCGAGTGGGGCGACTCCTACCAGGCGCTCCTGGCCCTCTCAGAAATGCCCGAAGCGTTCGCGCTGCCCGGGGCTGCCTACCTTCAGCAACTCGACGACCTGGCCTACCCCGTCGACTGGACCGCCCGGCTGGTCACCGTGCCCGGCTCGAAGGCCGAGCCGAAGGTCCGCAAGCGCGCCCGGCACCTCAAGGCACAGGCCGCCGAGTACGAAGGCGACCCGGCCGGCCCGCCAGCGGCCGTCGCCCGGAACCAGGCCGACAACGAGGAGTACCACGAGAGGCTCACAGCGAACCGGCGCGAGGTCGAGATCCGCGCCATGGTCACCCTCGCCGTGTGGGGCGACAGCCCCGACGACGCCATGGACCGCGCCGCCGCCCTCGCCTCCGACTTCGGCTCCACCGACTACACCTTCTCCCGGCCCGCAGGCGAGCAGGCCAGCCTCTGGCAGGCGATGCTCCCCGGATGCCGCACCCCCCGCGTCATGGCCGGCTACGCGCAGATCCTCCTCGCGCGCGACTTCGCGATGGCCATGCCCTGGTGCGGCTCCCAGCTCGGCGACGAGCGCGGCGGCCTGTACGGCCTCCAGGTCGCCTCCGGCGGCGCCCGCCCCGTCCTGATCGACCCCGCCCGCGGCCCCCGCGAGAACGCGTCCGCGTCGATGGCCTGGCTCGGCGAGCTCGGCGCAGGCAAGTCCGTCGGAATGAAGGGCGCCGTCTACAACGTCCTCGCCCGCGGCCACCAGCTCGGCCGGCCCGGCAGCCGCGGCCGCGCCGTCATCGTCGACCGCACCACCGACCAGGAATGGGCCCGCTTCGCGAAGGCCTGCCCCGGCACCACCCAGCTGATCCGCATCGACCACACCGCCGAGGTCTCCCTCGACCCGCTGCGCCTCTACAAGGAGAACAGCCCGCAGGTCGCAGCCCGTTTCACCGAATCCTTCCTCACCCTCCTCCTCGGGGTAAGGCCGATGGACCTCGAGGGCGTCGCCCTGTCGGAGGCCGTCCAGGCTGTCCTGGCCCGGCCGGAGCCGTCGATGCGCGCCCTGATGGAGGAGCTCACCGCGCGCGGCGCCGGGGACGCGGCCGCGCAGGGCCTGGCCCGCAAGCTCGCCTCGGTCGCCCGGAAGGACCTGGCGCGGGTGGTGTTCGACGAGACGCTGCCAGTCGTCGACACCCACCGCGCCGACAGCGTGGTCTTCCTGGTGTCCTCGCTCGCCCTGCCGAAGAAGTCCGAGCTCGCGAGCGAGCACCGGATCCAGCGCCTGGAGTTCGAGAAGGTTTTGGGCCGGGCGCTGATGTACCTGATCGCCGCGGTCTCCCGCGAGACCGCAATGCGCAGCCGGGACGAGTTCGCGGTCACCGTCTTCGACGAGTGCTGGTGGCTCACCTCCAGCGACGAGGGCCTGGAGTTGCTCCTGGAGCTGCTGCGCGACGGCCGCAAGCGCAACGCCGCCGCGTACGTCGGCTCGCACGACGCTGACGACATCGGCCCGGCCGACAGTGAGAAGGGCACCATCGTCCGTGGCCTCATCCCGCACCGCTTCGTCTTCCGGCAGACCAGCCGCCCCCTGGCCGCACGCAGCCTCGAATTTCTCGGAGTCGATCCCACCGACACCGACCTCCTGGACCTGGTGACCGGTGGCCTCTCGCCACTCGGCCTGCCCGACGAACAGCGCCGGGCCCGCGCGGGGGAGTGCCTCTACCGCGACCTGGCCGGCCGCATCGGCCTCATGCGGGTCCTCATCCCCCTCGACCGTGCGATCGAGCGGGTCATCCACACCACCCCGACCAGCCAGCAGGCGGCGGCATGAGGACCCTGCACGCCCCCTGGAAGCGGCTGCGTCTGCTCGGCACCGTCCGCCTGCGACTCGTCCTGTTCGTGGCGGCGCTCGCCGCTACCGCCTTCACCATGCTCACTTCGCTGCCGGCGCTCGCCGAGCCGAGCCCGTCCGCGACCCCGACGCCCACGAGCCCTCCGACGACCAGCCCCCGTGGGCCGAACCCGCCCGGGGCGCGTACGCCCACCGAGGAGGAGCTCGCCGAGATCGAAAAGATCATTGCCGACCTCAACAAGCGCGTCTCGGAGGACATGCAGGAGGCCTACCTCAAAGCCGAGGAGGAGCGCCTGCACAAGCTCCTGCCCGACGAAGGCGGCGTCCTGGCTGTCTTCAACGTCACCGACGAGCGGAACCTGCCGATCTCGGCCTACACCGTGAAGTCGGACACCGGCGGCCTGACCGACTGGGACCTGGGCATCCAGAACCTGATCACCGAGCTGGCTTTCATGATCACCAAATGGGTCATCGCTTTCTGCTGCTGGCTCATCGTCTGGGCCCTCGGCTTCGGCCTCGCCAAGCTGCTCCTGGCACCGGTGCTGTCCGTCGCCAACTCCCTGCACACCCAGGTCATCCTGCACATGGGCCTGCCGTCCCTGTTCCTGTCGGTGTGCGCCCTGATCACCGTCGTCCACATCTTCTTCGGGGACCGGGCCAAGGGATGGGGGGACGCGGCGCTGTCCATCCTGATCGCCGCGCTCACCGCCACGCTGCTGTCCTCACCCCCGCAACTCCTGCTGGGGGAGCAGGACGGCGCCATCGCTGCCGCCCGTGGTTTGGCTCTCGAAGTCGCCGACGTCATCCTCGACGCCAACCCCGGTCCCAAGGAGAAGGCCCCTGGCGACGAGGAGTCGGCCAGCTCCCGTGCGCTCTCCCGCCCGCTCACGAACGCGTTGACGGACGCCTTCATCGTGAAGCCGGCCATGCTGCTCCAGTACGGCCGTGTCTTCGAAGGTGACTGCTCCAGGAAGTACAGCGACAGCAAGATCTCGCAGCTCGCTGTCGAGCGGGCCATGAACCAGCAGATGGACCGGCTGAAGAAGCTCAACCAGTACCGGGCGTGGATCGACCCCTCCGGTGCGACGATCACCGACTGGACCCTGCCCGTGGCCAAGCAGTGGGCCGTCGACCACTTCGGGGATCCGCCGATGGAGCAGTTCGAGAAGGACTGCGTCCAGGGCGATGTACAGGCCGCGAAGCGGGCGTCGATGGACAAGGTAGGCGGCGCGATGTTCCTTCTCGTCGCAGCTCTGATCGTCACTGTTCTGATCGCCGGTCTCGCCGGCAGCTTCCTCGTCGCACAGTGCCGTATCGCCTGGGACGCCGTACGGGCCGAACCCGCCCTCGTGGCCGGCTTGCTGCCCGGCGCCGGCCGCGGCTACCTGTGGGACTGGGCCGCATCCGTCCTGCACTCCCTAGGACAGCTCCTCGCCTCCATCATCGGCCTCGCCGTCCTCATCCTGATCATCCAGGCCGTCCTCGACCCCGTTCAGCAGGACTGGGGCAACGAACTCACCCTGCGCTTCCTCGCCGTGGACATCGTGTGCATCGGCGCGATCAAGAAGCGCAAGGCCCTCACGGTCAAGTCGAAGCAGGCCGCCGCGAACTTCCGAGCCAAGATGTCCTCGGCCCGGATCGGCGGGACCCACGGCTCCGTCTTCACTCCGTCCTCTACTCCGGTGGCGAAGAACCAGTCGATCGCCCGCAATGTCACCCGCGGAGCGGTCAGCACCGCGATGGTCGGTGTCTCCATCGCCTCGGGCAATCCGATCGCTGCCCTCGGCTACGCCACGAGCTCCGGCGTCAGCACCGTCGCGCTGATGAACCGGCTCCAGACCGGGGTCAAAAGCAGCGGCCGTCGGCCCGCCCGATCCGGCCACCAGCCCCAGCCCCAGCCCCAGCCCCAGCCCCAGCTCGGCAACGCGGGCAACCTGGACCCGGCACTGCCGCAGCCCAACGACCCGCCGCCACCGCCTACTGAGCCTTCGGTCCCTCCCACTCGGCCTCCGGCCCGCCCCCCATGGACCCCGCCCACTCGGCCGCCGGTGACCACGCCCACTGGCCCTGTGACGACCCCGCCCACTCGGCCTCCGGCCCGCCCCCCCACCCCGCCCACTCGGCCGCCGTCGCGGGACGTTGTCCCGGATCAGCCCACCCCGCAGGCACCGCAGGTGATGGGGCACCCCGCGCAGGCCCCCTACGGGGCGGGCCCGGCGTACGGGGAGGGCACGGCGTACGGGGAGGGCACGGCGTACGGGGACGGCCCGGCGCGTACGGACAGTGCCCGACCACCGGCACCCGCCGAGCCCTTGCCCCCGCGGCGGCCCAGTGACGCCTCCCTCAGCCGTAACGAGGAGCGGGAGTTGAACATCCGGCGCCGTCGGCAGGGCCGCTCGTGAAGAAGAAGTTCAAGGGGTGGCTGGCCGGCGTCGCAGGCCTGCTCGGCCTGGCGCTTGTCCTGCTCGCCGCAGTCGGAGCCCATGTGGCTGGCCTCGGCCAGAGCGAGGCCGAGGCCGCCGCAGCGGCAGCCAGCTGCCCCGGCGGCCAGCCCGGCCTCGACCCGGACACAGCCGAGACAGCTCGCAAGGTCGAGGAGATGCTCGCCGGGAGCGGGGATGTGAACGTGCCCGGCCTCTCCGAGCCCAAGAAGCAGATTCCCAACGCCAAGGTCATCGTCGCGACCGGCGTTCAGAAGCGGGTGCCGGCCCGCGGCCAGGTCGTCGCCCTTGCCACCGCCCTCCAGGAGTCCACCCTGATCAACCTCGACCACGGCGATCGCGACTCGCTCGGCTTGTTCCAGCAGCGGCCCTCGCAGGGCTGGGGGACCCGCGAGCAACTCATGGACCCCGTCTACTCTTCCGGGAAGTTCTACGACAGGCTGGTGAAGCTCAAGGACTGGGAGCAGATGCCCGTCACCGTGGCTGCGCAGAAGGTCCAGCGGTCCGGCTTCCCTGACGCGTACGCCAAGCACGAGCCTCTCGCGACCGCACTCCAACAGGCCATCGCCCCCACCCTCGGCGCAACTCCAATCGGTCCGATGCCGGGACAGCCCAGCCGCCGCGGCGGCGTCGGCACGGGGGAGTGCGCCGGGCCGGGCAGCGGCAATGTGGACTTCGGGCAGTTTCCGCCCGGCTCGCTACCGGAGGGCTACCAGCTCCCGGCCGCCGCGCCGATGCAGGTACAGACCGCGATCCGCTGGGCCCTCGGCCAGCTGGGCACGATGTACCAGTGGGGCGGCAGCTGCACGAACCCTCACGGCAGCGATCCCTCCGAGAGGTGCGACTGCTCCTCCCTGATGCAACGTGCGTACGGAGTGGCCGGCAAGGAGATCACCCGCACCACATACACACAGATCCGCGACGGCCACGTGGTCCCGACCAGCGCCATCCAGCCGGGCGACCTACTCTTCGCTGTCGGCTCCGCCTCCCGCCCCGAACACGTCGCCATGGCGATCGGCTACGGATACGTGGTGCACGCGCCGAAACCAGGCCGCGTCGTGGAGGTCGTCAAGCAGGCCAACCTGGGCCCGATCCTGCTCGTCGTGCGCGTCATCGGCTGAAACGGCCGTTTCCGCTCGCACGTCCTCGGGGGGCCCTCGCGGGTCCCGGGGATGCCCGCCCCGGGGGCCCTTGCCGTATCGGCCGGTGGGAACCGGGAACTTGCGTGCACGGTGCCGTCTCGGGGTGCTACTCGTTGCTGTTCGTACCGCGAGAGTTAAGGCGAGAACTTGATCATTCTGGATAGCTGCGTCATACGCGGCATGGGCCTCGAGGACAGCAAGGCGGAGCTCCTGCGGGCCATCGCGCGGACCAAGACGGAGCGGGTCGGCGCCCCGTGGATGGTCGTCGAGGAGCTCGTGGCCCAGAAGGCTCTCGAGTACAACAGCGCGCACGAGGCGGCGGCCTCCGCGCTGGCCCAGCTGCAACGCAAGAGCTACAGGACGGAGCCGGAACTAGGCGCGGCCGACCCGGAGGGCGTACGCGCTCTCTGGCGTGTGAAGTACCGCGAGATCTTGGAAGTGCTCCCGACGAGCGAGAACGCGCTCCGCGAAGGCATGTACCGCGAGGCCAATGTCCTTCACCCGGCCCGGCGCAAGGGCGACGTCACCAAGGGCGTGAAGGTCGGCGCACGGGACGTAGCGATCTGGCTGACCGCCGTCGAGTATGCGCAGAATCACCCCAAGGAGACCGTCTACTTCGTCAGCGAGAACCACACCGACTTCACCAAGGGCACCGGGGCGTACCCCTCGCCGATGGACGCTGACGTCGAGGGCTTGGGTGACCGGTTCAGGCACCTGACGAACCTCGACGAAGTCCTCGACCTGGTCGCCCCTCAGGTCGAGGTCGAGGCGCCTGACGAGCCGGACGTGCGCTCGCTGCTGGCGGAGAGGGGCGCCGACTTCGTGCAGTGGATGCTCACCAAGTACTGGGGCATTACTCCTTCCCGGGGAGACTTCCAGACCATGACCCAGGCCGGCACGGTCGAACTGGCTAAGGGCTGGGTGGATGGGAGGGCCTCGCTGGTCGAGCTCGCGGACGTGACCGACTTGAAGGCATACCGGCTCGGCGCGGAGACCTACTTCGTCGCTACGGTCAGCTGGAAGATCGCCGGGCCTGTGGTCACCGGAAATCGTCTCAACCTGGGCGCGTGCTACTGGGACACCCGACTCATCGTCCCGCGAAACCCGGAAGGAAAGCTGATCCACATCCTCCGCGAGACGACGCCCGTGCCGGTGGAGGACGCAGCAAAGGTGACCTGGCCGCCGCGCCTCGTCCCGGTGGAGAAGAGCAGCGCCCTCGAGCTCCTCCAGAACAAGCACTTCGCGAGCCGCAAGGAGCAATTGGGCCTGACTGTCCTGGCTGTCCTCGAGGCCATGACGATGTCGCCCGCCGACCGGCAGGAACTCATCGAAAGCATGCGGGCACACCGCGACTGGACAGACTCCAGCGGCCTGGAGGTTGAGGCGAAAGACCTCCACGGCCCTGCGCCCCTCGAGGACGCTCCAGAGGACGAAGAGGAGTGACAAGACGTCTGGCCGGTGCCGGCACCGGCCAGATTGCCCCCCAGGAGGCCCCCCACGGCCTTGCCGAGCTCCCCCGGACTCCAGACCCTGCTTCCGTCCACGGCCGCGCGGCGCTCGTGACGGCCGTGGACGCCCTCCTCGACGCCGACGGGGCGCAGTGGGCCGCCGCCCACAGCGGACGGCGCTGATCGGCTGCTGATCGGCGCCGACGGCGCGCGGAAGGGCGCAGTGGCAGTCTCGACCGGGGTTATCCTCGCCCGGCCGGGGGGCTGCACACAGACAGACTTCTCCGGGTCGGCGACGGCTACGTCCGCCGGGCGCTGCGCGACGCCTGCTCGGCGTCGGTGCGGCTCCTGAGCTGGTTGGACTCCTGTCGGCGTTCCTTCAAGTCGCCGGGCATCGCGAGGGTGAGGAGGAACGACCAGTTGCCCCCGGTGTGCGGGTGGGGGACTTGGGGAGGATCGGGTGCGTCGTCTTCCGGTAGACCGCGGTCCGGCCGCGCACCCGGTCTGCTTGGCCGTTGTTCTGCACCGCCAATTCACCAAGAGGGGGCGGAGTTCACTCGGGCCCTGCGGGGCCGAAGGCCCGAGGACGGGGTCATTGCCGGAGACGTAGTACTCGTACACCTCGGTCCACTCAGGCTGCCATCCCGGTCGACCGAGGTCTCGCTCGGCGTCGGCCAGGACCACTATGGCCCTGGCCCACTGCACGGCGGCGGCGCCGATGGTGGGGGACGGGTCGTTGGCGGCCAGCGTGGCGAACTCCTGGTGATGGGCCAGGAGCAGCCTCTTCGCGTCCCGGTCGGGGCCAGCGGGGTAGAGGTCGCTCAGGACACTGTGGTACCACGTGGCGATCTCGTCCATGTGCCGTGTGAAGTCGTAGGTCATCTGGACAGCGTGCCGTTCATGGCAAGCCTCCAGTGACCTCCTCAGGTGTCCCGTCTCAGCGAACCCAGTCGTCCACCGACCCGACTCATCCAATCCAGTCGCCGCAGGTCAGGGGTAAGTGGCTCTGCTTTGGTGCGGCCGTCTCAACGACTGGCTTCGCTGAGACGGGACAGCAAAGCAGGCGGATACTCCTCAATCGTCAAGGGATGGCAAAGCGTTCAGGCATGGTGTCTGGATTGGCCGTGAGCTCTTACTTGGTCCAGGTGAAAGGCCTCTTCCCACCATCCTGGAGGAACCGTGCACCACACCGCCCCGTTCCGGTCGACCTCGGCCCGGCCGACATGAGTCTCCCGGGCCTGCCGGTCGACGAGCTCCTCGCCCAGCTCCAGGCCGTCTTGAGCGCGGCCACGCCGTACCTCGTCGCCCTCGGCGTTCTTGGGGCTGCGGTCTGGGTGTGGTGGACGATCCGGCGCGCGGCACTCGTTCGGGGAGCGCTCGCCGACCGGGTTCAGGTCGAGGTGATCCCGACCGCCACCTTCGACCCCGGTGAAGGCGAAGTCGGCCGCTGGGCCCGCCAGCTTGGGCGCGTGCACTACGCCACCGACGGTGTCCCGGCCCGCGGATCCGCGGTGCGCCTGCGGTACACCGCCGTGGAGGGAAAGATGCGCTGCTACATCGAAGGCCCCGCCGCCGCGGCCGCGATCCTGAACATGCCCGGCTTCGCCGAGGTCGAGATCCGCACCCAGCACGGCCAGGCCGACATCCGCCCTGTCCGTTTAAACGGCCCGGGAGGAACGCCGTGACCGCCGTCATCTCCCTCTCCAAGACGGCGCAGGCGTCCGCTGCCTACCCCAGAGCGCGCCGGTATGTGCAGCGTGCCGAGCTCGCCCTGGGGCTGCCCGACTACAAAGCCCTCGCTTCCCTCGGTCTGAGCCCGGACCCGCTCCAGCAGCTGGCCGCCGCCATGGCCTCCGTGCGCACCGAGGACGGGGAGAAGGCGGAGGCGGTCTTCGACCTAGTGCCGGTCGGTGAACGGCGCCTGGCCCGCCGCCGGCGCCGCCTGATGGCGCGGGCCGCCCGCCGGGGCCCGTCCGCGTACGGCGAGCGCCTGACCGGCGGCTTGGGCGGAGGCGGCTTCTGGGGCTCGACGACCTCCGCCTGGTCCGGCGGCGCCCGCGCCTCCAGCCGCTCCGAGCGAATCCCGCGGCAGACCGACCTGCGCGACGGCGTCGGCAAGCTCGAACCCGCCGAGGGGGCGGTGTTCGCCGTGCAGATCCTGCTGCGTACCGAGGCCGCCCATCCGCAGCTGGCCCTGGCGCGGATGCACCAGTTGATTGCGGCGCTGTCGATGACCTCGGGGGAGAACTACCTCAAGGTCCACCGGCCCCGCAGCTGGTCGATCGGCCGGTTCGAGCGCCGCTTCGCGAGCGGGGAGTTCGCGCCGGTCCGTCGGCAGTGGCTGACGGTGCCCGAGCTGGCCGGATGGCTCAAGCCGCCGACGGTGAAGTGCACCGCGTCCAGCGTGGTCCGCTCCGGCGGCCTGGTCCCGCCGGCTCCGGCGGACCTCCCCGTCTACACCGGGCAGCGCGACCTGATCCCGCTCGGCGCCGTCGTCTACCCCGACGGCCGCGAGCGGATCGCTGCCGCCCGCGTGCAGGACCTCCTCTTCGGCCTCCAGCTCGGCAAGGCCGGACACGGCAAGACCGAGGAGGCCCTCGTGCAGTGCATCGCGATGGCGCACTCCGGTTACGGCTGCTGGTTCCTCGACCCGCACGGCGAGGGCTGGGCCCGGGCCAAGCCCTACCTCGCGCACCCGGAGATCGCCGACCGGCTCTGGGAGATCGACTTGGCCAAGGCCGCCCCGGACCAACCGGTCGTCTCCTGGAACCCGCTGTCGATGGAGGGCCGCACCCTCTCCGACGTCCAGGACATCGTCCGCTCCGTCACCGAGGGCATCGCCGCGGCGCAGGACTGGGGCGACAACGCACCTCGCGCCCGGACGATCCTGGCCCGTGCCTCCCAGGCCCTGGCGCTGCTCAACCTCCAGGCCGTCCAGGCCGACCACCTCGAGGCACAGTGCACCCTCTTCCAGCTGCGCACCTGGCTCACCGACGAGGACTGGCGCGAGCGGCTCCTGCCCAAGCTCCCGGACCGCGTCCGCGCGTACTGGGAGAACACCTTCCCCAAACTGGGACCGGACGCGGTGCCCACCGTCACCTACGCGATCGACCGCCTCGACACCTCCCAGTCCCTGCAGGGGTTCTTCGGCAGCCCGCGCTCCGCGTACGACGTCCGGCACGCGATGGACACCTCGAAGGTGGTGTTCGTCTGCCCGTCCGGCAGCGAGAGCGACGCCCTGGTCAGCTGTCTCCTCATCCACGACCTGCATCGCGCAGGCCTCTCGCGCCAGGACACCCCGCGCGAGGGGCGCAAGACCTTCTGGGCCTGGGGCGACGAACTCACCGCCCTCGACAGCAGCAGCAAGGGCTTCCTCGCCGCCATCGCCGAGCAGCTACGCAAGTACGAGGTCCGCTTCATCGGCATGACCCAGATGGCGCTGCGCCTCTCTGCCATCACCCGCCAGGCCCTGCTGCAGAACCAGAGCTGGCTGAGCACCTGCGCCGCGGACTACGACGAGGCCGCGTTCGTCGCGAAGCGCTGGAATGGGCACGTCAGCCCAGAGACGATCACCGAACTCCCGAAGTATCACTACGTGATGTCCGTGAACCTCAACGGCGCCCGGACCACGCCCTTCCGGGTCCGCGGTCTGCCCGTGGACGAGGTCTTCGCGCACTACGACAACCCGGGCGGCATCCCCGACCTCGACAAGGCGATCGACAGCAACCTCAATCGCCGCCCGCTCGGCGACATCCTCGCCGACCTGGAAGAGCTCGACGCCGTCGTCCTCGCCCACCACACCGGCCGGCGCCCCGGCGGCCCGAGTGCCAGCGACCCCACCAGCGTCATCGACTAGAACAAGGCGAGCACCCATGCCCTATCCACACTCCGCCCCCACCGGGCTGGGCCAGGTCGCCCAGCAGGCCGCCCAGGTCCTCTACCAGCACCGTCTGGTCTCAACCATGCAGCTTCACCGCCTCGTCACCCCGCACCACACCCGCTCCGAGTTCCTGCGCCGCCAGCTCCACACCCTCCGCCAGGCCGGCTTCGCCGAGGCCGTAGGGCGCCGCAGCGCCGGGCAGACCCAACTGCTGTGGTGGCTGACGGAGAAGGGGGCCCAGGCCGTCGAAGCCGTGGGCCTGCTCCAGCCTCGCGCGTACCGGATGAGCCAAGAGGCCGCCCTCGGCCCGCTCCAGGAGCACACCCTCGCGGTGGTCGAATCCGGCGCGGCGTTCGTCGAGCACGCCCTCCGCCTCGGTCACGAGTGCGGCCCCTTGGACTGGTCGCCCGAGATCGCCCACTACTACCGCGACGAAGCCCGGCCGGGGGAGGAACTGTGCCTTGTACCGGACGCCGTCCTCAACTACGTCCACACCGCCGGCAAGCAGCGCACCCTGCTCACCTTCTTCGTCGAGGTCGACCGGACCCAGATGACGATCGCCCGCCTCGCCCAGAAACTCCACGCCTACGCCGCCTACCACGAGTACGCGCCCCAGCCACAGACGGCCAAGGGCCAACGCGGGCCCCGGCGCCAGGCCGCCATGCCGGCCTGGCGCTACCGATACCCGGCGTTCCCCCGGCTCCTGCTCGTCCTGACCGGAGCCTCCGAAGACCGCCTCGCCCGCCGAATCGCCGACCTGCGCAGTCTCGCCGCCAGCGACCCGGCACTCGCCTCCAGCCCGCTGCGGGCCGGCGCCACCACCCTCGACCAGCTCCGTGCCCGCGGCCCCTTCGAAACCGTCTTCACGCCCGTCCTCGGCCCGGCCGAACCGGTCGACGCCTGGATCCGGGCACCTGCTGCAGCAGTTGCCTGAGACGCGTTCAGGGCTACTCCTAGGCCCTGTCTGATAATTGATCTTGTGGTGGGTCGTGGTGAGCTGACGGATGCGGCGTGGGGTCGGATAGCGCCGTTGTTGCCGGGTGTTGACGGTCGTGGGCGGCCGTGGCGGGATCACCGGCAGGTGATCAACGGGGTGTTGTGGCGGTTGCGGACCGGTGCTCCGTGGCGTGACCTGCCGGAACGCTACGGGCCGTGGCAGACGGCCTATGAACGGTTCGCCCGCTGGGAAGCGGACGGCACCTGGGCCCGTCTGCTCGAACAGGTCCAGGTCCGTGACGACTCCGTCGGAGCCGTGGAGTGGACCGTGTCGGTCGACTCCACGATCAGCCGGGCCCACCAGCACGCCGCCGGTGCCCGCAAAAGGGGGCGGAGGCGGGGGACGAACTGGAAGATCCGGCACATCCGTCGGCTGACCAGGCGCTCGGCCGGTCCCGCGGCGGGCTGACCACGAAGATCCATCTCGCTTGCGACGGCCGGGGCCTGCCCCTGG
>NZ_JBHXSA010000025.1:0-119445 GCF_042716475.1 Streptomyces sp. NPDC058671 | reverse complement strand
GCCGTCGGATGACGGCCGGGCCCCTTCGGCGTACGGATCGGACGTACGGCTGCGGATCAGGCGTGCGCGGAAGGCGTGGGGGCCAGGGGTGCCGGTCGGCCACGCGGGTCAGGGGTGCGGGTCAGGCGTGCGGGGTCCAGAAGTCGACGAGCCGGGCGGCGCCGTGCTCCAGGGACTTCCAGTCGCCGCTGAAGGTGAGGACGGCGAAGGCGGAGGTCGGGAAACCGCTGCGGTTCATTCGGGGGAGGACGTCGCCCTCGGACTCGCCGGCCAGGGCGTCGGCGAGCGCGTGCATGCCCGGGTTGTGGCCGATGACCAGGAGGTCGGAGACATCGTCCGAGGTCTCGTTGAGCAGGGCGATGAGCTCGCCGAGCGAGGCCTCGTACAGCCGGTCCTCGTACACGGTCCTGGGGCGCTCCGGCAGTGCGTGCACGGCCAGCTTCCAGGTCTCGCGCGTTCTGACCGCGGTCGAGCAGAGGGCCAGGTCGAAGGCGATGCCGGTCTCGGCGAGCCTTCGGCCCGCCAGGGGGGCGTCCGCGCGGCCTCGCTCGGCGAGGGGGCGCTCGTGGTCGGACTCCTGGTTCCAGTCCGCCTTCGCGTGTCGGAGCAGCACGATCCTGCGGGATGTATCGACGCTCATGGTTCTCAGCTTCGCATGAAACGGCTCACGTCGACTCAGAGAGAGAGCGTTTGCTGGATCTGCTCCAGGACCCCGCCGACCCCGGGCTCACCCGCGGTGGCGCGGGCGCCGCCGGGGCCGGCCATCAGCAGCAGCAGAGCGGTGAACGCGGCCACGGGCAGGACGAGCGCCCACCAGGGCAGCCGGGTGTCGACGCCGGTCGGCAGGGGCCGGGTGCTGGTGTGCGATCGGGCCGACATGGCCGCCTCCGGGGGGTGGGGAACCGTTTTCCGCTTGGTCTCCAACCTACGGAGCGGGCTCCCTCCGGCCCATCAGGTGATCCACCCAGTTCACCCTGACACTCACCCCCTAGGGGATGCGGGGGTTGTCCCCACCCCCCGCACTCACGGCGAGGCGAGGGTGGCGATGACGGCGATGACCACCGAGATGCCGAGCATCGCGCCGAGCACGAGGAGCAGCTTCTTCTGGCCGTTGGGGGGATGCGGTTCGAGGACTGGCATGACGACAGTCTCGCATCTCAGCACTCGTCCTCGACCGTCCGGTCCCGGCCCGCGAGGGTTCCGACGATCATCTGGGGCACCATGAGGCCGCCCATGAGCGCGATCGGCAGTCCCCAGCCGCCGCTGTGCTGGTACAGCACGCCGACGAGGAGGGGCCCGGGGATGGAGATGAGGTAGCCGACGCTCTGCGCGAAGGCGGAGAGCCGGACGACTCCGGCGCCGCTGCGCGAGCGCATGCCGATCATGGTGAGGGCGAGCGGGAAGGCGCAGTTGGAGACGCCGAGCAGCAGTGCCCAGGCCCAGGCTCCGGCGGCCGGGGCGAAGAAGAGGCCGGTGTACCCGGCGAGGCCGCAGAGGCCGAGGGCGACCACGATCGGGCCCTGGGTCTTCATCCGGGTGGCGAGCCGGGGGATGACGAAGGCGAGCGGAACGCCCATGACCATGGTGACGGCGAGGAGCACGCCCGCGGTGGTGGCGGGGACGCCGGCGTCGCGGAAGATCTGCGGCATCCAGCCCATGGTGATGTAGGCGCCGGTGGCCTGGAGGCCGAAGAAGCAGCCGAGGGCCCAGGCGGTGCGGCTGCGGGTGACGCGCGGCGGGGCGGCGGCGGTGGCCGCGTGCGTCGGTGTCGCCGGGGGCGCGCCCGGAGCGTCGCCAGGTGCCGGGTCCGTAGGTGCCGCTGTCTCCGGGGACGCGCTGGGGGCTACGGCCGTGGGCATGGCTGTCTCCGGGGCGGTGGCCGCGGGTGTCGCTGTCGCCGGGGACGCGCCCGGGGCGGTGGCCGCAGGCGTGGCTGTCGCCGGGGACGCGCCCGGGGCCGTGCCCCGCTCCGGGGACGCGGCCGTAGGCGTCGCTGTCGCCGGGGGCGCGCTCGTGGTGGCGCCCGGGGGCGCGGCCGGCCTTGCGGGCGCGTTCGGGGCGGTGCTCGACGTCGCGGTCGTGAGCTCCCCCGTACGGTCCGTGTCGGCGCGGTGGCGCAGGAGCGGGATCCAGGGCAGGACGGCGAGTGCGGCGACAGCCGCCCAGACGCCGAGTCCGATGCGCCAGTCGCCGCCGAGGGCCTCCGTCATCGGCACGGTCGCGGCCGCCGCGACGGAGGTGCCGAGCGCGAGCGCCATGGAGTAGAGGCCGGTCATGCCGCCGACGCGGTTGGGGAAGTACCGCTTGACGATGACGGGCATCAGGACGTTGCTGACGGCGATGCCCATCAGGGCGAGGGCGCTGGCGGCGAGGAATCCGGCCGTACCGCCTGCGAAGGGGCGCAGGACGAGGCCGGTGAAGATCGCGATCATGCCCGCGCAGACGACGGCGACGGGGCCGAAGCGGCGGGCGAGGCGCGGGGCCGTGATGCCGAAGACCGCGAAGCAGAGCGGGGGTACGGAGGTGAGGACGCCGGCGACGCTGCCGCTCATGTGGAGGCCCTCGCTGACCTCTTCGAGGAGGGCGCCGAGGCTGGTGATGGCGGGGCGCAGGTTCAGCGCGGCCAGGACGAGTCCGGCGGTGACGAGGCCGAGGGTCCAGCGGTGTGCGGGGGCGGCGGGGCCCGCCGGGCCGGACGCGGTGCGTACCGGCGGCCGACGACGGTCACCGGTCGGCCGCGCGGGTTCCCCCCTGCCGGGGCGGTGCCTGGTCGCATCCGGCGACGGCGCGGGGCCGGGTACGGGAGAATCGCCGGCGGTGGCGGTCGTCTGCGCCCGCGGCGCGGCGGTCGCGGTGGCGGCCGGGGCGGTGGTGGTTCCGGACGGTCGTGCGGTGGGGTCGGGGGTCGGCTCGTCACGCATGGGGCCATCATAGAATCATGGGATGATTGGTTGTCCAATCTCTAACGAATGGGAAGGTGCTCCATGACCCTCGGCCACCCGCGGCGCGCAGGCCTCTCCGATCAGGTGATCGCCGAGCTGCGGAACCAGATCACCTCGGGCGAGTGGCCGGTCGGTTCACGCATCCCGACGGAACCCGAGCTGGTCGAACAGCTGGGAGTGGCCCGCAACACCGTGCGCGAGGCGGTACGGGCGCTCGCCCACAACGGACTGCTCGACATCCGCCAGGGCTCCGGTACGTACGTCATCGCCACCAGCGAACTCGCCGGGGTCATGCACCGGCGCTTCGCCGGCTCCGACCCCCGGCACGTCGCAGAACTGCGCTCGACCCTGGAGTCCTCGGCGGCCCGGCTCGCGGCGCGGCGGCGCACCGAGCGGGACCTGAAGCAGCTCGACGCCCTGCTCCTCCGGCGCGAGGAGGCGTGGGATTCCGGCGACGCGGAGCGGTTCGTGACCGTCGACGCGGCCTTCCACCACGCGGTCGTGGCCGCCTCGGGGAACGAGGTGCTCACCGAGCTCTACGCGGACCTCGGCGACGTCCTGCGGGAGTGGCTGCGCGACGACGTGGGGCAGGAGCTGCGGCCCGAGAACCACATGGACCACGCGCGCCTGGTGGCGGCGATCCGGGACGGCGACGCGGAGCGCGCCGGGACGGAGGCGGCCGGCTACCCCTTCATGTGCCTGCGGAGCCCGGCGGCGGAGCCGGTCACGGGGTCCGGTCCGCCGGCTGGTGCGTGACCCAGGCGGACCGGACCTCCTTCCAGCAGCGTCCGGTGACCTGGGCGTGGGCGGCGGGCTCGACGTCCACGGGGGCGCTGTCGCCGTCGACGTCCCACCAGCGCTCGCACTCGACGTGGAGGCGGACCCGGTCGGTGCGCGGGTACGGGTTGCGGCAGTGGGCCGTGACGTGGGAGCCCTGGACGACGGTGCGGCAGGAGGCGCCGAAGTTCTCCGGCTCCCCGGTCGCGGGGGCGGTCACGGGGAGCTCCTCGGCCGGGGCGGGGGCTGCCCGTACCTCGGCGGCCACGGCTATCCCGGTCAGCAGGACGGCGACCGAGGCGAAGGCGCCGAACGCGTCGCGTATCGCGTGCATATCCGTACCTCCTCCCCGTCCGTCGAAGGAACCGCAGTCGCAGGAACTTCACGCTCTGCCCCAGTCTGGGGTGATTCGGGTGACTTTTCGACTCGGGCAGGAGTTGCGGAACGGCGAGGGCCGTGGTCCACCCCCCTGGGGCGGGCCACGGCCCTCTACGGCTACGGGAGTCGCTACGCGCCGATCGCGTGCAGACCGCCGTCGACGTGGATGATCTCGCCCGTCGTCTTCGGGAACCAGTCGGAGAGCAGCGCGACGATGCCGCGGCCGGCGGGCTCCGGGTCGGAGAGGGTCCACTCCAGCGGGGAGCGGCTGTCCCAGACGGAGGCCAGCTCGCTGAAGCCCGGGATGGACTTGGCGGCCATGGAGCCGAGCGGCCCCGCCGAGATCAGGTTGCAGCGGATGTTCTGCTTGCCCAGGTCACGCGCCATGTAGCGGCTGGTGGCCTCCAGGGCGGCCTTGGTCGGGCCCATCCAGTCGTACTGCGGCCAGGCGTACTGCGCGTCGAAGGTGAGGCCGACGACGGAGCCGCCCTGGTTCATCAGCGGCAGCAGCGCCATGGTCAGCGACTTCAGGGAGAAGGCGGAGACGTGCATGGCGGTCGCCACGGACTCGAACGGCGTGTTCAGGAAGTTGCCGCCGAGCGCGTCCTGCGGGGCGAAGCCGATCGAGTGCACGATGCCGTCGAGACGGTCGCCGAGGTGCTCGCGGACCTGTCCCTCCAGACGCGCGAGGTGCTCGTCGTTGGAGACGTCCAGCTCCAAAACCTTCACGTTCTCGGGCCGGGGGAGCTTCCTGGCGATGCGCTCGGTCAGCGTCGGCCGCGGCCAGGCGGTGAGAATGATCTCCGCACCCTGCTCCTGGGCCAGCTTCGCGGCGTGGAAGGCGATGGAGGACTCCATCAGCACACCCGTGATGAGGATGCGCTTGCCCTCGAGAATTCCGCTCATGTGATCAGTGACCCATGCCCAATCCGCCGTCAACGGGGATGACGGCTCCAGTGATGTACGAGGCGTCGTCCGAGGCGAGGAACCTCACCGTGGCGGCGATCTCCTCGGGCTGCGCGTAGCGGCCCAGGGGCACCTGGGACACGATGCCCGCGCGCTGCTCGTCGGTGAGCACCGCGGTCATGTCGGTGTCGACGAAACCGGGGGCGACGACGTTGAAGGTGATGTTGCGGGAGCCCAGCTCACGCGCGAGAGAACGGGCGAAGCCGACGAGGCCGGCCTTGGAGGCGGCGTAGTTGGCCTGACCCGCGGAACCCAGCAGACCGACGACCGAGGAGATCAGGACGACGCGGCCCTTCTTGGCGCGCAGCATCGCACGGTTGGCACGCTTGACGACCCGGAAGGTGCCGGTGAGATTGGTGTCGACGACGGACGTGAAGTCGTCCTCGGACATGCGCAGCAGGAGCTGGTCCTTCGTCACGCCGGCGTTGGCCACGAGGACCTCCACCGGACCGTGCTTCTCCTCGATCTCCTTGTACGCCTGCTCCACCTGCTCGCCGTCGGTGATGTCGCACCGGACGGCCAGGAAACCCTCGGGCGGCTCGCCGGAGCGGTACGTGATCGCGACCTTGTCGCCGGCCTCGGCGAACGCGCGGGCGATGGCGAGGCCGATGCCCCGGTTTCCTCCGGTGACGAGAACCGAGCGGCTCAACGGATCACCCTTTCGATAGCGGTCTGGTAGCCGAAAACCTATCGGTATCGCTCCCGACATGAGGAATCGACCTCCGACAGTGGCGTAGGGGTGTCACTGTCGGATCCCTACAGCTCGGAGGCGGTACGAGGCGGCCGCCCTCCGGCCCTGGAAGAGTCGCACCCCGTCCCTGAACTGGCCCTCCGTCGTCCTACGGCGCCCGGAGGTCCGCCTGGGAGAGTTCGGCGCACAGCTCGTCCAGTGTCCGGTCGTACAGCACGGACCGGTGCGCCAGCACGTTCCTCGCGGTCACGAGGAGCCGCAGGAGCCGCGCGTCGCCCGGGGGCAGGGCGAGCGCTCCGCTGACGTGCGCCCGGAGCAGCTCGCCCACCTGCAGCTCCAGGAAGGCCCGCTCCGGGACGGCGGCCAGGTGGGCGGGGGGACGGTCGGCGTAGTCCGCGACGAGCGCGGCGACCGGCCTGTTGAGGTGGCCGAGCGCCCGTACGGCGAGGCGCTGCCGGGCCTCCTCGATCCACGGCGAGAGGACCCGCTGCTGCGCCTGCGACACCAGGGCGTCAAGCCTGGCCCGAACGTCGGCGTCGCCGGGCCCGGCCGTCGGGGCCGCCGGGTGCCAGACGGCCACGTGCGCGCGGAGCCGGCCCTCCCAGGACACGACGGCGCCCGAGGCCCACGCCTGACGGAGCTCAGCGCCCGGACGCAGCAGTGCTCCGATTCGCCGCAG
Source organism: Streptomyces sp. NPDC058671 (assembly GCF_042716475.1). NCBI lineage: Bacteria > Bacillati > Actinomycetota > Actinomycetes > Kitasatosporales > Streptomycetaceae > Streptomyces > Streptomyces sp. NPDC058671. The sequence goes on along the minus strand of NZ_JBHXSA010000025.1, from coordinate 113,012 downwards.
CGGCGGGCAGTCGGCCGGGCCGGGGACGGGCGTCCGTGCGAGGGAGCTCCCGAGGGCGGCGCCGAGGGTGTGCTGCGAGCCGTCCCACTCCCGGGCGAGCAGCCGGGCGAGGTCCAGGTCGGGGCCGCAGATCTCGACCACGGTCTCGGTCCGCACCGCGCGGCGGATCCGCTCCCTCAGCGGGTCGCGGTCACGGCCGGAGGTGTCGGGCCCGTGGTCGAGGATCGGCGCGATCGCGGTGGCCGTGTCGAGCCGGCCGAGCGCGCCCCACCACCAGTGCACGGCCGTGTCGCCGACGCCGTTGCGGAGTTCGTCCGGGAGCGATTCCGGCAGGTCGCGGAGGCGGGCGACGACGAGGAGGCGGGGGCGCTCGCCCGGGGGGAGCCCGGCCGCCCTGACGGCGGCGGCGAGGAGGCGGAACAGACGCTCGACGCCGGTGCCGGGCGGGGCGGAGTCGGTGCCGGTGCGGGCGCCTGTGCCGGGTGGGGAGGTGCGCGTGCCGAACGGGCGGGCGTCGGTGCCGGTGCCGCTCGCTCCGTGGCCGCCTCCCGCACGCGCGCCCGTGCCCGTACCGCCGTCGTTCTCCGCCCACGCGCGGATGCCGACGACGGGGCGGCGGTCACGGTCGGGGGCGACCAGGGCCGCGACCGCCTCTTCCGGGCCGACCGAGAGTTCCTTGCCGAGGCGGGCGAGGAGTCCGTGCGGGTCGTGCCGGGGGGCGGACCGCTCCTGCCGGGGCGCCGGTACGCGGGGGCGGCGGCCTTCCAGAGACCAGCCGAGGTCGAGGTCGAAGCCGTCGTCGGGGACGTCGAGATAGGGCAGCTCGTCGCTGTCCGCCCACCAGTCCCCCTCCCCCGCCCTGTCCTCCGCGAGCGACTCCGGCCCCGCCCCCGGCTCCGCTTCGCGCGCGCGTGCGGACGCCGGGGCCGGCACGTCCACGCGTACCGGGCTGCCGAACAGCGCCCCCCGGTACAGGTCGTCCGCGAGCCCCGACTCCACCATCGCGTCGGTGACGAGCCAGAGGCAGTTGAGACCGGCCGCGAGGTCGGCCGCGACCCCGCGCAACTGCCCCCGCACACCCGGGAGATCGTTGGCACTCACGGCACGCGCGGCCGTACGCCCCTCCGCCTGCGTCACCTCACTTCTCCCCGGCGGCCGCCCGGGACCGCACCGCGCGGTACGTCACCGGTTCCACCGCGAAGCCCTCGGGCGTCTCGTCGAGGACACCGAGCCGGCCCAGGTGCTGCAGCCAGGCGTCGGTGTCCGCGTCGGAGAGCTCCACCGCGGCCGCCACGTCGTCGCGCGGCACGCCCTGCCCCTCCCCCACGTAGCCCGTCCAGGCCGCCAGGAGGTCCAGGTCCCGGGAGTCGAGACCGGAGAGGCGCAGGTGTTCGTCGATGTTGCGGGGGTTCGCGATGAGGGCGCGTATCCGCTCGACGGCGTTGTCGAGGGTCGCCCCGTGCACGGACACGTCCGTCACGGCGGCCTCCATCCAGCGGGGCCAGCCGCCGGTCGCGGCGACGAGCCGGTCACGGTCCTCGCGGGAGACGAAGGGGCATTCGGACCAGGCGCGCAGGGCGTCCGCCGTCCACCTCTCGGGGCGCACCCACCGTACGGACAGCTCCTCGTGCCCGTCGTCGGCGGCGAGTTCGGCGAGGCCGGCCGCGTCGGCGAGGACGACGACGGAGCGGTTCTCGTTGCCGCCGCTGCGCCGCTCGGTCTGCCGGACGAGGCGGTCGGCGGCGGGACCGGCGTGGACGAGCAGGGAGCGGACGGTCTCGCGCAGCTCGGCGGTGGCGGCGCCGCGCAGGTCAGCGATGATCACATGGGCCTTGCGGCGGCGGCTCTTGAGGAGGGTGGCGAGGTCCTCGCCGTGGGTGTAGGGGACGACGTCGACACCCCGGTTCACGGCGAAGGCGGTGACCGCCTGGCGGACGAGCTCGGGCCGGTGGAGCGTGGTGGTGCCGATGAGGCTGACGCCGGACTGCGCGGTCTCGTGGAGCTGTTCCTCGGTGAGCGGGCTGTACGTCTGCACGTGCCGGGCGTCGCGGCCGAGGATGCGCCGGGCCGCGTGCGGGTTGTAGTCGTAGGGCAGGCCGAACTCGGTCTCGCGGAGTTCGAGTTCGAGCTCCTCGCGGGTGCCGAGCATGTTGACGACGTTGGGGCTGCGGACGGCGAAGCGGGAGCGGTCGCCGAGCTGGATGAGCAGGCCGAGGCCGACCATCTCGGTGAGGAAGATCTGCGCCTGCTTGGCGGTGAGCATCTCGAAGCCCTCCGGCCACGCCTCCCGGGCCTCCTGGAGGAGTTCGCCGGCGGAGTAGTCGCCGCGGTAGCTGTCCTTGAGGCTGCGCAGGGCGATGACGAGGGCGAGGACCCGGTAGCGGTCCTCCAGGTTGATGGTGAAGCGGAGCCGCTCGGCGATCTGGCGGCGTACGGTCTCCGAGGCGGCGACCTTCTGGACGTCGTCCTCGGTGATCCGGACCGGGCTGCCGGTCGAGGTGTACGGGCGGTCGTGGAGGACGCGGACGAGTTCGCGGCAGAAGATCTGCACCAGGTTGGCCTGGTAGTTGGTGATGGCGAGGATCCGCCAGACCAGCTCGGGGCGCTCGAAGAAGTAGCCGAGGGCGGCCATGGGTTCGGTGACGAGCCGGACGGCGGCCTGCGTGCCGAGCGGGCCGACGAGGACGTCGGGCCCGCCGTGCACGGTGGAGACGTTGGAGAGGTGGCCGAAGCGCTGGACCTGGTGGAGACCCGCGAAGACGATCTTGAAGCGTCGTTCGGTCTGCTCCATCAGGCGCTGGAAGTGCATGACGTTGGGGAACGTGGACTCGCTGCCGACGCGGAAGGCGCGGCGCGAGTCGGTGTTGAGGAAGGCGTCCGCCTCGTCCGCGAGGACCAGGATCCGCCGGGTGTCGTCATCGTCCAGCCACGCCTGGATGTTGCGGACGACGACGTCCGGGTTGGCCTGTTCGGACATCTTGTGGTTGAAGACGCCCTTGCGCTTGAGGTCCTCGACCAGCCGGCTCCAGATCCGGTCGGGGGCCTCCGCGTGCCCGATCTCCGCCTTCAGCAGGTCGAGGTAGACGGCGACGTGGGCGTCGGCGCGGCTCGGGAAGATCTCCGCGACGCGGCGCAGCAGCGCGGACTTGCCGAGCTGGCGGCCCCCGTAGAGGAACATGCCGCCCTCGCGGCCCATGACCTCCCGCATCTCCTCGTCGCGGCCGTAGAACACCTCGGGCGGTACGAGGCCGGCGACGAACGGCGTGTACGGGTTGTACGCGGCCCACGGCAGGGTCACGCGCTGGAGCGAGCGGAAGGAGCCGGGGGCGCGGGCGGCCATCCAGCCCATCACGGCGGAGTCGACGACCAGCGCCTGCTGGGCGAAGGACCGGGCGGACTCGGCGAGGCCGCGGCGCCCCTCGAGGCCGAGCGGGTGGAGGTAGAGCACGATGTTGGCGCCGACGTCGGCGTCCTCCAGGTGGGCGAGCGGCCCGTCGGCGGGCTGCTCCTCCCAGATGAGCAGGACGGTGTACGAGGAGGCCCGGGAGCCGAGCGCGGCGACGTACCCGGCGCGTTCGGCGACCCGCGCCCGGACCTTGAAGCGGCGCATGCCCTGGCCGAGGGCGGCCCGCTCGGCGGACACCTGGCCCGGGGAGACGTCGAGGCCGAGGACCCGCAGCAGCCGGGAGAGGTGTTGTGGCAGTTCGCCGCGGCGGCCCTGGGGGCTGCAGAGGGCCGTCCAGGCCTCCAGGCCGTTGCCCGCCGCGGGGGTGAGCGAGGCGTCCGGGTCGCCGTAGTGGTCGGCCCACCAGTCGGCGTCGACGCCCTCGCCGCCGGCCTTCGGCGCGGCGGGGGCGGTGACGCCGCCGAGGAACGCCGCCAGTTCGGAGCCGTCGTCGGCGGGCCGTGCCGGCAGCGGCTTGTGGCTCGTCGCGAGGGCGAGGAACTCCTGTGCCGTGACCGTGTCCCCCTCCTCGATGAGGCGGGCGATCCGGTCGTGGTCCGCCGCGGACAGCGGCCGGTCGGGGCGGGAGCGCAGCACGGCGAGGTTCTCGCGGAGCTGCCGCTTGTAGTCCTCGACGAGGGTGACGAGCTCCGCCTCCAGGGTGCGCAGCGAGTCCACGGCGAACCGGTGGCGGCCCGAGTCCTCACCGTCGACGAACTCCTGGAGGCGGCCCACGAACTCCCGCTCCTCGTTCTCCGCCAGCTGGTTGAGCGTCCGCATCTGGGCGAGCAGTCCGGCCGCCGCGCGGTGGCGTTCGGCGACCTCGCGCCGCCAGTCCTCGTGGCTCTGGGCGAGCCTCCGGGCCGCCGACTCGCCCCATTCGGGATCGGTGCAGCCGTACTCCTCGGGCTCGCTCTCGACGGCGGCGATCAGCGCCCTCGCGAGGTGCAGATCGCCGTCGCCGAGGTAGCGCACGAGGGCGTACTCGGCGTCGGGGGGCGTGAGCAGGGCGGCGATCCGGCGGGCCGCCCTGGGGTCGTCGAGGTCGGGGTCGCCCAGGGAGTCCCGGGGCAGGTCGGGCAGCCGGAGGAGGGAGTCGGAGGGCGGGACGGGGCCGCCGTTCTCCCGGAGCCGGTCGGCCGCCGTGTCCTCGGCCCGCGTGTGCTCGCCGGTGAGCCAGGACCGCAGCAGCGCGAGCGCCGCGCCTCCCGTGCCGGCCGGGGCGGGCTCGTCGGCGACGTCCCGGAGGACGGAGGCCAGTTCGGGGATGCCGCGGTCGCTCACGCCCTGGTGCGGCCGGGCTGCGGCGTGGGCGGCCTCGGCGCGCATGAGGAGCTCGCCGACGGACCGGCAGGCGGTGTGCAGTTGGCGCAGGGCGCCGGCGGTGATCGGCTCCTTGGCCTGCTTCGACGTACGGAACAGGGCGTCGGTGTCCTCGATGAGCCGGTCGATGTCCTCCGCCCGCCACAGCTCCTCGCCCAGGGCGCGGAAGCCGGGCGTGCCGGCGTACTGCGCGGGGCTCTGGCCGGACCACTCGATGACCTCGTTCAACGCGTGGCGCACCGGGCCCGAGGGGCCGACGAGGTACTGGAGCACCTGAGACGCCCGCTGGTACTTCATCTTGCGCCGCGGCAGGTCGTCGAGCAGCTGCCGGGCGGTGAGGCCGATCTCCTCGCGAGTGGCGGCTTCCTGGCCCTCGGCGCTGCCCTGGAGCATGCCGGGCTCGAAGGCGCGGCCGTCCCTGACGGCGGCGACGAGCACGGTGAGCAGTTGCTGCCAGGGCGCGGTGAGTCCGGACGGCATGACGAAACCGCTGATCAGGCCGTGCGGCCACCGTGCGGTGAGTCCGGTGCGCAGGGCGGCGGCGAGGGCGACGAGGTGGGCCTCGCGGTCCTGCGCGGCGAGGGCGGGGTCGAGCTCGTGCGCCATCTGGACGGGGGTGGCCTCGCTGTCCGAGACACAGCTGAACGCGGCGGCGGCGAAGGCGAGGGCCCGCGCCCGGACGTCACCCTCGCGGGAGGCCACGGTCATCCAGTACGCCTCGGCGACCCGCCCGTCCCGCAGCAGGGTGCCGACGGGCGGCTCGCTGCCGGTCTCCCAGGGCGCGTACGGGTCCCAGTCGGGCGCGTCGAGCCCGGGCGGCCAGGGCTCGTCCTCGACGGGGAGGGTCAGGGGGGCGGGGGCGGACGGCTGAGCGGGTACGGGGGTGGGGGCGAGGGTCTGAACCGGGAGGGGCGCGGGGGGCGCGGCCGAGGGCGGGGTCTGGACCGGTACGGGGGTGGGGCCGTGGTCCGGAATCGGGGCGGGTGCTGCCGTCGGGGCCGGCGCGGGGGCCGGAGTCGGGGCGGGTGCTGCCGTCGGGGCCGGCGCGGGGGCCGGAGTCGGGGCGGGTGCTGCCGTCGGCGCGGTCAGGAGAGCCGGGGGCGGCGGTTCGACCGCGCGGCGGACGGCCTCGATGGCGGAGGCGCCCACCCGGACCCGGCCCGTCATCGTGGTGGCGTCACCGGTGCCGTGCTCGGTCCGCCCCGCCGGGAGTTCCCCGACGGAGTCAGGGTCCGGGGCGAGGTCCTGGTCCTCGCCGTCCGGCTCCGCCGGCCGTGCCGACTCGGGCGGGGCAGCAGGCTCGCCCACCGGGATGCCGAGTTCGCGCAGTTGCGTCTCGGTGCGTTCGAGGTGACGGCGGAGGTCGGCGGCCTCCTCCTCGTCGTCGGCCCACTCCAGGAGTTCGGCGTACCGGCTCGCTTTGCGGCGCAGGGCGTCGGCCTGTTCCGCCCGCGCCTCCCGCAGCCGTGTCAGTTCGGCGCCAGCGTCGCCGTATCCGAGGCCCGGCCCCCAGGTGACCCCCTCGGCGGCGAGGGCGGCGGCGATCCGCTCGCGCTCCTCCGTCCAGGCGGCGAGCCCGACGGCGGGGGCGCCCTCGGGGAGGAGCCCGGCTTCGACGGCGTCCGCCGCACCGCGCAGGACGACGGCCAGCCGCTCGCCCGACCGCTTCAGGAGGTCGAGCGATGCGGGGAGGACGACCGGGGGCGGGGATCCGGACACGAGAACGTCATCCTCACACTGGGGGTTCGTCGTGGAAGAGCCGGAGGCGCAACCGGCAGCGGAGGCGGAACGGGGCGACAGGCCGGGCCCGGGCGACAGGCCGGGTTCGGCACCGGCGCCGGTCTCCACGGAGGCGCGTCCATCGACATCGGCGTCGGCGCCCGCGTCAGCACGGGCGTCGTGATCCCCGACCGCATCGGCATCGGCTTCCCCATCCGCACCCGCACCCGCACCGGCACCGGCACCGGCACCGGCACCGAGCAGGTCGGACTCGTGCGAGCCCTCGTCCTGATCCTTTGACGCCGCCTCGAACCGAGGGCCTATCTCGTGCGCGTCCGGCGGCGGGCTGCTGTCCGCGGCCGTCTGTAACGCCGCCTCGTGACGCGTCGCCAGCGGTCCCACCGGGAGCCGGCCCGTGCTGGGCATGAGCATCCCGTAGAGGGCGCAGCGGGCGAGCGGCGGGTCGAGCACCCGGAGCATGGCGAGGAGTTCGTCGAGGGTGGGGTCCGTCAGGGCGCGCTGCGAGAACCCGTACTCCGTGTGGAGCGCCTTCACCGCCCAGACGAGCCCGCAGGCGGCGATGCTCGTCAGCTGGCCCTGCTGCGCCTTGGCGAGCCGGACCCGGGCCGCGTGCAGTTCCCGTCGCGAGGGTGGGGACGGCGGCCGGTCCGAGGTGTGGGCGTGCTTGTCGCCCCGTAAGCAGTGGTGTCGGGTCAGCAGGGACCTGAGCGCGTCCTCGTCCAGCGACGACAGCCAGGACCTGACTCCGTTCACCCACCCGTGCATGGCGTCGATCATCTCATCCCATCGGCGCGGGTGCTATGCCCGTGCTCTATTCCGATGCCTCAAGACGCTGGCGGTGAAGGCGGGTTGGCGCGGGTTACGCCGCGGGCGCACGCCAATGCGCCGACTCCGCGGCCAGTCCCGTGATTGACTTCCGGGACAGTTCGACCCCCGCCTTCCGATCGCCGAGAGCGAGGCCGCTCGTGGTCCATCAGATCGACCCTTCGTTCGTCGCGCTGCCCCTACGGGCGCTCGCCGACGCGGCGCTCGCCCGAGCGCGCGCGCTCGGTGCCGAGCACGCGGACTTCCGTCTGGAGCGGGTGCGCAGCGCCTCGTGGCGGCTGCGTGACGCCAAACCGTCCGGATCCTCGGACACCACCGACCTCGGGTACGCGGTGCGGGTGGTGCACGGCGGGGCCTGGGGGTTCGCGTCCGGGGTCGATCTGACCATGGACGGGGCCGCGCGGGTCGCCTCGCAGGCCGTGGCCATGGCCAAGCTGTCGGCGAAGGTGATCGCGGCGGCCGGTTCCGACGAGAGGGTGGAGCTGGCGGAGGAGCCGGTGCACGAGGAGCGCACCTGGGTCTCCTCGTACGAGATCGACCCCTTCTCCATCCCCGGCGAGGAGAAGAGCGCGCTGCTCGCCGACTGGAGCGGGCGACTGCTGCGGGCGGACGGCGTGGCCCATGTGGACGCCTCGCTGCTCACCGTCCACGAGAACAAGTTCTACGCGGACACGGCGGGCACGGTCACCACGCAGCAGCGGGTCCGGCTGCACCCGCAGCTGACGGCGGTGGCCGTCGACGAGACGACCGGCGAGTTCGACTCGATGCGGACGATCGCGCCGCCGGCCGGGCGGGGCTGGGAGTACCTGACGGGTACAGGCTGGGACTGGGACAAGGAGCTGGACGAGATCCCGGGGCTGCTCGCCGAGAAGATGCGGGCGCCGAGCGTGGAGGCGGGACGGTACGACCTGGTCGTGGACCCGTCGAACCTCTGGCTGACGATCCACGAGTCCATCGGGCACGCCACCGAGCTGGACCGGGCCCTGGGCTACGAGGCGGCGTACGCGGGCACCTCCTTCGCCACCTTCGACCAGTTGGGGAAGCTGGCGTACGGCTCCTCGATCATGAACGTGACGGGCGACAGGACCGCCGAGCACGGGCTCGCGACGGTCGGGTTCGACGACGAGGGCGTAGAGGCGCAGAGCTGGGACCTGGTGAAGGACGGCACGCTCGTCGGCTACCAGCTGGACCGGCGGATCGCGAAGCTCACGGGTCTCGGCCGGTCGAACGGCTGCGCCTTCGCCGACTCCCCCGCCCACGTGCCGGTGCAGCGGATGGCGAACGTCTCGCTCCAGCCGGATCCGGGCGGTCTGTCGACCGAGGACCTGATCGGGGGTGTGGAGCGGGGCATCTACGTGGTCGGTGACCGGTCCTGGTCGATCGACATGCAGCGCTACAACTTCCAGTTCACCGGGCAGCGGTTCTTCCGCATCGAGAACGGGCGGCTCGCCGGGCAGCTGCGGGACGTGGCGTACCAGGCGACGACCACCGAGTTCTGGGGCTCGATGGAGCAGGTCGGCGGACCGCAGACGTACGTCCTCGGAGGCGCCTTCAACTGCGGGAAGGCCCAGCCGGGCCAGGTCGCCGCGGTCTCCCACGGCTGCCCGTCCGCCCTCTTCCGGGGCGTCAACATCCTGAACACCACGCAGGAGGCCGGTCGATGAACGCTCGCGACCAGATCTGCCGGGGGTCCGGGGGTCGTCCCCCGGGCAAGCACAGTCTGAACACCACGCAGGAGGCCGGTCGATGAGCCGCGTCAGCAAGCCGTACGAGATCGTCGAGCGGGCCCTCGATCTGTCCCGCGCCGACGGGTGTGTCGTCATCGCGGACGAGGAGTCCTCGGCCAACCTGCGCTGGGCGGGCAACGCGCTCACCACCAACGGCGTCACCCGCGGCCGTACGCTCACGGTGATCGCGACCGTCGACGGCGCGCAGGGCACCGCCTCCGGTGTCGTCTCCCGGTCCGCCGTGACCGTCGACGACCTGGAGCCCCTGGTCCGGGCCGCCGAGGCCGCCGCGCGTGCCGCGGGGCCCGCCGAGGACGCCCAGCGGCTGGTGGCGGACGTGCCCTCGTCGCCCGATTTCACGGACGCGCCGGTGGAGACCTCGTCCGCCGTCTTCGGCGACTTCGCCCCGGCGCTCGGCGAGGCCTTCGCCCGTGCCCGGTCCGGCGGCCGTGAGCTGTACGGCTTCGCCAACCACGAGCTGACCTCGACCTACCTGGGCACGTCCACGGGCCTGCGGCTGCGCCACGACCAGCCCAACGGGACCCTGGAGCTGAACGCCAAGTCCCCCGACCGCTCGCGCTCCGCCTGGGCCGGACGCTCGACCCGGGACTTCAAGGACGTCGACCCGGCGGCGCTCGACGCCGAGCTGGCGACCCGTCTCGGCTGGGCGGAGCGGCGGATCGAGCTGCCCGCCGGGCGGTACGAGACGCTGCTGCCGCCGACCGCCGTGGCCGACCTGCTGATCTACCAGCTGTGGTCGTCGACGGCCCGGGACGCGGTGGAGGGCCGTACGGTCTTCTCCAAGCCAGGCGGCGGCACCCGGCTGGGCGAGAACCTCTCCCCGCTGCCGCTGACCCTGCGCAGCGACCCGAACGAGCCGGGTCTGGAGTCCGCGCCGTTCGTGATCGCGCACTCCTCGGGCGACGACTCCTCCGTCTTCGACAACGGTCTGCCGATCGCGCCGACGGACTGGATGCGGGACGGCAGGCTGGAGCGCCTGATCACCACCCGGCACACGGCGGAGCTCACCCGGCTGCCCGTGGCGCCCGGGGCGGGGAACCTGATCCTGGACGGCGGCGGCGAGCGTTCCCTCGAGGAGATGGTCGCCTCGACGGAGCGCGGTCTGCTCCTCACCTGCCTCTGGTACATCCGCGAGGTCGACCCGGCGACGCTGCTGCTCACCGGTCTGACCCGGGACGGCGTCTACCTCGTGGAGAACGGCGAGGTGGTCGGCGAGGTGAACAACTTCCGGTTCAACGAGTCGCCGGTGGACCTGCTGTCGCGGGCCTCGGAGGCGGGCCGGACCGAGAAGACGCTGCCGCGCGAGTGGAGCGACTGGTTCACCCGGGCCGCGATGCCCGCCCTGCGGGTGCCCGACTTCAACATGAGCTCGGTCAGCAAGGGAGTCTGACCCACCTAGACTGGGCGACGGCACCACCGCAATCGATCAAGGAGACGGACGACCGTGACGGACATCGTCGACGAGCTGAAGTGGCGTGGGCTCTTCGCCCAGTCCACCGATGAGGACGCACTGCGCAAGGCTCTCGCGGACGGTCCCGTCACCTTCTATTGCGGTTTCGACCCGACCGCGGCCAGTCTTCACGTCGGCCACCTGGTCCAGGTCCTCACCGTCCGCCGGCTCCAGCGGGCCGGGCACCGGCCGCTGGCGCTGGTCGGCGGGGCCACCGGCCAGATCGGTGACCCGCGGCCGACGGCCGAGCGCACCCTGAACGACCCCGAGACGGTCGCGAACTGGGTGAACCGGCTGCGGACGCAGATCGAGCCGTTCCTCTCCTTCGAGGGGGAGAACGCGGCGGTCATGGTGAACAACCTGGACTGGACCGCCGGCATGTCGGCGATCGAGTTCCTGCGGGACATCGGCAAGCACTTCCGGGTGAACAAGATGCTGACCAAGGACTCCGTCGCCCGGCGCCTGGAGTCCGAGCAGGGCATCAGCTACACCGAGTTCAGCTACCAGCTGCTCCAGGCCATGGACTTCCGGGAGCTGTACCGGCGCTACGGGTGCACGCTCCAGCAGGGCGGCTCGGACCAGTGGGGCAACCTGGTGGCCGGTCTCGACCTGATCCACCGCCTGGAGCCGGGCGCCGAGGTGCACGCGCTCGCGACCCCGCTGATGGTCAAGGCGGACGGCACCAAGTTCGGCAAGACCGAGAGCGGGGCCGTCTGGCTCGACCCGGAGATGACGACGCCGTACGCGTTCTACCAGTTCTGGCTGAACGTGGACGACCGGGACATCTCGACGTACATGCGGATCCTGTCCTTCAAGTCCCGCGAGGAGCTGGAGGAGCTGGAGCAGCAGACCGCGGAGCGGCCGCAGGCGCGTGCCGCGCAGCGGGCGCTCGCCGAGGAGCTCACCACCCTGGTGCACGGCGCCGAGCAGTGCGCGGCCGTCATCGACGCCTCCAAGGCGCTGTTCGGGCAGGGCGACCTGGCCGAGCTGGACGAGGCGACGCTGGCCGCCGCCCTGTCGGAGCTGCCGCACGCCCGGGTGACCGCGCTCGGCCAGGTCGTGGACCTGTTCACCGAGGTCGGTCTCGCGCCGAGCAAGTCGGGCGCGCGCCGCACGGTGAAGGAGGGCGGTGCCTACGTGAACAACGTGAAGGTGACCGCCGAGGACGCCGAGGTGTCGGCGGACGAGCTGCTGCACGGCCGCTGGCTGGTGCTGCGGCGCGGCAAGAAGAACCTGGCGGCGATCGAGTTCGCCGGCGCGGAGGGCTGAGTTCCGCCCCGTGACGCGACGAGGGAGGCCCGGTACGGCGTGTGCCGTACCGGGCCTCCCTCGTTCCGGATCACGCCCGTCTGCGGTTGCCCTTCATCGAGGCCCACAGCATGTCGCCCACTCCGACCACGGCGACCGCGCCGATCAGCTGGAGCAGGTGGCGGGTCCAGTCGATGCCCTTGGTGTCGTTGACCCCGATCCAGGTCGCCACGGCGTTGCCGAGCACGCTGCCGAGAATGCCGAACACGACCGTCAGCCACAGCGGGATCTGCTGCTTACCCGGCAGGATCGCCTTCGCGATCAGACCGAGGACCAGTCCCACGATGATCGCCCACAACCAACCCATCGTCGCCTCCTTGTCCGCATGTGGGCCCAGTCTCGCCCTCCCGGCCATACGTCGCATGTCGGACAGCGCCATCCGTGCCCCCCGGCCTCGTCCGCGCCGGGTGGCGGGCGTACCGTGGAGTGGAGGTCCGGACCGGGTGCGTCCGGCGCGACCGGTGGGTGGTGAACGGCGATGGCGAAGCGTGACGGAACCGAGGTCTTCCGGATCACGGGGGCCCGGCAGGGGCTCGCCGACGACGTGCGCGGGCGGCAGCGGCGCTACGTCATCTCGATGACGGTCCGGACGCTGTCCGTGATCGCCGCCGCGGTGCTGTGGAACGTCGAGCGGCACGTGGCGATCGTGGCCCTCGCCCTGGGCATCCTGCTCCCCTATGTCGCCGTGGTCATCGCGAACGCGGGGCGGGAGTCCGCTCCGTCCCTTCCCTCCACGTTCGTCCCCCCTCCGACGCGTCCCGCGCTGGACCCCGGAAACCTCAGGAACAGCTCAGATCAATCATGAAGTTCCAGTGCACCGCACCCCATGTGCCGTGACATACTTCCTACGCGCTCCGCATCCCCCGTCGGAGCGACGGACCGATGCCGGGCAGCTCCCCCCGTGGCTGCTCGGCATCGCTGTTGCTGGACAATGATCAGGTGATCAATGATCCGGTGAGCGAAGTGAAGCCGATCTGCTCCGCCAAGGGGTGCCGCGCCGACGCCGTCTGGGTGCTCGCGTGGAACAATCCCGCGCTGCACACGCCCGAGCGCCGCAAGACCTGGCTCGCGTGCGAGGAGCACCGCGAACACCTCTCCCAGTTCCTGGGGGTACGGGGTTTCCTCAAGGACGTCGTGCCGCTGGCGGACTGGGTGTCCGCCGACACCTGAGGCGCCTCGCCCAGCGCTCAGCCGCCGATCGCCGACATCGGGCGGTCGGGCTGGAGGAAGCCCGGGTCGTCGAGGCCGGAGCCGGCCTTCTTGCCCCACATGGCCCGCTTCCAGAGCGCCGCGACCTCGGCGTCCGGCGCGTCCGAGCGGAGTGTGGCCCGCAGGTCCGTCTCCTCGGTGGCGAACAGACAGGTGCGCACCTGGCCGTCGGCGGTGAGCCGGGTGCGGTCGCAGGCCCGGCAGAACGGGCGGGTGACGGAGGCGATGACGCCGACCGTGTGCGGTCCGCCGTCGACGACCCAGCGCTCGGCGGGCGCCGAACCGCGCTCGTCCGCGCCTTCGGGCGTCAGGGTGAAGCGGGTGCGCAGGGACTCCAGGATGTCCCCGGCGGTGATCATGCCGTCGCGCTTCCAGCCGTGCTGGGCGTCGAGGGGCATCTGCTCGATGAAGCGGAGCTCGTACTCCTGCTCCACCGCCCAGGCGAGGAGGTCGGGGGCCTCGTCGGCATTGAGCCCGGGCATCAGGACGGCGTTGACCTTGACCGGGGTGAGGCCGGCGTCCCGGGCGGCGGCCATGCCGTCGAGGACGTCCTGGTGGCGGTCGCGCCGGGTGAGGGTCTTGAAGACCTCGGGGCGCAGGGTGTCGAGGGAGACGTTGACCCGGTCGAGGCCGGCGGCCTTGAGGGCGGCGGCCGTGCGCTTCAGCCCGATGCCGTTGGTGGTGAGGGACATCCGGGGGCGGGGCTCCAGGGCCGCGCAGCGCTCGACGATGCCGACGAGCCCGGGGCGGAGCAGCGGCTCGCCGCCGGTGAAGCGGACCTCGGTGACGCCGAGGTCGGTGACCGCGATACGGATCAGCCGGACGATCTCGTCGTCGGTGAGCAGGTCCGGCTTCGCGAGCCACTGCAGTCCCTCTTCGGGCATGCAGTACGTGCAGCGCAGGTTGCACCGGTCCGTGAGCGAGACGCGCAGGTCGGTTGCCACCCGGCCATAGGTGTCGATGAGCACTTGGGCCCCCTCCCCGTCTTGCGGTTGCGTGTGGTTCGAGCCTACGTGAGGACACGGACAACGAGCAGGGCAGATTGTCACGAGGACCGAAGAGGCCGCGTCGTAGAACCCTACGACGCGGCCGTCCGGGATCGCGGAACGTGTGCGGACCGTTGCGCTCCGGTCAGTGCTTGACCGCGGCGGCGACCCCGACCCCGGTGAGGGACTTGACCTCCAGCTCCGCGTACTTGCCGGCGTCCGGCTCCTCCTTGGAGAGGATCGATCCGAGCCAGCCGAGGAGGAAGCCGAGCGGGATCGAGACGAGGCCGGGGTTCTCCAGCGGGAACCAGTGGAAGTCCACGCCCTTGAACATCGAGGCCGGCCCGCCGGAGACGACGGGCGAGAAGAGGACGAGGACGACGGAGGAGACGAGGCCGCCGTAGATCGACCAGAGCGCGCCCTGGGTGGTGAAGCGCTTCCAGAAGAGCGAGTAGAGGATCGTCGGCAGGTTGGCCGAGGCGGCGACCGCGAAGGCGAGGGCGACGAGGCCGGCGACGTTGAGGTCGCGGGCGAGGGCGCCGAGCGCGATCGACACGATGCCGATGAGGACCGTGGACCAGCGGGCGGCCCGCATCTCCTCCTTCTCGGTGGCCTTTCCTCGCCTGATCACGTTCGCGTAGATGTCGTGCGCGAAGGACGAGGAGGAGGCCAGGGTCAGACCGGCGACCACGGCGAGGATGGTGGCGAAGGCGACGGCCGAGATGACGGCGAGGAGGATCGCGCCGCCGGTGGAGTCGGCGCCGCCGCCGACTTCGAGGGCGGTCAGGGGGGCCGCCGTGTTGCCCGCCTTGTTGGACGCCTTGATGGTGTCGCCGCTGAGGAGTGCGGCGGCGCCGAAGCCGAGGACGATCGTCATCAGGTAGAAGGCGCCGATGATGCCGATGGCCCAGTTGACCGACTTACGGGCGGCCTTTGCGGTCGGCACCGTGTAGAAGCGGATGAGGATGTGGGGCAGTCCGGCGGTGCCGAGGACGAGGGCGATGCCGAGGGAGATGAAGTCCAGCTTCGAGACGGAGCTGAGTCCGTACTTGAGGCCGGGCTCCAGGAAGGCGTCGCCCTTGCCGCTGTTGGTGGCGGCGGCGCCGAGCAGCTGCGAGAGGTTGAAGTCGAACTTCAGCAGGATGAGGAAGGTGATGAGGAGCGTGCCCGCGATGAGCAGGACGGCCTTCACCATCTGCACCCAGGTGGTGCCCTTCATGCCGCCGATCGTCACGTAGACGATCATCAGGACGCCGACGAGGGCCACGATCGCGACCTTGCCGCCGTCGCTGGTGATGCCGAGGAGCAGCGAGACGAGGACGCCGGCGCCCGCCATCTGGGCGAGCAGGTAGAAGATCGAGACGACGATGGTGGACGTGCCGGCGGCGGTGCGGACGGGCCGCTGGCGCATCCGGTAGGCGAGGACGTCGCCCATGGTGAACCGGCCGGAGTTGCGCAGCGGTTCGGCGACCAGGAGCAGGGCGACGAGCCAGGCGACGAGGAAGCCGATCGAGTACAGGAAGCCGTCGTAGCCGTAGAGGGCGATGGCGCCGCTGATGCCGAGGAAGGACGCGGCGGACATGTAGTCGCCGGAGATCGCGAGGCCGTTCTGGAAGCCGGTGAACTGGCCTCCGCCCGCGTAGAAGTCGGCGGCGCTGCGGGTCTGGCGGCCGGCCCAGACGGTGATGATCAGGGTTCCGATGACGAAGGCGCCGAAGAGGGCGATGATCAGCGGCCGGTGCTCGCTGGTGGCGCTGTCCGCCGCGAGCAGGACGGTGGTGCTCATGCGTCGCCCTCCATACGGTTCCTGATGGCCTCGGCCTTGGGGTCGAGCCGGTTCGCCGCGTGCCGCGAGTAGAGCCAGGCGATGAGGAAGGTGGTGGCGAACTGGCCGAGGCCGAGGACGAGCGCCATGTTGATGTTGCCGAAGACCTTGGTCCCCATGAAGCCGCCCGCGTAGTTGGAGAGCAGCACGTACAGCAGGTACCAGGCGATGAAGGCGAGGGTCAGGGGGAAGGCGAAGGAGCGGTACGTACGGCGCAGTTCGCCGAACTCCTCGCCCTGCTGCACCTCGACGAACTGTTCCGTCGTGGGTGCGACGGGGGCGGATGCGGCCTCCGTCCCGTCTCTGGGCGGCGGCGGTGCTTCGGTAGCCACGGAATCTCCTCGTGACGCGGGGACGGACGGCATGGTCAAGGGGGCCTCACCAGGGGTGCGGGAGCCGGGGTTCCGAACGGAGCCCCTCCCCTGCACAACGGCACGGAGCGGGATGCGACGCGGTTCACGCGGAGGATTTATTCGTACAGATCTTCATGAAGTCCTCTCAACTCATTGAAGCGCCGGGAAGATCAGCGATAGCTTCACTCGTCATGCACCTGTCCGCGCGCAAACCCGTGTGCGGGCAGTACATACGGATGATGTGGAGAACCCATGGCTCATCTGGGATCGAGGCGCGGCCGAGCTCTTGCTCTGCCGGTTGGTCTCGCGCTCACGGCCTCGCTCGGCTTCCTTCCCTCCGGCGCCGCCTCCGCCGCGGAACTGAGTGACGCACCGACGTCCGCCGTGGCGACGAACGGGCCGAAGCTGACGTACGTCGTCAACGTCGCGGGAGGCCGCTGGACCGCCTCCTCGGTGAAGAAGGCGATAGCCGCCGCGGGCGGCGAGGTGGTCGTCTCGTACGACCGCATAGGCGTGATAGTCGTCCACTCGCAGAACCCCGAGTTCGCGAAGACGATCCGCACGGCGCGTGGTGTGGTGTCGGCCGGTGCGACCCGTACCGCCCCGCTGTCCGCGCAGACGGACACCTCCGTCGACGAGGGTGCCCAGACGCTGTCCGCGGCCGAGGCCAAGGCCGCGGCGGCCACGGCGTCGGACGAGCAGGACCCGCTGGAGCCCCTGCAGTGGGACCTGCCGGCCATCAAGGCGGACAAGGCCCACCAGAAGACGCTCGGCAGCAAGCGCGTCACCGTCGCCGTCATCGACACGGGTGTCGACGACACCCACCCGGACCTGGCGCCGAACTTCGACGTCAAGGCCTCCGCGAACTGCGTGACCGGCAAGCCGGACACCACCCCCGGTTCGTGGCGCCCCAACCCGGGCGAGAGCGACCACGGCACCCACGTCGCCGGCACGATCGCCGCCGCCAAGAACGGCATCGGCGTCACCGGTGTCGCCCCGGGCGTCAAGGTCTCCGGCATCAAGGTGTCCACCCCGGACGGCTTCTTCTACACCGAGGCCGTCGTCTGCGGCTTCATGTGGGCGGCCGAGCAGGGTGTCGAGGTCACGAACAACAGCTACTACACCGACCCGTGGATGTTCGCCTGCAAGAACGACGAGGACCAGAAGGCCCTCATCGAGGCGGTCACCCGCGCGACCCGTTACGCGGAGCGCAAGGGCACGGTCAACGTGGCGGCGGCGGGCAACTCGAAGTTCGACCTGGCGGCCGACACGATCGTCGACAACAGCAGCCCGAACGACAGCACGCCGGGCGGCCGGGTCATCGACCCGAAGGAGTGCCTCGACTACCCGGGCATGCTGCCGGGCATCGTCACCGTCTCCGCGACCGGGGCCAAGGACCTGAAGGCGTCCTACTCCAACTACGGTCTCGGTGTCATCGACGTCGCCGCCCCCGGCGGTGACCGCACCGAGTACCAGACCCCGGACGCCCCGGCGGTCAACGGCCGCATCCTGTCGACCACGGTCAACGGCGGCTACAACTACAAGGCCGGCACGTCGATGGCGGCGCCGCACGCGGCGGGCGTCCTCGCGCTCATCAAGTCGACGCACCCCCACGCGAGCCCGGCGGCCCTGAAGGCGCTGCTGTACGCGCAGGCCGACGACCGCGCCTGCACCAACCCGTACGACATCGAGGGCGACGGCAAGATCGACGCCGTCTGCGAGGGCGGCAAGAACAAGAACGGCTTCTACGGAGCCGGTCTGATCGACGCGCTGGACGCCGTCCGCCGCTAGTCGCGGAGGTCCGGTGAGGAGGGTCCCCGTGGGTGTGCCGCACGGGGACCCTTTCGCGTGCTCCGCACGGGGACCCCTTCATGTGGCACGGAGTGCCACACTGCCGTCATGGACAACACGGTGCGTACGGGTACGGAGTCGCTGTGGTCGGCCCTCGGCGGCGATCCCTCCCTGGTCGACCGGGTGGCGTTCACCGGGCCCTCCGGGCTGCTGGCGGCCCGGCTGCCGGTGATGGACCTGGCACGGGCGACGGTGGCGGCCTGTTCGCTCGCCGCCGTCGAGCGGGCGGGGCTGCCGGGGCCGGTGCGGGTGGACGACGGGGCTGTCGCCACCGCCTTCGTGAGCGAGCGTCATCTGCGGGTCGACGGCCGGGCCCCGGTGAACTTCGCGCCGCTCTCCCGGTTCTGGCGGGCGGCCGACGGGTGGGTCCGTACCCATGCCAACTATCCGCATCACCGGACGGCGCTGCTCGCCGCTCTGGACGTGCGGGAGGAGTCGGTGGAGGCCGTCGCGGCGGCGATCGGCGGGCGGCGGGCCGTCGAGGCCGAGGCGGCGGTGTACGCGGCCGGGGGCCTCGCCGTCGCCCTGCGCACCCCCCGGGAGTGGGCGGCGCACGAGCAGGGCCGGGCGGTGGCGGCGCGGCCACTGCTGACCCGGGAGCGGCTCGACGGGGCCCCGCCCCGGCGCCGTGCCGGCCGGCTGCGGGTCCTGGACCTGACCCGGGTGATCGCCGGGCCCGTCGCGACCCGGACGCTCGCGCTGCTCGGCGCGGACGTGCTGCGGATCGACCCGCCCGGCAACCCCGAACTGCCCGACCAGCACGCGGAGACGGACGTCGGGAAGCGGACCGCCGCGCTCGATCTGGACCGGCCGTCCGACCGGCGGACCTTCGACGCGCTCCTGGACTCCGCCGACGTCCTGGTCACCGGCTACCGGCCGGGCGCCCTCGACCGCTTCGACCCGCACCGGCCGGGGCTCGTCACCGCCCGGCTCTCCGCATGGGGGGACTACGGGCCGTGGGGCGGGCGGCGCGGCTTCGACTCCCTGGTCCAGGTGGCGACAGGGATCGGCGTGACCGAGGGGTCGGCGGAGGAGCCGGGCGCGCTGCCCGCGCAGGCCCTCGACCACGGCACGGGCTACCTCCTCGCGGCCGCCGTGCTCCGGTCGCTGACCGAGCAGGACCGGGACGGCGGCACGCGGCTCGTCCGGCTGGCGCTCGCGCAGACGGGCCACTGGCTGACGCACACGCTGCCCCGGTACGAGACCGACCGGTACCTCACCGAGTCGGACGGTCCGCTCGGGCGGCTGCGGCACGCGCTGTCGCCGGTGGCGTACGAGGGCGGCCCGGCGGGCTGGTCGCGGCCGCCGGGCGTCGCGGGCGCGGACGCGCCCGCGTGGCTCACCCGGTGAACCACGGTCCCTGTCACGGCGTGACGAGGACCTTCAGGGCCGTGCGCTCGTCCATCGCCCTGTAGCCGCCGGGGACGCCGTCGAGGCCGACGGTCAGGTCGAAGACCGGCGAGGGGTCGATGGTGCCGTCGAGGACGTCCTGGAGCAGTTCCGGGATGTACGCGCGCACGGGGGCGACGCCGCCGCGCAGCGCGATGTTCCGGTCGAACATGACGGACAGGTCGAGTCCGGTGCCGCTGCCGTGGGGGACGCCGACGTAGCCGATGGAGCCGCCGTCGCGGGCGATGGCGACGGCGGTCCGCATGGACTGCTCGGTGCCGACGGCCTCGATGACACCGTGGGCGCCCTGGCCGCCGGTGAGTTCGCGGACCGCCGCCTCCGCGGCCTCGCCGCGTTCGGCGACGACGTCCGTGGCGCCGAAGAGGCGGGCGATGTCGGTGCGGGCGGTGTGCCGGCCGAGCGCGATGATCCGCTCGGCGCCGAGCCGCCTGGCCGCGAGGACACCGCAGAGGCCGACGGCGCCGTCGCCGACGACCGCGACGGTGGAGCCGGCCCTGACGCCGGCGCCGAGGGCCGCGTGGTGGCCGGTGCCCATGACGTCGGAGAGGGCGAGCAGTGCGGTCAGGAGCCGGTCGTCGGAGGCGGCGTCGGCGGGGAGCTTGACGAGGGTGCCGTCGGCGAAGGGGACGCGGACGGCCTCGCCCTGGCCGCCGTCCGAGCCGACCGAGCCCCAGAAGCCGCCGCGCGGGCAGGAGGTCTGGAGCCCCTCGGCGCAGTGGTCGCAGGTGCCGTCGGACCAGACGAAGGGGGCGACGACGAGGTCTCCGGTGGTGAAGCCGGTGACCTCGGCGCCCGCCGCCTCCACGACGCCGAGGAACTCGTGGCCGATGCGCTGGCCGGGCTGCCGGGCGGACTCGCCGCGGTAGGCCCACAGGTCGCTGCCGCAGACGCAGGCGCGCAGGACGCGGACGACGACGTCGGTGGGGTCCCGCACCACCGGGTCGGGCACGTCCTCCACCCGCATGTCGAAGGGAGCGTGGATGGTGGTGGCGCGCATGGCGGACGGTCCTTGCTGTCAGACGGTTGTACGACGTTCACCGTACATCGCGCGGAGCGCTCCCGCCGTCAGCAGGTACTGCGCCCCGATATAGGTCAGCATGACCCAGAAGTCCGGCGCCGGCAGCTGGGGCCAGTGGGCGACCCCGGTGGCGATGAGGGTGTCGGACAGCAGGAACAGCCCGCCGCCGAGCCCGGCCAGGAGCCCGAGGGAACCGGCGCGGTAGGCCATGGCGGTCAGGAGCAGCGAGTAGCCGGCGACCGGGATCCGCAGGTCGGCGGGGAGGTCGGGCCACAGGAGCACGACGGTGCCGACGAGGACGGCGGTGTACGCGGCCGCCAGGGGTACGGACGTACGGCGCCGCCCGAAGAGGACGAGGTAGCAGACGTGTCCCGCGGCGAAGGACCCCATGCCGACGAGGAAGGCCCAGTCGGCGTCCGAGAGGAGGAAGACGTCGCCGCCCCAGCCGAAGAGGAGCGCGACGGTCAGCGGCTTCGGGGCGCCCCGGGTGACCGCGTACGCGGCGAGCAGCGGCATCAGGAGCGGTTTGGCGAGCTGGTGGCCGAGTTCGGCGCCGGCGAGCAGGGAGATCAGGTCGACGGCGGCCGCGAACCCGAAGGCGGCGAGGAGCGCGCGGGAGGCGAGCGGACGGGAGGCGGTCGGGACGGCGCGGGCGGGTGCGGGGCCGGCGCTCATCCGGCGGGCTCCGGCGCTCACGCGGCGGGCTCCGGCGCGGGCTCCGGGAGGGTTCCGGCGCCCTTCGGCACGTCGGCGGTCGGCGGGCCGGGTTGCCAGCCGGGGCCTCGGAAGACCCGGCCGGCCCGTTCGCGCCAGTCGCGCGCGGCCCGGAGGTCGCGGGCGATGGCGGCGTACTCGTGGGTGGCGACCCGGAGCGGGTTGTACGTCTCGATGTTCTTGGTGAGCCCGTAGACGGGCCGGTCGGTCTCACCGACCCAGGAGCCGAACACCCGGTCCCAGACGATGAGGATGCCGCCGAAGTTCCGGTCCAGGTAGCCGCCCTGGGAGGCGTGGTGGACGCGGTGGTGCGAGGGCGTGTTGAGGACGTACTCGAAGGGCCGGGGCAGCTTCCCGACGCGCTCGGTGTGGATCCAGAACTGGTAGACGAGATTGACCGAGTAGCAGAAGGCGACGGCGGCCGGGTGGACGCCGAGGGCGATCATCGGCAGGTAGAACGGCCAGGAGGTCACGCTGGTCCACGGCTGGCGCAGGGCGGTGGTGAGGTTGAATCTGCGGCTGCTGTGGTGGACGACGTGGCAGGCCCAGAGGACGCGGATGACGTGGTGTCCGCGGTGCTGCCAGTAGTAGAGGAAGTCCTGTGCGAGCAGCATGAGCGGGATCGTCCACCACAGGACGGGGACGCGGAGCGGGGTCAGCTCGTGGACCGCGGTGTAGATCGCGACCACGGGGATCTTCCACAGCGCGTCGAAGGCCAGGCTCCCGAGACCCATGCCGATGCTGGTGGCGGCGTCCTTGGTCTCGTAACCGGCGGCGTCCTCGTCGGGGTGGATCCGGTGGCTGACCATCTCCAGGACGGTGAGCAGGACGAACGCCGGTATGGACCAGAGCACGACATCGGGCAGGTTCGGCATGCCGTCGACGGTAGGGGCGGGGGGCGGGGCAGGGCTAGACGTTGTTACCAACAAGTATGCGAGACGCCTTGTCAGCAAGCTTTGGCACCTTCTGACAAGGCGCCCACCGCCCAGGCGGCCTCCGACTGAGCCCCGAAGGACAAGGGGGCCCGCGTGCCGGGGAGTTGGGGAAACCGAGGGCATCCGGGGACACCCGGGACGGAGTTGTCGGTCGCGGGCCGTATTCTCAGTGACCGTGCTTGACGACCGTACGACAGCAGCGACATGGCCGGCCGCCTACCCGCAGGGGTACGCGGTCGTCGACGTGGAGACCACCGGACTCGCCCGCGACGACCGGATAGTGTCGGCTGCCGTCTACCGGCTGGACGCCCAGGGGAACGTCGAGGACCACTGGTACACCCTCGTCAACCCCGAGCGCGATCCGGGCCCGGTCTGGATCCACGGACTGACCACGGACGTCCTGGAGGGCGCGCCGCTCTTCCCCGAGATCGCGGCGGAGTTCGCGGCCCGGCTCGACGGACGGGTCCTCGTCGCGCACAACGCGATGTTCGACTGGCAGATGATCGCCCGGGAGTACGCGCGCGCCGAGTCGGCCGCGCCGGTGCGGCAGCGGCTGTGCACGATCGCGCTCGCCAAGGAGCTGTCGCTGCCGCTGCCCAACCACAAGCTGGAGTCCCTGGCCGCGCACTTCGGCGTCGTGCAGCGGCGCGCGCACAACGCGCTGGACGACGCGCGGGTGCTCGCCGAGGCGTTCCGGCCGAGCCTGCACGCGGCGGCCGAGCGTGCCGTACGGCTGCCGCTCCTGGAGTGCCGGCCGCTGACGGAGTGGGCCTCGTCCCCGGAGCGGCCCCGGATCGGCCATCAGGCCGGTCCGTCCTCGTACCGGACGAACAGCTGGCGTCCCTCGCGGAAGCGTCCGCCGTGCCCGTATCCCAACCCCGGCCGCTACGAGACGGACAGACCTCTCAAACAGGGCATGCGGGTGGCCTTCTCCGGGGACACCTCGGTCGACCGCGAACTCCTCGAGGACCGCACGGTCGACGCCGGTCTCCATGTCGCCGGCAGCGTCTCGCGGCTGACCAGCCTCCTCGTCACCAACGACCCGGACGCCGCCACCTCCAAGACGCTCAAGGCCAGGTCCTTCGGCACGCCGATCGTCGACGAGGCCGCCTACACCCAGCTGCTGCGGGACGTGGCCCCGGCAGACGGGTGACACCCCGGGCCCTGCGGGCGTGCCGAGCTGCGCACGCCCGCCGGGAGCCCTCACCCTGTGGCGCATGGCACGTTGTGAGGTCTGCGGAAACGATTACGGCATGTCCTTCGAAGTCCACGCGCAGGGCGCGGTCCACGTCTTCGATTGCTTCGCCTGCGCCATCCACCGCATGGCGCCCATCTGCGAGCACTGCCGGGTCCAGATCATCGGACAGGGCGTCGAGGTCGACGGCAGCTGGTACTGCGGCGGCCACTGCGCCCGCGCGGAGGGAAAGGTGGGGATCGTCGACAGGGTGTGAGGAAACGATCCTGGGCCCGGCCCCCGAGCAAGCCGAACCCCGGCGCGTGCACCCCATGGACCGAGTTGTACGGTCATGGGGTGTACCGCTTCCTGTTGTCCCGGCAGTGGGTGATCCTCACCCTCGTCGCCCTCGTCCTCGTCCCGACGATGATCGAGCTGGGCTTCTGGCAGTTCCACCGGCACGAACGCCGGGTCGCCCAGAACGCCCTGATCGCGGACAGCGTCGCGGCGAAGCCGGTCCCGGTCGAGGAGCTCACCTCCCCCGGCCACACCGTCCCGCGCTCCGACTACTGGCGGCCCGCCACGGCGACCGGCACCTTCGACGCCGCCCACGAGGTCGTCGTCCGCCGCCGCACCAACTCCGACGACCGGGTCGGCGTACACGTCCTGACCCCGCTGCTCCTCCGGGACGGCCGGATCGTCCTGGTCAACCGCGGCTGGGTGCCGGCCGCCGCCGACCAGCACTCCTTCCCCGCGGTCCCGCCCGCCCCGAAGGGCGAGGTCACGATCACCGGGCGGCTCAAGGCCGACGAGACGACCGGCGCCAGCGGCATCAAGGACCTGAAGGGTCTGCCGGACCGCCAGGTCATGCTGATCAACAGCACGCAGCAGGCCCAGCTCATCGGCCGCGAGGTGCTCGGCGGCTACCTCGAACAGATCACCCCCGAGCCGGCCGGGAACACCCTCGAACTCATCCCCGAGCCCGACCACGACTCGATCGGCGCGCACATGGCGTACGCGGTGCAGTGGTGGCTGTTCGCCGCCGGGGTCCCCGTCGGCTGGGTGATCCTGGTCCGCCGGGAGAGGCGCGACCGGATGGCGGCGGCCTCCCCGGGCGCCCCCGGAACCCCCGAGCGGGACGCGGAAGCGATCCAGGCCACCCCGTCCCGCTGATTGACCACCCCCGCGGGCGGGAACAGCCCAGAGCGTGACGCAAAGTATCGACGACTACGCCCTCATCGGCGATCTGCAGACCGCCGCGCTCGTCGGCCGTGACGGATCGGTCGACTGGCTGTGCCTGCCCCGCTTCGACTCGGCCGCCTGCTTCGCCTCGATCCTCGGCGACGAGAACAACGGCCACTGGCGGATCGCCCCCAAGGGTTCCACGACCTGCGCCACGCGCCGGTACGCCGAGGACTCCCTCGTCCTGGAGACCTACTGGGAGACCCGCACCGGCACCGTCAAGGTCGTCGACTTCATGCCGCAGCGGGACAAGGCCCCGGATCTGATGCGGATCGTGGAGGGCGTCAGCGGCAGCGTCGAGATGAGCTCCGTCGTGCGGCTCCGCTTCGACTACGGCTCGGTGGTGCCCTGGATGCGGCGCACCGACGGCCACCGGGTCGCGGTCGCCGGCCCGGACGCGGTGTGGCTGCGCAGCGAACCGCCGGTGAAGACCTGGGGCCAGCAGTTCTCCACCTGCTCCTCCTTCACCGTCGGCGCCGGCGAGAAGGTGGCCTTCGTCATGACCTGGCACCCCTCGCACGAGCCCCGCCCCGCACTCATCGACCCCTACGAGGCACTGGAGCACTCCCTCGCGGACTGGCGGGAGTGGGCGTCGCTCTGCACCTACCGGGGCCCCTACCGGGAGGCGGTGCTGCGCTCCCTGATCACCCTGAAGGCGCTCACCTACGCCCCGACCGGCGGGATCGTGGCCGCCCCCACCACCTCCCTGCCGGAGGAGCTCGGCGGCGTACGGAACTGGGACTACCGGGCCTGCTGGCTGCGCGACTCCTCCCTCACCCTCGGCGCGCTGCTCTCCGCCGGGTACGTCGAGGAGGCGGCCGCCTGGCGGGACTGGCTCCTCCGCTCGGTCGCGGGCGACCCGGCCGACCTGCAGATCATGTACGGGCCCGCGGGGGAGCGCCGGCTCCCCGAGACGACCCTCCCGTGGCTGCGGGGCTACGCCGACTCGGCACCGGTCCGGACCGGGAACGCGGCGGTGGACCAGTTCCAGCTCGATGTGTACGGCGAGGTCATGGACTCGCTCTACCGCGCGCGCGAGGCCGGGATCCCGGCGCAGCGGCACGCCTGGAACCTCCAGCTCAGCCTGCTCGGCTTCCTGGAGTCGACCTGGCGCGAGCCCGACGAGGGCCTGTGGGAGGTGCGGGGGCCGCGCCGCCACTTCACCCACTCGAAGGTGATGGCCTGGGTGGCCGCCGACCGGGCGGTCCGCACCCTGGAGGCGGACCCGTCGCTGCCGGGGGACGCGGCCCGGTGGCGGGCGATGCGGGACGACATCCACGCGCAGGTGTGCGCCAGGTCCTACGACCCCGTCCGGAACACCTTCACCCAGTCGTACGGCTCACTCGAACTCGACGCGGCGACCCTCCTCATCCCCCAGGTCGGCTTCCTGCCGCCGGACGACCCACGGGTGGTGGGCACCGTGGAGGCGGTACGGGCGGAGCTGCTGCACGAGGGCTACGTCCGCCGGTACAGCACCGACTCGGGGGCGATCGACGGCCTGCCGGGCGGGGAGGGCACCTTCCTGGTGTGCTCGTTCTGGCTGGCGGACGCGCTCCTGCTGACCGGCAGGAAGGACGAGGCCCGCGAGCTGTTCGAGCGGCTCCTGACCCTCTGCAACGACGTCGGTCTCCTCGCGGAGGAGTACGACCCGGTGACGGGCCGCCAGCTGGGCAACTTCCCCCAGGCCTTCAGCCACATCGGACTCGTGGGCACGGCACTCGCGCTGGCCGGGGAGGATCACGACCCGGCAGGATAGGTCCATGGATCTTGGACTGAGGGACCGTGTGTACGTGGTGACCGGGGGGACGCGGGGGCTCGGGCGGGCCTCCGCGGAGGCGCTGCTCGCCGAGGGCGCGAAGGTGCTGGTCACCGGGCGGGAGGAGAAGACCGTCGCCGAGGCGGCGGCCGAGCTGGGGCCCGGCGCGGCCGGCGTCGCCGCCGACAACGGCGACCCGGAGACCCCGGCGCGGCTCGTCGCCGAGGCGCGGGCGCGGTTCGGCGGCTTCGACGGCATCCTGATCAGCGTGGGCGGTCCGGCGCCCGGCTTCGCGGCGGACAACACCGACGAGCAGTGGGCGGCGGCCTTCGACACCGTCTTCCTCGGGGCGGTACGGCTGGCCCGCGCGGCCGCCTGCGCCCTCACCGACGGCGGGGTCATCGGCTTCGTCCTGTCCGCGTCGGTCCACGAGCCGATCGAAGGTCTGACCATCTCCAACGGCCTGCGCCCGGGTCTCGCCGGCTTCGCGAAGTCCCTCGCCAACGACCTGGGCCCGCGCGGAGTGCGGGTCGTCGGACTGCTGCCGAGCCGGATCGACACGGACCGGGTGCGGTCCCTCGACGCGCTCTCCGGCGACGCGGACGCGGCCCGCGCGGCCAACGAGGCCGCCATTCCGCTGCGCCGCTACGGCACCCCGGAGGAGTTCGGGCGGACGGCGGCCTTCGTGCTGTCCCCGGCTGCCTCGTACCTGACCGGTCTGATGCTCCCGGTCGACGGCGGGGCCCGCAGCGGCTTCTGAGGGCCCGCCCCCCGGCCCGTCGTCAGGTCACCCGCCTGGCCCGGTGCTTCACCGCCCGCAGGCGCGCCTCGGTGGGCAGGGCGGCCAGGCCCGTGGACGTACGGGCGTGGGCGAGGGCCCGGGTACTGAGGGTGGTCAGGGCGTCCCCCGGGGAGGCGTACGGCTCCAGGAGGAGCGCTACCCGGGTGCGGGGGGCGTCCCGGCGTCCGGTGAGGGCGATCCTGGCCCTGGCCACGCCCTCCTGGGCGGCGGCGTCCGCCTCGATCACGCCTTCGAGGGCCCGGCCGCGCAGGACGGCCTCCTCGCCGTCGCCGCTGTCGACGGCGACCTCGGCGAGCCGGGCCCGGCGGAACTGGACCAGCAGCCACCACAGGGCGAGCAGGACGACGAGCCCGAGGACGGCGATGACGACCGGCCACCACCAGCCCTCGTCCCGCCAGCGCTGCCGGTCGGCGGTGGAGAGCAGGACGTCCGAGGGACCCGACCAGGGCCACCAGGACGGCACGGACAGGTCGAGGGCCGCGGCGAGGACTCCCCCGCCGACGAGGAGCAGAAGGAGCCCGGCGAGGCCGAGCAGGGCGCGGTTGACGCGCCGGAGGACGACCGTCACCGCGCTCACCCCTTCCTGGGCGGCCGGGCCACCCGTACGTCGAGAGACGGCGGGTGGGCGAGGGCCAGTTCGTCGACGCCCGCGGCGAGGGCCGTCTCCAGGTCGGCGCGGACCTCGTCGAGCGCCCGGAAGTGCGAGACCGCCCGGACGGCCGCCTTGGAGCGGCCGACGCGTACCTTCGCGGACTGCACCCCGGAGACCTCCATGGCCCGGTCGCGCAGGGCGAGGGCGGCGGCCTCGCGGTCGAGCCCGGCCCGTACGTCGGCGTGGGCGCGGCGCATCGGGAGGACGGCGCGCAGGCCCGGGGTCGCCGCCAGGACCAGGAGCCAGAGGCCGAGGAGGACCGCGAGGACGGCTCCGCCGATGATCGGGGCGTCGTCGAGCGGCCGGGTGGCGAGGCCGTCGGCGAGTTCGCGCCGCCAGGCCATGGCGGTGCGGTCGGCGCGTACGGCCGCGATGTCGTAGAGGAGCAGCCCCGTCCCGGCGAGGACGAGGGCCGCGAGCAGGGCGGCGGGGATACGGCGTACGGCCCAGAAGCGCCGGACGGGGGATGCGGGGACGTCCTCCAGGACGGGGACGTCGTCGCGGCCGGGGTCCGGGGCGGGGGTCAGATCGGTTGCGGTCGTCATGACAGGCGCTCCCTCCGCGTGGCCTGCCGGGTGAGCGGGGAGTGGAGGCGCTCCACGTGGACGGTGACCTCGTGGACCTCCATGCCCACGAGTTCCTCCACGCGCGCGCGCACCCGGCCCCGGACGGCGCCGCACCGGCGGCCGACGTCGGAGGGATAGTCGAGTTCGAGGCTCACCGAGACCCGGGCGACGTCCCGGTGGACGACGACCGAGGCGTGGGGGCGCGAGCCGCCCTCGGGGACGGCGTCGAGCGCCTCCCCGGCGGCCTGGGCGGCGATCTTCGCGACGACCCGGTCGGCGATCGTGGTCGCTCCCCGGCCCCGTACGGGGTCCGGGGCCGATTCCGCTGCCATCCGTCACCGCCGCCGGTCGCCGCGTTCGCGACCCCGGAACAGGTCGCCCGGTTCGAGGTCGCCGTCGAGGAACCGCCCTGCCACGAAGCCGATGGCTCCCAATGCCGCGACCAGCACGAACGCCCCGAAGCCGCCGAAGTATCCGGCGAAGCCGAGCGCCATGCCGGCCAACAGGCCGACCACAGCCATGCTCATTCCTGACCCCTTCCTGAGGATCTTCCGGCCCCCTGTGCCCAGCCGTCAGCGGCTACTGGAGCCGCTGCTCCGGCTCCTCCTCCTCCTCGTCGGGCAGCTTGACGTCGCTGACCGCGATGTTGACCTCGACGACTTCGAGGCCCGTCATGCGTTCGACGGCGTTGATGACGTTCTCCCGGACGTCGCCGGCGACGTCCGCGATGGAGACGCCGTAGACGACCACGATCTCCAGGTCGAGTGCCGTCTGTACCTCGCCGACCTCGGCCTTCACCCCTCGGGTGGCGTTCGACTTGGCGCCGCCCCCGCCGGGTACCCGGTCGCGTACGGCGCCGAAGGTGCGGGAGAGGCCGCTGCCCATGGCGTGGACGCCGTCGACGTCCCGGGCGGCCAGGCCGGCGATCTTCTCGACGACTCCGTCGGCGATGGTGGTGCGGCCCCGGGATGCCGGGTCGCCGCCGCCGCGCTTGGTGACCGAGGTACGGCGCGGTTCGTCGCCGGAGGTGGCGCCGAAGTTACTGGTGTCCGTCATTGCGTTTCGCCCCTTCTG
Organism: Streptomyces sp. NPDC058671; assembly: GCF_042716475.1. Taxonomy (NCBI): domain Bacteria; kingdom Bacillati; phylum Actinomycetota; class Actinomycetes; order Kitasatosporales; family Streptomycetaceae; genus Streptomyces; species Streptomyces sp. NPDC058671. The sequence continues at coordinate 83,606 of NZ_JBHXSA010000025.1, read as the reverse complement.
GGTTATTTCGGGGTTCTTCGCCCACACTAAGGGCGGTTACCCGCTCTCGCCCCAGGGATACGGCAGGCTGGGGTAATGACGACGAGTGACGGTTGGGCCGCGGCGGTACGTGACCGCCTCGCCCCGGGCAGGCTGTTGCCGCTCGGGACGGCGGCGGACGGGGCATGGATCACCGAACGGGCGGCGCGTGAGGTCATGGGCCGCGCCGCCTCGGCCGTACGGGGGGTGGTGCCGGGCGAGCTGCGGATCGGCCCGGACCGTGAGGCGGATCCGGAGTCCGGGTCCGGGGAAGCGGGCCTGCGGGTCTCCGCCTCGTTCGGCGCGGTGGCCGGGCAGCCGCTGCCGGGCCTCACCGAGGCGCTCCGGGCGGCCCTGCTCACGGCGGCCGAGGACGGACTCGGGCTCGTGACCGCGGCCGTGGACCTCCGGGTGACGGAGCTCCTCGACGCGGCGCCCCCGGAGACGGAACCGGCCGCGCCGCCGCCCGGCCGGGCCTCTCCGGCGACGGACGACCCGGTGGCCCTCGCGGCGCTCGGGGTGCCGGGCGTCGCGGCGATGACGGACGCGATCGGGCCGGCGGTGCGCCGGGGCCCCGACGGGGTCCGGGTCGAACTGGCCGTGACGGCAGGCGCCCGCCCCCTGGACGTGGCCCGCGCCGTACGCACGGCCGTGACCGCCGCCGTCCCGGAGGAGGCCGCGGTCACGGTCGTGGTGTCGGAACTGCGCTAGAGCGGGCGGGCGTCAGTCGCCGAGGCCCGCGAGGTCGCGCAGGCGGCGGGCCTGGGCGGCGCGCTCGGCGGTGCGCTGCTCCTCGTACGAGCGGCCGGCGGCACCCTGGAGGAGCGCCTTGGTCTCGATGACCGCGTCGCGCGGCGCCGCGAGCAGGGCGGCGCCGAGGTCCCGTACCGCCGCGTCGAGTTCGTCGGCGGGGACGGACAGATTGGCGAGACCGATGCGCTCGGCCTCCTCCGCGTGGACGAAGCGACCGGTGGCGCAGATCTCCAGCGCGCGGGCGTAGCCGACGAGCGAGACGAGCGGGTGCGTCCCGGTCAGGTCCGGGACAAGACCCAGGCTGGTCTCGCGCATGGCGAACTGCACGTCCTCGGCGACGACCCGCAGGTCACAGGCGAGGGCGAGCTGGAAGCCCGCGCCGATGGCATGGCCCTGGACGGCCGCGATCGACACGAGGTCACCACGGCGCCACCAGGTGAAAGCCTCCTGGTACTCGGCGATCACCGCGTCGAGGTTCTCGTCGGAACCGCGCGCGAGATCGAGGAAGGACGGCTCTCCGTCGAAGCCCTCGGGCGTGAACGCCTGCCGGTCGAGGCCGGCGGAGAAGGACTTGCCCTCGCCGCGCAGCACGACGACCCGCACGCTGCCGGGCAACGACCGTCCGGCTTCTGTCAACGCCCGCCACAGAGCGGGAGACTGAGCGTTGCGCTTCGCCGGATTGGTCAGGGTCACCGTGGCAACGGCGTCCTCGACGGTGAGCCGTACACCGTCCTTGTCGAATACGAGCTCAGAGTCGTCGAGCGTAGTCATGGGGCGCCTCCGGTTCCGGTGCAGCACTGCATCCGATGCTAAGTGACTGCACAGTAACCACCTGGCCTGCCATGGGACCGACCGGGTGGCCACCGAGAGACCCGGTGGCCGGTCGAGCCGCCCCGATGTCAGGCCGAGGCTGTCTTCTTGCCCCGTGTCGCTCCGCCGCGTCCGCGCAGCGTGACTCCGGACTCGCTGAGCATCCGGTGGACGAATCCGTAGGAGCGGCCCGTTTCCTCGGCCAGCGCCCGGATGCTCGCACCGGAGTCGTACTTCTTCTTCAGGTCTGCCGCGAGCTTGTCGCGCGCGGCGCCGGTCACCCGGCTGCCCTTCTTCAGAGTCTCGGCCACCCGTGCCTCCTCATGGGAAGTGCGCTCTGGACTTCTCATGATCACCCCTCCCGTCCGTCCTGGCCACCCATTCGACAAGGTCCATGCCGCCGGGTTCGCGGATGAGTGCGGCACCGTCACAACCGGAAGCTCGAATTCCGGTGGCTTCGAAGCGCGGCTCCGGGTCGGTCGGCGAGGGAAGTGCCAGGTCAGCGACGCAGCCGGTGCACACGTACGGCGCGGGTCTGCCGGAAGGATTCGGCAGAGCACCGCGCCGGGGGGTACGAGACGCCCTCACTCAGATGAAGGATCACGCATGAGCCGAATGATTCAGCCCGGCATGATCACTCCAGGGGTTCTCCGGGTCAGGCGAGCGCGACCAGGTCCGCGTAGTCCGGGCCCCACAGGTCCTCGACGCCGTCGGGGAGCAGGATGATCCGCTCCGGTTCGAGCGCGTCGACCGCGCCCTCGTCGTGGGTGACCAGGACGACGGCGCCCTTGTAGGTGCGCAGGGCCCCGAGGATCTCCTCGCGGCTCGCCGGGTCCAGGTTGTTGGTCGGCTCGTCCAGGAGCAGCACGTTCGCCGAGGAGACGACCAGGGTGGCCAGGGCGAGCCGGGTCTTCTCGCCGCCGGAGAGGACCCCGGCCGGCTTGTCGACGTCGTCGCCGGAGAAAAGGAAGGAGCCGAGCGTCTTGCGGACCTGGACGAGGTCCAGGTCGGGCGCGGCCGAGCGCATGTTCTCCAGGACGCTGCGCTCGGGGTCGAGCGTCTCGTGCTCCTGGGCGTAGTAGCCGAGCTTGAGGCCGTGGCCCGGGGTCACCTCGCCGGTGTCGGGCTTCTCCGCCCCGGCGAGCAGCCGCAGCAGCGTGGTCTTGCCCGCGCCGTTGAGGCCGAGGATGACGACGCGGGAGCCCTTGTCGATGGCGAGGTCCACATCGGTGAAGATCTCCAGCGAACCGTAGGACTTGGAGAGTCCCTCGGCGGTCAGCGGGGTCTTTCCGCAGGGCGCCGGGTCGGGGAAGCGGAGCTTGGCGACCTTGTCGGAGGCGCGCACCGCCTCGAGACCGGAGAGCAGCCGCTCGGCGCGCTTGGCCATGTTCTGCGCGGCGACGGTCTTCGTGGCCTTGGCGCGCATCTTGTCGGCCTGCGTGTTGAGGGCGGCGGCCTTCTTCTCGGCGTTCTGGCGCTCGCGCTTGCGGCGCTTCTCGTCGGCCTCGCGCTGCTGCTGGTAGAGCTTCCAGCCCATGTTGTAGACGTCGATCGTGGAGCGGTTGGCGTCCAGGTAGAAGACCTTGTTCACCACGGTCTCGACGAGGTCGACGTCGTGGGAGATGACGATGAAGCCGCCGCGGTAGGACTTCAGGTAGTCGCGCAGCCAGACGATGGAGTCGGCGTCGAGGTGGTTCGTCGGTTCGTCGAGGAGGAGCGTGTCGGCGTCCGAGAACAGGATCCGGGCGAGCTCGACCCGGCGGCGCTGGCCGCCGGAGAGAGTGTGCAGCGGCTGGCCGAGGACCCGGTCGGGCAGGCCGAGGGCGGCGGCGATGGTGGAGGCCTCGGCCTCGGCCGCGTATCCGCCCTTGGTCAGGAACTCGGTCTCCTGGCGCTCGTACTGCTTCATCGCCTTGTCGCGGGTGCCACCGGAGCCGGTGGCGATGCGCTCCTCGTTCATCCGCATCTTCTTGAGGAGGACGTCGAGGCCGCGGGCGGAGAGGATGCGGTCGCGGGCCAGGACGTCGAGGTCGCCGGTGCGCGGGTCCTGCGGGAGGTAGCCGACCTCGCCGGAGCGCGTGATGGTGCCGCCGGCGGGGACGCCCTCGCCCGCGAGGCACTTGGTGAGGGTGGTCTTGCCCGCTCCGTTGCGACCGACGAGGCCGATGCGGTCGCCCTTGGCGACGCGGAAGGAAGCGGACTCGATGAGGACACGGGCGCCGGCGCGCAGCTCGATGCCGGAAGCGGTGATCACGGACAGACTCCAGGGCGGTGGGAAACGGCGGAAGGACGGCTGGTGAAGGCTTCGACGCCGCTAATGCACGGGGAGAATGGCCATACGGCCAGTCTAACGGGCCCCTGCAACTGCTTTTCGGCCACGCGGGGCACGGGGACACGGTGGGAGATCTCTCACCTTCCCGCCGATGCCCCACAAAAGGGGCGATCGGTGGGAGAGGGTTCGATACTCGGCACAGAGCGGCGGTCTCTGCCGCGGCGGTGACGCGGAGGGTGGTGGACCGTGCAGTTCGACGACGACGCCGATCTGGACACCTCGGAGGTACGGGACGTCCGCGGCAGCCGCATCCCGGGCGGCAGGGCCACCGTCGGCGGCGGCGTCATCGGCCTCATCGCGCTGGTCCTCGGCGTGCTCTTCGGGGTGGGGCCCGATCAGCTCGGGCTCTCCGACGGCGGCGACGAGCCCGTCGCGACCTCGTCCTCCGCGGCCCAGGTGAACCAGAGCTGCAGGAAGGGCTCCGACGCCAACACCCGCGACGACTGCCGGATCGTCGCCGTCGTCAACAGCCTCCAGGACTTCTGGCGGACCGAGTACGCGCGCCGTGGCGGCACCTACGGGAACGCCGCCACCGTGATGTTCAGCCAGCGGGTCGGGACCGCGTGCGGCACCGCGACCTCGGCCGTGGGGCCCTTCTACTGCCCCGGGGACCGGCAGGTCTATCTGGATCTGGGCTTCTTCGAGGAGCTGCGGACGACCTTCGGCTCGACCGGCGGGCCCTTCGCGCAGGCGTACGTGGTGGCGCACGAGTACGGCCATCACGTGCAGAACCTGATGGGGACCCTGAGCCGCGCCCAGGACGGGCGGACCGGCGCGGACTCCAACGCCGTGCGGGTCGAGCTCCAGGCCGACTGCTACGCGGGCGTGTGGGCCCGGCACGCCACCACCACCCCCGACGACCGGACGGGCCGGCCGCTGCTGACCACGCTGACGGACGCGGACATCAGGGACGGCCTGGACGCGGCGGCCGCCGTGGGCGACGACCGGATCCAGGAACGGTTCCAGGGCCGGGTGACGCCGGAGAACTGGACGCACGGCTCGGCGGCCCAGCGGCAGCAGTGGTTCCACGAGGGCTACCGGACCGGTGACATGGCCCGGTGCGACACCTTCCGCTGACTTGTCGGCGGGGACTGCCAGACTGAGACCCAGGTCACCTACGGATGCATCGAAGGGAAGTGATCGGGATGGCCGAGGCCCCCCACATCTGTCCGACGCTGACGTACGAGGACGCGAAGGCGGCGATCACCCTGCTCACGGAGGGCTTCGGCTTCGCCGCGACCGCCGTGTACGAGGCCGAGGACGGGCGGATCGCACACGCCGAGCTGTCGTACGGGAACGGCATGGTGATGCTCGGCAGCAAGGGCACCGGCAGCGAGTTCGACAAGCTGATGGCGGGCGCCGGCCCGGTGGGCGTCTTCGTCCACGTCGACGACGTGGACGAGCACCACGAACGGGCGGTCGCCCACGGCGTCGAGATCGTGATGCCGCCCACGGACCAGGAGTACGGCTCCCGGGACTACATGGCCCGGGACGCCGAGGGCAACATCTGGAGCTTCGGGACCTACACCCCCGGCGCCGCGGAGTAACCGGGCGCCGGGCGGGGGCGCGCCCCGGGGTCACGCTCCTCCGGTGTGGACCTGGAAGGCCGCCCGGCGGACCGCCTTGGCCAGGGCCGGGTCCGGGTGGGCGGCGGCGAGGGCGACCAGGACCTGGACGGTACGGGGGTGACCGACCGCCCGGACCTCGTCGAGCAGGGCCGGGACGGTGCCCTGCACGGCGGAGTCGAGGTGCCGGACGAGGAGTTCGCTCTCGCCGTGGTCGGCGACGGCCGCCGCCGTGTCCACCCAGAGCCAGGTCGACTCCTCGCGGGTGAGGACCTCCTGGGCGTCGTCGGGGTCGGCGCCCTCGTACTCCGCGAGCCAGAGCAGCGCGTACGGCCGCAGGGAGGGTTCGGCGACGGTGGCCCGCACCTCGGCCTCCGCGGGGGCCCCGACGACCCGGAGCGCCTCGAAGGCGAGGCCGCGCAGCAGGGCGTCCTCGCCCCGGGCGACGGCGAGGAGTTCGCTCACGGCGCTGGAGAGGGTGCGGGCCGCGAGCCAGGCGCGGTACTCGGCGCGGGCCGGGCCGGGGGTGAGCCGGGCGCAGCCGCGGAGCATGTCCCCCGCGGACTGCTCGATGTTGCCGGCGGGGCTCTGCGCGGCGACGCAGATCTGCTCCAGCTTGACCCAGACCGCCCAGTTGCCGAGCGGGGTCAGGGTCGCGTGTCGCCCCTCCGCACCGGCGTCGAGGGTGAGCGCGCCGACGGCCGCCAGGCCTTCGAGCGCCCAGTCGAGGAGGGCCGGAAGCCCCTCGGTGCCGTGGTCGGCGGCGGGGGCGCCGGCGGCCTCGGGGGCCGGGCCGGCGGCCGGGACCTCGCAGCGCTCCTCGCGGAGCTCCTCGACGCGCTGGCCGAGCAGGTCGAGGAGGGCGGGGACGAGGACCGGGCCCTGGGAGAGCTGGAGCAGCGACAGCACCTGCGGGACGGCCTCGACGACCTCGGCGACGGCGCTGGGCTCGACGCCCTCGGGGGCCGGGTGGACCAGGGACCAGGCGTCGAAGAGGGCGACCCAGCCGCGCAGTACGGCGGAGTCGTCGCGGTCCCAGGCGTGCAGCCGCCAGCCGGGGCGGGCGGTGTCGCCGTGGAGCTCGACGAGCCCGGCGAGCCGGGCGCGGTCCCAGCCGGCCCGGATCTGGCCGGGCGTCAGGTCCAGCGCGGCCGCGGCCCGTTCCTGGGCGGTGACGGGCCCGGAGCCGGTGCGGGGGGTCGCGTCGACGCCGCGCTCGACGGCGGCCCAGCGGGCGATCCGTACGGCGTCGGCGAGGACCTGCCGGGCCTGGCGGGCGAGTTCCGCGCGGGGCGGAGTGCCCTCGGGCGGCCGCGGCGCCGGGCGGGTGCGCCGGGTCGTCACGGCCCGTCGGGCGGTGGCGAGGGCCCGTGGGCGGACGAGTCGGAGTCTGGAGTTGCGCGCCAATGGTTCATCGGGCTTTCGAGACGTCACGGGGGCAGTCTTCCCGCTGACGGCCCGAAAACCCAATCGGAATGGACCGGCCCGCCGGAGCGGGCGTGGGGAGGGGGCCTCGGGCAGGTCCTGGTGGCGGCGCCGGCGGGAGGTTCCGGAACGGTTCCGGGCGAGGTGCCGGGGCGGTTCTAGAGGAGCGGGGTGAGGAAGCGGCGCAGGTACTCCTCGTAGCGCACCGGGTCCGCGTTCCACATGGCCGCGTGCGGGGCGTGCCGGACGGTCTGCGACGAGACCAGGTCGGGGCGCCGGGCGGCGAGTTCGAGGGACGGTTCCCAGGGGGCGATGGTGTCGTCGGGGCCGTGCAGGAGGAGGACCGGGACGCGCAGGGCGTCGGGCGCCGAGGCGGCCCTGAGCAGATCGCCGTGCGGGCCGGTCCTGCCCTGGGCGGCGCGGACGGCGAGCGGGAGCAGCGGGGCCGGGACGTGGCGGGCCGCGGCGAGGTTGCGGACGGTGGCCTCCCAGTCCAGGACCGGGGAGTCCAGGACGAGGCCGGCGATCCGGTCGCGCACCCCCGACTCGGCGGCGGCGCGCAGGGCCATGGAGGCGCCGGTCCCCCACCCGTGCAGGACGACGGAGTCCGCGCCCCGGCGGACGGCGTAGCGGATGGCCGCGTCGACGTCGCGCCACTCGGAGTCGCCGAACCGGGCCAGGCCGTCCCGGACGGCGGGCGCCCCTTCGTCGCCGCGGTAGGCGGGGAGGAGGACGGGGACCCTGCGGCGCGCGTAGAAGGGGACGACGTTCAGCGGGTGCTCGCGGGTGGTGCCGAGGCCGTGGAGGGCGATCACCCAGGTCGGGCGGGGGCCGGGCACCAGCCAGGCGGGGAGGGGGCCGAGCTCGCCGGGGATCTCGACGTCCTCGTGGGCGAGCCCGAGGGCGCCGAGCGGGGTGCCGCGGTGCAGCTGGGGGGTGAACCGGACGCGGGCGCCGGGGCCGAGCGCCCCGAGTTCGACCCGTTCCAGCCGCCGGACGACGGTGTCGGCGGTGTGCGGGACCCGGTCGAGGACGGGGCCGACGACGGCGTGGAGGCGGGGGCCTTCGAGGCCGTACGTACCGGGGCGCAGCGAGGCCAGGCTGCGGGTGAGGGTGATCCGCTCGGGGCCGACGGTGTGCACGGTGAGTCGTGGGTCCCCGGGCAGGGGAGGTCCGGACGGCGCCTTGAGGGCGACGTCGCTGGCGTACCGGCCGGCCGCGACCGCGGCCGCGCCGACACCGAGCAGGGTGGTGACGGCCGCTGCCGTCGCTGTAGCCGGGCGCACGCCCCCAGTCTCGGCAGGGAGGCCGCGAGGTGCCACCGGACGGACCCGTGTGGGGGGAGGCGGGGTTCATTTCCGGCCACTGCGCTGAGTGACGCGACCCCTCCGGGCCACTCCGGGGAGTGACATGGGTCTCCTTCGCGGGGTCGCCCGGTCGGGTGGCGCGGTCCAGGGAGCGGAACCGGGTGGCGGGGGAGGAACCGGGGCAGGTCGCCTATGCCTGGTGAAAGCCGGGATTACCCGGGGTTGCGGGTGCCCGCATCGTGGACGGTTCGCGCGCCCGGACCGTAAGCGGAATCCCTTGACACCGGATCGGGACACCACAACGCCTGACCCAGTTCACCTTCCGTTCACTCAGGTTGCCTACGTTCGGCTAGCCACTGACGTCAAACGATTGCCTGGGTAAATGGAACACATCACGCTGCTGCTCGCCATTGTGGTCGTGACAGCTCTCGTGTTCGATTTCACGAACGGTTTCCACGACACCGCGAACGCGATGGCCACGACCATCTCGACCGGTGCTCTCAAACCGAAGACGGCGGTGGCCATGTCCGCCGTGCTGAACCTCGTCGGCGCGTTCCTGTCCGTGGAGGTCGCCAAGACGATCTCCGGCGGGATCATCAACGAAGAGGGCATTCGTACAGAAGTGATCTTCGCGGCGCTCGTGGGCGCCATCCTGTGGAACCTGCTGACCTGGCTCCTCGGCCTGCCGTCCAGCTCCTCCCACGCGCTCTTCGGCGGCCTCATCGGCGCCGCGGTCATGTCGGCCGGCTGGTCCGCGGTCAACGGCCCGACCATCGTCACCAAGGTCCTCATCCCGGCCATCGCCGCGCCGCTCGTCGCCGGTCTCGCCGCGATGCTGGCCACCCGGCTGACGTACAAGATCGGCGCCAAGACCGACGAGAAGCACACCGCCAAGGGCTACCGGGTCGGCCAGATCGCCTCCGCGGGTCTCGTCTCCCTCGCCCACGGCACCAACGACGCCCAGAAGACGATGGGCATCATCACCCTGGCCCTGGTCACCCAGGGCGTCGTCGCCCCCGGCTCCAACCCGCCCCTCTGGGTCATCGTCTCCGCCGGCGTCGCGATCGCCCTCGGCACCTACCTCGGCGGCTGGCGCATCATCCGCACCATGGGCAAGGGCCTCACCGACCTCCAGCCGCAGCAGGGCTTCGCCGCCCAGACCAGCGCCGCCACGGTCATCCTGGCCTCCTCGCACCTCGGCTTCTCCCTCTCCACCACCCAGTCCTGCTCGGGTGCCGTGATGGGCGCCGGTCTCGGCCGCAAGGGCGGGGTCGTCCGCTGGTCGACCGCGACCCGGATGTTCGTCGCCTGGGGTCTGACCCTGCCCGCCGCGGGCCTGGTCGGCGCCGGTGCCGAGTTCCTCACCAAGCAGGGCCCCTGGGGCATCGCCGCCGTCGCGGTCCTGCTGGTGGGCGGATCGGCCGTCATCTGGTCGCTGTCCCGCCGCAAGCCGGTCGACCACCACAACGTCACCGCCGACGACCTCGACGCCGAGCCCGCGGGTGTGGTGACCACCGCCATGGCGGCCGTCACCCCGCCGCCGCCGGCCGGTTCCGTCGCCGCCGTCGCGGACGAGGACCTCAAGACCACCATCCCCGCGCCGGCTCCCACCGACCCGGCCGCTCCCCCGGCCCCCGCCGCAACGGTCTAAGGAACGAACGACATGAAGATCGACTGGGCAGCCCTCGGCTCCGTCTTCGGAGTCAGCCTCGCGGCGACCGTCGCCCTCGTGGGCCTCTTCACCCTCGGCATCATCGGCCTCTCCAAGCAGGAGCAGGCCGCCGCCCAGGGAGGCTCCGCCGCCCTGGCCCGCACCGGCGCCTACGCCTGCTTCGCCCTGTGCCTCACGGCCGTCGCGTACGGCATCTACCTCATCGTCGTCTGACGGTCTCGCAGGACACCGGCCGGGCGGTCCGTACCTTCGGGTACGGGCCGCCCTGCCGTCGTGTCTGTGGCGCTTCGCACAGTGACGCGGTGCAGGTCAAGGTGAGTTGACGGCTGTTCTCGGGGCGTGGTGGACTGCCGAGGCCATTACGGCGGCAGCAGAGGAAGTCCGGTGCGAATCCGGCGCGGTCCCGCCACTGTGACCGGATCCGAGGGGTCCGGGAGTCAGGAACTCTCGCCGCCGGTCACGTCGATCCAGGGCGCGGACCCTGAGTGAGGACACGCGCCATGCCCGGCCGCAGAAGAACCAGCCGCCTCTCCCCGGACCGATTCGCCTACGGAGCGGCCGCCGGTCTCGCCGTCGACCTGCTCGTCGGAGACCCCCGCCGTGGGCACCCCGTCGCCGCGTTCGGCCGGGCGGCCGCCGCGGTCGAGCAGCGCCTCCACCACGACCACCGGGGCTGGGGCGCCCTGCACACCGCCGTCTGCGTCGGCTCCACCGCCGCCCTGGGCGCGCTCGCCGCACGGGCCGTACGCAACCGGCCGGCCGCCGCCGTGGCGCTGACCGCCGCCTCCGTCTGGGCCGTCGTCGGCGGTACGACCCTGGGGCGGGAGGCCCGCGCGATCGGCGGGGCGCTCGCCGCGGGGGACCTGGAGGTGGCCCGGGAACGGCTGCCGCACCTGTGCGGACGCGACCCGCAGTCCCTCGACGGACCGGCGATGGCCCGCGCGGTCGTCGAATCGGTCGCCGAGAACACCTCCGACGCCGTGGTCGGCGCCCTCTTCTGGGGCGCGGTCGCGGGCGTGCCCGGCCTGCTCGGCTTCCGGGCCGTCAACACCCTGGACGCGATGGTCGGCCACAAGTCCCCCCGCCACCGCCGCTTCGGCTGGGCCTCGGCCCGGCTCGACGACGTCGCCGGCTGGCCCGGGGCCCGGCTGACGGCCGCGCTCACCGCCGTCGCCGGCGGGAACCCGCGCGGGGCCGTCCGGGCCTGGCGGGCGGACGCCTCGCAGCACCCCAGCCCCAACGCCGGTCCCGTGGAGGCGTCCTTCGCGGGCGCGCTCGGCGTACGGCTCGGGGGGACCCTCTCGTACGCCGGCCGGGTCGAACACCGGCCGGTGCTCAACGGGGACGGGCGGCCCGTCGAGGTCGCCGACATCGACCGGGCGGTCCGGCTGTCCCGCCGGGTCACCGCACTGACCCTGGCCGCCTGCGCGGGCGGCCGGCTGATCGTGAGCGCGCTGAAGCGGAGGAACGCATGAGGGGTGGGGGGCTGCTCGTCGCCGGGACCACGTCCGACGCCGGCAAGAGCGTCGTGACGGCCGGCATCTGCCGCTGGCTGGTCCGCGAGGGCCTGAAGGTGGCGCCGTTCAAGGGACAGAACATGTCCCTCAACTCCTTCGTGACCCGTGAGGGCGCCGAGATCGGGCGGGCCCAGGCCATGCAGGCGCAGGCCGCCCGCGTCGAGCCGACCGCGCTGATGAACCCGGTGCTGCTCAAGCCCGGCAGCGACCGGTCCAGCCAGGTCGTCCTGATGGGCAAACCGGTGGGGGAACTGAGCGCGAAGGGCTACCACGGGGGACGGCAGAAGGAACTGTTCGAGCCGGTGATGGCGTGCCTGGAGGAACTCCGGGGCATGTACGACGCCGTGATCTGCGAGGGCGCGGGCAGCCCGGCCGAGATCAACCTGCGGCGCACGGACATCGTCAACATGGGCATCGCGCGAGCCGCGCGGCTGCCCGTGGTCGTGGTCGGGGACATCGACAGGGGCGGCGTCTTCGCCCAGTTCTTCGGCACGACGGCGCTGCTGAGCCCCGAGGACCAGTCGCTCGTCGCCGGGTACCTCGTGAACAAGTTCCGGGGTGACGTGACCCTGCTCGAACCGGGGCTCGACATGCTGCACGGGCTGACCGGGCGCCGGACCTTCGGCGTCCTGCCGTACGCGCACGGGCTCGGCATCGACGAGGAGGACGGCCTCCGGGTGTCGCTGCGCGGCACCGTCCGCGAGTCCGTCGTGGCGCCGCCGGTCGGCGCGGACGTCCTGCGGGTCGCCGTCTGCGCCGTACCGCTGATGTCCAACTTCACGGACGTCGACGCGCTGGCGGCCGAGCCCGGCGTGGTCGTCCGGTTCGTCGACCGGCCCGAGGAACTCGTCGACGCGGACCTCGTCGTCGTGCCCGGCACGCGCGGCACGGTCAAGGCGCTGGCGTGGCTGCGGGAGCGGGGCCTGGCGGACGAGCTGGCCCGCCGCGCGGCCGCGGGGCTGCCGGTGCTCGGGATCTGCGGCGGCTTCCAGATCCTCGGCGAGCACATCGAGGACGAGGTCGAATCGCGGGCGGGCGCCGTCGACGGGCTCGGACTGCTGCCCGTACGGGTCCGGTTCGCGCCAGGGAAGACCCTCGCCCGGCCGGTCGGGGTGGCGCTCGGGGAGCGGGCCGAGGGATACGAGATCCACCACGGGGTCGCCTCGGTGGAGGGCGGGGAGCCGTTCTTCTCCGATGACACGGGACGCGCTCTCGACGGCTGCCGGGTCGGCTCCGTCCGGGGGACCCACTGGCACGGCTCCCTGGAGAGCGACGGGTTCCGGCGGGCGTTCCTGCGCGAGGTCGCGGCGGCGGCCGGGCGGCGGTTCGTGCCGGCGCCGGACACGTCGTTCGGGGCGCTGCGCGAGGAACAGCTCGACCGGCTCGGCGACCTGATCGAGGAGCACGCGGACACGGACGCGCTGCTGCGGCTGATCGAGGAGGGGGCCCCGGCGGGCCTGCCGTTCGTGCCGCCGGGGGCGCCGTGAGCGCGGGGGCGGGCCGGGCCGGAGGCCCGGCCGCGGGCCGCCGGTGGTGCGCACGGCCTCCGGCCGCCGGGATCCCCACCCGCACCACCCGAACCACGTGTCGAGAACAGTGGGGTGGCCCCTGTGGGCTGCCGCCCACCGGCGGCGGCCGCGGGCCGTCGTGCGAACCTCAGCGATCCGAAGGAGTGACCACCCGATGAGCACCCGGTATCCGTTCACCGCCGTCGTCGGCATGGACGACCTGCGGCTCGCGCTGCTCCTGAACGCCGTCAGCCCCGCCGTGGGCGGTGTCCTCGTGCGGGGGGAGAAGGGGACCGCGAAGTCCACCGCCGTCCGGGCGCTCGCCGGTCTGCTGCCGGCCGTGCCGGTCGTGCCGGGCTGCCGGTTCAGCTGCGACCCGGGCTCGCCCGACCCCGGCTGCCCCGACGGGCCGCACGACGACGCCTCCGGGGCCGAACGGGCCGCGCGGATGGTCGAGCTGCCCGTCGGCGCGTCCGAGGACCGGCTCGTCGGTGCGCTCGACATCGAGCGGGCGCTCGCCGACGGTGTGAAGGCCTTCGAGCCGGGGCTCCTCGCGGACGCCCACCGGGGCATCCTGTACGTCGACGAGGTCAACCTGCTCCACGACCACCTCGTCGACCTCCTGCTCGACGCCGCCGCCATGGGCTCCTCGTACGTCGAACGCGAAGGCGTCTCCGTACGGCATGCCGCCCGGTTCCTGCTCGTCGGGACCATGAACCCCGAAGAGGGCGAGCTGCGGCCGCAGTTGCTCGACCGGTTCGGGCTCACGGTGGAGGTCGCCGCGTCGCGCGAGCCCGAGCAGCGGGTCGAGGTCGTCCGGCGACGGCTCTCCTTCGAGGACGACCCGGCCGTGTTCGCCGCGCGCTGGGCGGGCGAGGAGGCCGAGCTGCGCGACCGGATCGCCGCCGCCCGCGCGCTGCTGCCGCGGGTGACGCTCGGGGACGCCGTCCTGCTCCAGATCGCCGCGACCTGCGCCGCGTTCGAGGTGGACGGGATGCGCGCCGACATCGTCATGGCCCGCACCGCGACCGCGCTCGCCGCGTGGGCGGGACGCACCGACGTCACGTCCGACGACGTTCGGCAGGCCGCGCTGCTCGCCCTCCCCCACCGGCGGCGGCGCTCGCCCTTCGACGCGCCCGGCCTCGACGAGGAGAAGCTCGACGAGACCCTGGAGCGGTTCAAGGGCGAGGAGCCCGACCAGGACCCGGAGCCGGACGGCCCGGGTGACGGCGGTCCCGGGGACGGTGGGGACGGCGGTGACGGCGGGCCCGGCGGGGGCGTTCCGCCGCAGGGCGAGAGCCCCGCGCCCGAGGACGTACCGGCTCCCGAGGACGTACCCGCTCCCCAGGAGTCCCCGGAGCCGGCGCCCGCCCCGCAGGGCTCGCCCTCCGGTGCGGGCGAGCGCGCCGCCGTCAAGGCCGCCGAACCCTTCCGTACGAAGGTGCTGAGCGTGCCCGGTCTCGGCGAGGGCGCGGCCGGGCGCCGCTCCCGGGCCCGCACCGAGCACGGCCGTACGACCGGATCCGTACGCCCGCGCGGGGCGCTGACCAGGCTCCACCTGGCCGCGACCGTGCAGGCCGCCGCCCCGCACCAGAAGGCCCGCGGCCGGACCGGTCCCGGGCTCGTGGTGCGGCGCGACGACCTGCGGCAGGCGACCCGGGAGGGACGGGAGGGGAACCTGGTGCTGTTCGCCGTGGACGCCTCCGGTTCGATGGCGGCCCGGCAGCGGATGAGCGCCGTCAAGGGCGCCGTCCTCTCGCTGCTGCTCGACGCCTACCAGCGGCGCGACAAGGTCGGTCTGATCACCTTCCGGGGCCGGGACGCCGAGGTCGCCCTGCCGCCGACCTCGTCCGTGGACGCGGCCGCCGCGCGACTGGAGAAGCTCCCGACCGGCGGCCGTACGCCGCTCTCGGCCGGGCTCCTCAAGGCCCATGACGTCCTGCGGGTCGAGCGGCTCAGGGACCCCTCGCGCCGCCCGCTGCTCGTCGTCGTGACCGACGGGCGGGCCACCGGCGGCGGCGCCGACCCGGTGGCGCTCGCCTGCCGCGCGGCGCGGCTGCACGCGTCCGAGGGCACGGCGTCCGTCGTCGTGGACTGCGAGACCGGACCGGTGCGGCTCGGGCTCGCCGGCGAACTCGCCCGTGAACTCGGCGGCACCGCCGTCACCCTGGACGAACTGCGGGCCGACTCGATCGCCGGCCTCGTCAGGGACGTCCAGGGAAACCGGAAGACCACTGCCGGGAAGACCACTGCCAGGAGGGCCGCTTGATGCCGCAGGGACAGCCGACCGTCGTACCCGACGACGGTCTCACCACCCGCCAGCGCCGCAACCGCGCCCTGGTGATGGTGCACACGGGCGTCGGCAAGGGGAAGTCGACCGCCGCGTTCGGCATGGCGCTGCGCGCCTGGAACCAGGGCTGGCCGATCGGGGTGTTCCAGTTCGTCAAGTCCGCCAAGTGGAAGGTCGGCGAGGAGAACGCCCTCAAGGCGCTCGGCGAGACCGGCAAGGGCGGCACCGTCACCTGGAACAAGATGGGTGAGGGCTGGTCCTGGATCCAGCGCGAGGTCGCCGAGGGCGAGCAGTCGCACGAGGACAAGGCCCGTGAGGGCTGGGAGCAGGTCAAGCGGGACCTCGCGGAGGAGAAGTACCGATTCTACGTCCTCGACGAGTTCGCCTACCTGCTGCACTGGGGCTGGATCGACGTCGAGGAGGTCGTGGAGGTCCTGCGCGACCGTCCCGGGCAGCAGCATGTCGTCATCACCGGCCGCAACGCGCCGCAGGAGCTCGTCGACTTCGCCGACCTCGTCACCGACATGTCCAAGGTCAAGCACCCGATGGACGCCGGTCAGAAGGGCCAGCGGGGCATCGAGTGGTAGCACGTCTCGTCATCGCCGCGCCGTCGTCGGGCGCGGGCAAGACCACGGTCGCGACCGGCCTGATGGCCGCCTTCGCCGGCCGTGGTCTGGCCGTCTCCCCGCACAAGGTCGGCCCGGACTACATCGACCCCGGCTACCACGCCCTGGCGACCGGCCGCCCCGGCCGCAACCTCGACGCCTACATGTGCGGTACGGGGCTGATCGCGCCGCTCTTCGCACACGGGGCCCGCGGCTGCGACCTGGCCGTGGTCGAGGGGGTCATGGGCCTGTACGACGGGGCCGCCGACCAGGGCGAACTCGCCTCCACCGCGCAGGTGTCGAAGCTGCTCAGGGCGCCGGTGGTCCTGGTCGTCGACGCGTCCTCGCAGTCGCGGTCGGTGGCCGCGCTCGTGCACGGCTTCGCGTCCTGGGACCCGGAGGTGCGGATCGGGGGCGTGATCCTCAACAAGGTCGCCACCGACCGGCACGAGCATCTGTTGCGGGAGGCGCTCGGGGAGTCCGGGGTGCCGGTCCTCGGGGTGCTGCGGAGGGCGCCCGCCGTGGCGACTCCGTCGCGGCACCTGGGGCTCGTGCCGGTGGCCGAGCGGCAGGCCGCTGCGGTCTCCGCCGTCGCGGCGCAGGCGGAGCAGGTGCGGGCCGGATGCGACCTGGAGGCGCTGCTCGCGCTCGCGCGGTCGGCGCCCGAGCTGCACACCGAGCCGTGGGTGCCCGAGGTCGCGGGGGCGCGCGCCGGAGGTCCCGGTGAGCCCGTCCTCGCGCGGACCGCGTCCGGGGGGATTCCGGTCACCGGACGCGCGCCCGCTCCGAGGGTCGCGGTCGCCGGCGGCGCCGCCTTCACGTTCTCGTACGCCGAGCACGCCGAACTGCTCACCGCCGCCGGGGCGGAGGTCGTGACCTTCGATCCGCTGCGGGACGCGTCGCTTCCCGAGGGGACGAGCGGGCTCGTCGTAGGCGGCGGCTTCCCCGAGGTGTACGGGGCCGAGCTGTCGGCCAACGAGCCCTTGCGGAAGGCCGTCGCCGAACTCGCCCGCGCGGGGGCGCCGATCGCCGCCGAGTGCGCCGGACTGCTGTATCTGGCACGGTCGCTCGACGGACGGCCGATGTGCGGGGTCCTCGACGCCGACGCGCGGATGTCGGAGCGGTTGACGCTCGGGTACCGGGACGCCGTCGCCGTGAGCGACAGCGTGCTCGCTCCGACCGGGGCCCGCGTGCGGGGGCACGAGTTCCACCGGACGGTGATCGAGCCGGGCGCCGGGGCGCAGGCCGCCTGGGGGCTGCGGCAGCCGGAGCGGCGCGTCGAGGGCTTCGTCCAGGGAGGCGTGCACGCCAGTTACGTGCACACCCACTGGGCGGGGGCCCCCGAGGTGGCCGCGCGGTTCGTCGAGCGGTGCGCGGGCGGTCCGGTCGCGTGAGGTCAGCCGCCGGAGACGCCCACCACGAGCCAGATGAAGGCCACGCCCGCCACCGTGCACAGCAGGGTGGAGCGGGCCGGGTGTTCGTGGTGGGCCTCCGGCAGGATCTCGGCGGCCGCCAGATAGAGCAGGGCGCCTCCGAAGAAGCCGAGATAGCTGCCGAGAAGTTCCTCCGGAAGGGTGAACAGCAGGGCGGACGCGGCGCCGACGACGGGGGCGAGGGCGTCCGCGAGGAGCATGCCGACGGCCCTGCGGCGCGCGTTCCCGTAGAGGCTCGTGATCGTGTACGTGTTGAAGCCGTCGGCGAAGTCGTGGGTGATGACGGCGACGGCGACGGTCGCTCCCATGCCGCCGCCGATCTGGAACGCGGCGCCGAGGGCGATGCCGTCCATGAGGCTGTGCAGGACCATCGCGGCGGCCGCGGTGAGGCCGACCTGCGGGACCCGCTCGGCGGCTCCGACCCCGTGTGCCGCACGGCGGACGGCGAGGAGGCGTTCCACGACGTGGGCGAAGAGGAAGCCGCCGACGAAGAGCAGCAGGGCCTCCGGGACGCCGAAGACCTCGGAGCCCGCGGCCTCCAGTGCCTCCGGCAGGAGGTCGAGTCCGACGACGCCGAGCATGAGTCCGCCGGCGAGACCGAGGACGAGGTGGCGCCGGTCGGTGACCCGCCCGGCGACCCAGCCGCCGAAGAGCGTCATGAGGAACGCGCCGAGCGCGACGACCACAGCCATGGGCCTTTGGTACCGGATCGGGGGGCGTCCGCGCACCTCGGCGTCGGGGCCCGGCCGGGGGCCCCGGTGGACGAGGTGCTGGCCCTGGTGGACGCGGTCCTGCGGGAGGCGGGCCTGACGCGCGCGGACGTCCGGTCGCTCGCCACGCTCGACGCGAGGGCGGCGGAACCGGGTATCGCGGGCGCGGCGGCGCTTCTCGGCGTACCGGTGCGGGGGTTCGCGGCGCGGGAGCTGGCGGCCGTGTCCGTACCGCATCCGTCGACGCGGCCGCTCGCGGCGACGGGCACGGCATCGGTGGCGGAGGCGGCGGCGCTGCTGGCGGCGGGAGCGGTGAGGGGCACGGCGGAGGCCTCAGCGGAGGCGACGGCGCGGGGGACAGCGACGGGCGGGGACACGCGGGCGCGTACGGGCGGCGAAGCCGAGCCGGGGACGGGGACGGATACGCGCGGGCGTGGCGCAGCCGAGCCGGGGACAGGTACGGGTTCGGGTACGCGCGGGCGTGGCGGGGCCGTCCTTCTCGTGCCGAAGCGGAAAACCCGGCGCGTAACGTGCGCCCTCGCCGCTTCCGTCCCGTTTCGTCCGAACGAAGACGCCTCAGGCGTACGGTTGTTGCCCCTGGCGCACGGGTACATCGCAGGCGAGCCCGGCTCACCCCCCACCATCCCCACCCCCCACACGACGGCGGCCATGGACATGCATACGCATACCGACGCCCACGACCTGCGCCACCACGGTGACGCGGAGGTCCGGGACGACAAACTCATCGATCTGGCGGTCAACGTCAGGACGAACACCCCACCCGACTGGCTGCGGGAGCGCATCGCCGCCTCCCTGACCGGACTCGCCGCCTATCCCGACGGCCGGGCCGCGCGGGCGGCGGTCGCCGAGCGGCACGACGTGCCGTCGAACCGGGTCCTGCTCACGGCCGGTGCGGCGGAGGCCTTCGTGCTGCTCGCGCGGGCGCTGCCGGCGCGGCGTCCCGTGGTGGTGCATCCGCAGTTCACGGAGCCGGAGGCGGCGCTGCGGGACGCGGGCCACGAGGTGGGCCGGGTGCTGCTGCGCGAGGAGGACGGTTTCCGGCTGGATCCGGCGGCGGTCCCCGAGGACGCCGACCTGGTGGTGATCGGGAACCCCACGAACCCGACGTCCGTGCTGCACCCCGCCGAGTCGATCACCGCGCTCGCCCGCCCGGGGCGGGTCCTGGTGGTGGACGAGGCCTTCATGGACGCGGTGCCGGGCGAGCGCGAGTCGCTGGCCGGGCGGACCGACGTGCCGGGGCTCGTCGTGCTGCGCAGCCTCACCAAGACCTGGGGGCTCGCGGGGCTGCGGATCGGGTACGCGCTGGCCGAGCCGGACACGATCGCGGCCCTGGAGCGGGCGCAGCCGCTGTGGCCGGTGTCGACGCCGGCGCTGGTGGCGGCGGAGGCGTGCATGTCGCGGGTGGCGCTCGCGGAGGCCGAGCACGCGGCGCACCGGATCGGGGTCGAGCGGGCCCATCTGCTCGCCGGGCTGGCGGAGTTCGACGAGGTGCGGACGGTGGAGGAGTCGGAGGGGCCGTTCGTGCTGCTCCGGATCGACGGGGCTGACGTGGTGCGGGAGCGGCTGCGGTCGCTGGGCTTCGCGGCGCGCCGGGGCGACACGTTCCCGGGCCTCGACCGGAACTGGCTGCGGCTCGCGGTGCGGGACCGGGCGACGACGAACCGCTTCCTGCAGGCCCTCGACCAGGCGCTGCTGATGGGCGGCTGACGGCGCACGCGGACGCGGGTCCGGGGAGGGCGACGTCGTCACCGTCGCCCTCCCCGGACCCGTCCCCTTTTCGTCCCCCTCGGACCGTCAGCCTCGGGAGCGGGCGCGTGAGCGGGTCAGCGCGAGGGCGCCGCCACCGGCCACGACGAGGGCGAGTGCTCCGGCCGCGATGTACGGGGTGGTGGAGCTGCCGCCGGTCTCGGCGAGGTTCTCCACGGGCGTGACGCCGCCGTTGTCGGTGTCGATGCCGCCTGGGTCGCTGGGCGTGGCGGAGGGCTGCTGCGTGGGCTGCTCGCTGGGTTCCTGGGTGGGCCGCTCGGTCGGCTTCTCGGCGGGCTTCTCGGTCGGGGCCGGACCCTTGGGCGTCTCGCAGGTCGCCTCGGCGAGCGTGACGGTGCCGTTGACCTCGGCGACACCGAGCTTCAGCGGGTCGACCGCCACCTTGAGTTCCAGGGCCGTCGCCGCGGCGGTGCGGGAGGTGGTCGAGGTAC
The DNA here is from genome assembly GCF_042716475.1 of Streptomyces sp. NPDC058671. Classification (NCBI taxonomy): domain Bacteria; kingdom Bacillati; phylum Actinomycetota; class Actinomycetes; order Kitasatosporales; family Streptomycetaceae; genus Streptomyces; species Streptomyces sp. NPDC058671. The sequence goes on along the minus strand of NZ_JBHXSA010000025.1, from coordinate 63,442 downwards.
GGGAGAGGTCCAGGGTGACCTGCCCGACGCCCGGGACGGTGACCTGGGTCCGGCCGCCCGTGGAGAGGGTGGTCTTCTTGCCGAAGACCGTCACATGGCCGAGGACGGCGGACTCGGCCACCGGCCGCTCGCCCACCTCGCACAGCGCCTTGGACGTGACCTTCTCGACCTCGACGAGCGAGAGCAGCGGGATGCCCGGGACGTGCACCTGCGCCTTGACGAGGTTGACGTACCCCTCGGCCTTCCTCTCGTCCACGGTGGCCTTCGAGGTGGCCACGTCGGCTGCGAGGATGTCGATCGGCTTGCCGTCCTCGGCTCCCTGCACCTTCACGGTGAGCGCGGTCTCGCTCTCGGTCTCCGGCGCCTCGACCTCGTTGAGCGAGGTGCGCAGCGGCACCTGGACCGCCTTGCCGAGGAGGGAGACGTCGAGGCCGGTCCGCAGGACGACGGCGGTGGCGCGCCCTTCGTCACCCGTGGCGTGCGCCGCCGGCGCCGCGAGGAGCACGGGGCCGACGGTCAGGGCGGCGACGGTCGCGGCTGCGGCGGTGCGGCGTGCGGGCACGCGGAAGGTGTTGCTGTTCACGGTGGTGGAACCCCCACAAGAGACATGGCGTCGCCGGCCGCTCACCACGGGGACGGTGGGTCGGCGCGGCCTCGGCGACTTGAGACACCGGAATCTTTACGCACGGAGAGTGAACCGGCAGTCGCCTGACGTGAGTTCACTCCAAAGGGGGGTTTCCGTGTTCATATTCGATTTTTTTCGGCACAACCGTTCACGCGTGCCTCGCGTCTTTCGTACGAGTGGACGGGAGCAGGGGCGCGCGGCGGAAGTGAGAACGATCCGCACCTCACCGAGGTAACGGATCGTCAACCGGCATGGGTTCAGTCGGCGCGCCAGTACCCGAGCGCGTGGACACGCTCCTTGGGCAGGGCGAGTTCCTTGCGGGCGTACGCGGCGAGGGTGCGGGTGGTCACGGTGTCGCAGGCGATCCAGACGTACGAGGCGGGGTCGGCGAGCGCCGGAAGCTCGGCCTTCACCCGGGCGACGAGGTCGGCGCCGGCGTCCCGGCGCGGTACCCGGCGCAGCTCGTGCCACCTCGGGTCGAGCCGGACCGGCAGATCCTCGTCCGACGCGTGCTGGGTCTCGAACCAGAGGGTGGCCGGCACGCCGGGAAGCGCGTCGAGCAAGGAGTTGATCGCGGGCAGGGAGGCCGGGTCGCCGACCACGAGCAGCCGCCCGGGGGCCGGGACGGGGGCCTCGAAGCCGGTGCCCTGGAGAGTCGCGTCCACGGTGTCGCCGGGGACGCAGGCGCGGGCCCAGCGATTGGCGACACCCTCATGGAGGGCGAACTCCAGGCTGAACGTGCCCGCCTCCACGTCCGGGTCGACCAGGGTGTAGGCGCGCTGGTGGGGCTTGCCCGCGTGGTCGAACCAGACGCGTACCCACATCGTCGGGTGGACCCCGGCGGCGGCGAGCAGGCCGCCGTCCGTGAAGTGCACCCGGCGGTAGTCCTCCGTGACCTGTTCGGCGCCCGTCACGGTGAACGTGAAGTCCTTGCCGCGCATCAGCTTGAGAACGGCACCCTGCCAACCGTGACCCACCGCGATCCCCACCCCTGAAATCCTGTAGATTAATTTAGGTCAGCCTAACCTAAGAAACTCAGCAGACATGGACGGGATCGGGGTCTCCGTGAGCATCGAGGTCTACCGGGACGCCTGGGGCGTCCCCCATCTGCGGGCCGCGGACCCGGACGAACTCGCCTTCGCCCAGGGGCAGGTCACCGCCCGCGACCGGGCCTGGCAGCTGGAGGTCGAGCGCCACCGCGCCCAGGGCACCACGGCCGCCTTCCTCGGCGCCGCCGAACTCGGCTGGGACACCTTCGCCCGCCGCTCCCGGCTCGCCGACACCGCCCGCCGCTGCTTCTCCCGGCTCGAACAGGCCGACGCGCGAACGGCCGCGTGGGTACGCGCGTACGTGGACGGCGTCAACGACGGTCTGGCGGAAGGGGCCCGGCGCGCCCCCGAGTTCGCGGAGACCGGACTCACGCCCGGACGGTGGGAGCCGTGGACCCCGCTCGCCGTCTGGCTCTCGACCCACATCCTGTTCGCCGGCTTCCCCACCAAGCTGTGGCGCGAGGAGGTCGCCGGCCGTCTCGGCGAGGAGTGGACCGAGCTCTTCGCGACCGACGGGCCCGGCACCTCCGGCTCCAACGGCTGGGTGGTCGCGGGCGGGCGGACCGCGAGCGGGGCGGCCCTGGTGGCCGGCGACCCCCACCGGTTCATCGAGGCGCCCGGCGTCTACCAGCAGATCAGGCTCGCCTGCGACGCGTACGACGTCGTGGGCATCGCCGTCCCCGGCGTCCCCGGGCTCGCCCACTTCGGCCACACCGGTCCGGTGGCGTGGGCGATCACCAACGCCATGGCGGACTACCAGGACCTCTACCGGGAGCGGCTGCGGCGCCTCCCGGACGGCGGGGTGGAGGCGTACGGCCCCGAGGGTTGGCGCCGGGCGGCGGCGCACACCGAGACGATCGGCGTGGCGGGCGGGGAGCCGGTCGTCGTCGAGGTGGTCGAGACGGACCGGGGCCCGGTGATCATCGGAGTGGACGACGAGCCCGAGGGCGGCTCCGCCGCGTGGGAGGCCGTCAGCCTGCGGTACCCGCCCCGTGTCACCGGTGAGCTCGGCTTCGGCGTGCTCACCGCGCTGCTGCGCGCCCGGACCGTCGCCGACGTGGACGCGGCCCTCGACGGCTGGGTCGAGCCCGTGAACGTCGTCCTCGCCGCCGACACCGGAGGCGGTCTGCTGCACCGGGTCGCCGGCCACGTACCCGTACGGGACCGGGCCAACTCCCTGCGGGTCGTGCCCGCCTGGGACCCGGCGCACGCCTGGCAGGCGGATCCCGCTCCGCTGCCCCGCGCGGAGGTACGCGGCCACGCCGTGATGGCCAACGCCCGGGGCCTGGCCGCGCCCCTGGGCATCGAGTTCGCCCCGCCGCACCGGGCGGCCCGTATCGACGCGCTGCTCGGCGCCTCGGCGGACTGGACCCCGGAGACCACGACCGCCGTCCACAGGGACACCGACAACGCGTCGGCGGCCCGCCTCCTGGCGGCGGTGGCGCGGGCGGGCGGGGCGGCAGCCGACGGCGGGGACGGCCCCGGCCCCGGGGCGAACGGCACCGGCGCGGACGGCACCGGCGCGAACGGCTTCGGCACGGACGGCACCGGCGCGGCCCGCTCCCGAGCCGGCGCCTCCGGCGGGGGGCGCGGCCTCTCCCCCGCCGCCGCCTCCGTGCGGGACCGGCTGCTCGCCTGGGACCGGCGGATGGACGCGGAGAGCACCGATGCCGGGCTCTACGCCGCCGTGCGCGGCGCCGTGGTGCGCCGGCTCGCCGGTCACGAGGCCTTCGCGGCACTGCGCGACCCCGCGCCGTATCCCGAGGTGTTCCGGCCCTGGCTGGCCCTCGGGCCGCGCGTCGCGTACGCCCTGGAGACCCTGCTCGTGGCCGGGCCCGTGCCCGCGGGGGACGTCGACCGGATCGTGCGGGAGGCGCTCGACGAGGTCGGCGCCGGTGAGCCGCCCGCCGCCTGGGGCGTGACGCACCGGCTCGCACCCTGGCAGGCGCTGCCCGATCCCGACGACGAGCAGTGGCCGGGGCTCGGCGGCGACCACGACTGCGTCCTCTCCACCTCCAGCGTCCCCGGGTGGACCGACCGCAGCGCCCGCGCCTCCGCCGCGCGCTACGTCTGGGACCTCGCCGACCGCGAACGCAGTGGCTGGATCGTGCCGTTCGGCGCGTCCGGCGTCCCGGGCGACCCGCACCACCGCGACCAACTCCCCCTGTGGCTGAGGGGCGAACTCGCCCCCGTCACCACCGACTGGCAGTACCTCACCAAGGAGCAGCGATGACCACCGCCGCATACGTCCACCGCGTCGAGGGCTTCGGCACCGTCACGGTCCGGCCCGTCGAGCCCGAGCGCGACGCCCCGCTCCTGCACGGCTGGGTCAACGAGGAGCGGGCCGCCTTCTGGGGCATGGTCGGGACCACCGTCGAGCAGGTCCGGGACATCTACGCGCACCTCGACTCGCTCACCACCCACCACGGCTTCCTGGTCAGCCTGGACGACGAGCCGGTCGCGCTCTTCCAGACGTACGACCCTGAGGCCGACCGGGTCGGCGAGTGCTACGAGGCGCTGCCGGGGGACATCGGCGTGCACCTGCTGATCGCCCCGGGCACCGCCCCGCAGCCCGGCTGGACGGGCCGCCTGCTCACCGCGCTCGTCGCGTTCGCGCTGCGGGACCGCACGCGGGTCGTGGTCGACCCGGACACGGCCAACGAGAAGGCGATCGCCCGCATGGTGCGGGCCGGGTTCGAGCTGGGCCCGGAGGTCGTCCTGCCCGAGGTGGACCTGCCGGAGGTCTTCATCCCGGAGAAGAAGGCCCGGCTCGCGTTCCTGGCCCGGCGCTGACCGGCTCCCGTCAGCCCACCACCCGACCGTTGACGACGACCCGGCGCGGTGCCGCGAGGACACGGACGTCCGCGCGCGGGTCCTCGCCGTAGACGACGAGGTCCGCCGGGGCGCCCTCCTCCAGGGACGGGCGGCCGAGCCAGGCCCTCGCCCCCCAGGCGGTCGCGGCGAGCGCGTCGATCGGCGGGATGCCGGCCCGGGTCAGCTCCTCGACCTCCTCGGCGACGAGCCCGTGCGCGAGGGAACCGCCCGCGTCGGTGCCCACGAAGACCGGGACGCCCGCGTCGAAGGCGGCGCGCACGGTGTCGTACCGGCGCTCGTGCAGTCGGCGCATATGGGCCGACCAGCGGGGGAACTTCTCCTGGCCGCCGTCGGCGAGGTGCGGGAAGGTCGCGATGTTGACCAGGGTGGGGACGATGGCGACGCCCCGCTCGGCGAACAGCGGGATCGTGTCCTCGGTGAGCCCGGTGGCGTGTTCGACGCAGTCGATCCCGGCCTCGACGAGGTCGCGCAGCGAGTCCTCCGCGAAGCAGTGCGCGGTGACGCGGGCGCCGAGCCGGTGCGCCTCCGCGATGGCCGCCTCGACCTCGGCCCGCGGCCAGCAGGCGGTGAGGTCGCCCACCTCGCGGTCGATCCAGTCGCCGACGAGCTTGACCCAGCCGTCACCGCGCCGGGCCTCGCGGCCGACGTACGCCACGAGGTCGGCGGGCTCGATCTCGTGGGCGTAGTTGCGGATGTAGCGGCGGGTGCGGGCGATGTGCCGGCCCGCGCGGATGATCTTCGGCAGGTCCTCGCGCCCGTCGATCCAGCGGGTGTCGGAGGGCGACCCGGCGTCCCGGATGAGCAGGGTGCCCGCGTCCCGGTCGGTGAGGGCCTGCTTCTCGCTGGTGGCGTCGTCGACGGGGCCGTGCCGGTCGAGGCCGACGTGGCAGTGGGCGTCGACGAGTCCGGGCAGCACCCAGCCCTCGACGGTGACCGCCTCGGCGGCGGGCCGGTCGAAGGTGATCCGCCCGTCGACGCACCACAGTTCGTCCCGTACGTCCTCGGGGCCGACGAGCACCCGCCCCTTCACGTGCAGCACCGCGTGATCGCTCATGCCTGCACTGTACGAGGGCCGGCACCCGGCGGAGAGCCCGGCCCCGGAGGCTTCCGGGCGGCCGCCGCGGGAGGCGCCTCGGTACCCTGAGCGGGAGCTCACCCGCACCGCACCGAGTCGAAGAAGGCACCGCCGTGACCGTCACACATCCGCTCCTGGACCTGGCCCCGCTGACCGCCGCGCACTTCGCGTCGATCGAGCGGCGGGTGGCCGCGCTGCTCTCCACGGAGCAGGACGTGGTGATCGCCCAGGGCGAGGCGCTGCTCCCGCTGGAGGGGTGCATCCGCAGTGGCGCGCGGGCCGGTTCGACCGCGCTGAACGTCGTCACCGGTCCGTACGGGCAGACCTTCGGCAACTGGCTGCGGGACTGCGGCGCGACCGTCGTCGACCTGGAGGTGCCGTTCCACACCGCCGTGACGGCGGAGCAGGTGGAGCGGGCGCTCGCCCAGCACCCGGAGATCGACTTCGTGTCCCTGGTGCACGCCGAGGCGGCGACCGGCAACACCAACCCGGTGGCGGAGATCGGCGAGGTCGTACGGGCGCACGGCGCGCTGTTCTACCTGGACGCGGTGGCGTCGATCGGCGCCGAGCCGGTACTGCCGGACGCGTGGGGCGTGGACATGTGCATCATCGGCGCGCAGAAGGCGATGGGCGGTCCGGCGGGGGTGTCGGCGGTGTCGGTGAGCGCGCGGGCCTGGGAGCGGTTCGCCGCCAACCCGGCCGCGCCGCGCCGCTCGTACCTCTCCCTCCTCGACTGGAAGGAGCGGTGGATCGACGGCGGCCGGAAGACGCTGCTCCACGCGCCCGCGCAGCTGGAGATGCTGGCTCTGGAAGCGTGTGTGGAGCGGATCGAGGCGGAGGGCCTGGACGCCCTGATGGCGCGGCACGCCTCCGCGGCGGCGGCGACCCGGGCGGGCGCGACGGCGCTCGGTGGCGGTCTCGAACCGTACGTGTACGAGGCGAAGGACGCGGCCCCGGTCGCGACGACGCTGCGTACCCCGGCCGGGGTGGACGCCTCGGAGCTGGTGGCGAAGGCGCTGGCCGCCGACCCGTCGCTGCCGCTGATCGCGGGCGGCGGGGCGCTCGCCTCGGAGATGATCCGGGTCAACCACTACGGGGTGGACGCGACGCCGGGTGCCGTGCAGTCCTCGCTCGCCGCCCTGGGCGCGGCGCTCGGCGGGACGGGCCGCGCGGTGGACCTGGAGGGGGCACGCCGGGCGGTCACGGAGGCGTGGGCCTGACCCGCGCTACGGGGAGGGGCGGGGCCCGCCGATGCCCGGGCCCCGCCCCTTCGCGGGCGGGTCCGCTGGGCGGAGCCGCCCCGGGGCGTGCTCAGCCCCCCAGGACGTTCAGGGTCCGGTCCACGTCCGCCGCCGTGTTGTACAGGTGGAAGGACGCGCGCAGGTTGCCCGCGCGGGCGGAGAGCAGGATGCCGGCCCGGCGCAGGGTGTCCGCGCGGTCCCCGAGGCCGGGGACGGCGACGACCGTCGAGTCGTCCATGACCGGCTGGTGGCCCAGGGCGAGGAGCCCGGTGCGGAAGCGGGCCGCGAGCCCCTTGTCGTGGGCCTCGATCCGCTCGATGCCGATCTCCTCGAGCAGGGTGAGGGAGCGGGCCGCCCCGTGGTACGAGAGGAAGGCCGCGGGCTCGTCGAAGCGGCGTGCGGTGCGGGCCAGTTCGCGGACCGGGCCGTAGCTGTTCACCCACAGCTCCTCGCCCGCCACCCAGTTGGCGTGGATGGCGAGGAGCGAGTCCTGTGCCTCCTCGGTGACGGTGAGGAAGGACGCTCCGCGCGGGCAGAGCAGGTACTTGTAGCCGCCGGCGACCGTGTAGTCCCACTCCCCCGCGCGCAGCGGCAGCCATCCCGCCGACTGGGTGGCGTCGAGGAGCGTACGGGCGCCGTGGGCGGCGGCCGCGGCCCGGATCGCCGGGAAGTCGGCCGTCCTGCCGTCCGCCGACTGCACGGCGGAGAAGGCGACGAGCGCGGTCTCGGGGCGGACGGACGCGGCGAGGCGCTCCAGGGGCACGAAGCGGGTCTTGAGGTCGCCGCGGACCGTGAAGGGCGTGATGACGGAGGAGAAGTCGCCCTCGGGGAAGAGGATCTCGGCTCCGGCGGGCATCGACTGCGCGATCAGCCCGCAGTGGACGGCGACCGAACTGCCGACGGCGACGCGCTCGTGCGAGACCCCGGCGAGGCGGGCGAAGGCGGCACGCGCCTCGTCGACCATGCCGAAGTCTCCGGCGCCGTCGGGCCGGCCGTCGGCGGTCTCCTCGGCGAGGAGCGTCACGGCCTCGACGGTCCGGCGGGGCAGCAGCCCGCAGGCCGAGGTGTTCAGATAGGTCTGCTTGGGCGCGAACTCGGCGCCGCCGAGGGGCTGGTCAAGGGAATCCATGCCCTCACCCTGGATTCCCCACGATCGCCCGTCAATGGCGATCCGATCACGGGGAGACCCAAGGCGCGCTTATCTTCGCAGGTCAGAGGGGCAGGTCGGCCGGTCAGGCCCCCGGGACCTCACAGGAGCCGTCCGGGCCGCAGACGTCCGCGTCGGAACCGACCGGCTGGAGGACACGGCCCTGCCAGGCCTGCTCCAGGGCCTGCGTGAAGACCTCGGCGGGCTGGCCGCCGGAGATGCCGTAACGGCGGTCGAGGACGAAGAACGGCACACCGTTGGCACCGAGTTCGGCGGCCTCGCGCTCGTCCTCGCGTACGGCCTCGGCGTACGCGGAGTCGTCGGCGAGCACGGCCCGGACCTCGGCCTCGTCGAGACCGGCCTCGACGCCGAGCGCCACCAGGGTCTCCGGGTCGAAGACGGAGCGCTCCTCGGCGAAGTTGGCGCGGTAGGCCAGGTCGAGGAGCTCGTTCTGGCGGCCCCGGTCCTTGGCGAGGTGGAGCAGCCGGTGGATGTCGAAGGTGCTGCCGTGGTCGCGGCCCTCGGTGCGGTAGCCGAGGCCCTCGGAGTGCGCGTTCGACGCGACGTGCGCCTCCATGGCGCGGGCCTCGTCGAGCGTACGGCCGTACTTCCTGGCCAGCATCTCCAGGACGGGACCGCTGTCCCCCTTGGCGCGGTTCGGGTCGAGCTCGAAGGAGCGGTGCACGACCTCGACGTCGTCGCGGTGGGCGAACTCCGCGAGCCCCTTCTCGAAACGGGCCTTGCCGATGTAGCACCAGGGGCAGGCGATGTCGCTCCAGATCTCGACGCGCATGTGTGGCTTCTCTCCGAGGTGTGCCGGTGGGGTGTTCGGTCGCGACAACGTCTCCACCGGCCGCGTTCATTCCGTTTCGGGACCCGGTGTGAGCCGGAGCACGAGGTGGCGGGCCTGGAGGGGCGCCGCCGCGCGGCCGGCCGTGTCGGCTCGGGGCCGCGGGACGGCTCGCTCGCGCCGGTGGTCGCCGGGGCCTTCGACGGTCCGGAGCGGATCAGCGACGTCCGTCGGCCGAGGGAGTCCCGCACGCGCCTCGGGAGCGCCGTGCCGCGTGCGGGTCCTGACGCCGGGAGGGGAGCCCTCAGCGCCTCGGCAGTCCCAGCGGGTTGCCGTCACGCAGTTCCGGCGGGAGCAGGGGGTCGGGGGTCGACTGGTAGGTGACCGGGCGGAGCCAGCGCTCGATGGCGGTCGCGCCGACCGAGGTGGAGGTGGAGGTGGTGGCCGGGTAGGGGCCGCCGTGGTGCTGGGCCTGGGCGACGGCCACGCCGGTGGGCCACCCGTTGACGAGGACGCGGCCGGCGAGCGGGGTCAGTTCCGCGAGGAGCGAGGCGGCGTCGGCGTCCTCGGCGGCCTCCGTGGCGATGTGGAGGGTGGCGGTGAGGTTGCCGGGCAGCCGGGAGAGGACCTCGGTGATCTCCGTACGGGAGGCGTAGCGGGCGACGACGGTGACCGGGCCGAAGCACTCCTCCAGGAGCAGGTCGTGCCGGTCGTCCTCGGTGAGCAGCGCGGCGTCGACGGCGAGGACTCCGGCGCTGACCGTGTGCGCCTCGGCCGCGCCGGGGGCGACGGGGGTCCGTACTCCGGTGAGCGCGGCGCGCTCGGTGACGCCGGCGACGAAGGCGTCCCGCATCCGCCGGTCGAGCATGACGCCCGGTCCGGCCGCGGAGACCCCGGCGGCGAGGGCGTCGAGGAAGCGGTCGCCCGCCTCACCCGTGGGGGCCAGGACGAAGCCGGGCTTGGTGCAGAACTGGCCCGCGCCCAGGGTCATGGAGCCGGCGAGGCCGGTGCCGATCTCCTCGGCCCGCTCCTCGGTCGCCGCGGTGGTGAGCACGACCGGGTTGAGCGAGCCGAGTTCGCCGTGGAAGGGGATGGGGACGGGACGGGCGGCGGCCGCGTCGAAGAGGGCCCGGCCGCCGCGTACCGAGCCGGTGAAGCCGGCCGCGGCGACGAGCGGGTGGCGGACGAGTGCCACGCCCGCGTCGAAGCCGTGGACGAGGACGACGACGTCCTCGGGGAGACCTGCCTTGGCGGCGGCGCCGCGCAGCAGGGAGGCGCAGAGTTCCGAGGTGGCCGGGTGGTCGGGGTGGGCCTTGACCACCACGGGGCAGCCGGCCGCGAGGGCGCTCGCGGTGTCGCCGCCGGGGACGGAGAAGGCGAGCGGGAAGTTGCTGGCGGCGTAGACGGCGACGACACCGAGCGGGATCTTCCAGCGGCGCATGTCGGGCCGGGGCGGGGTGGCGTCGGGGTCGGGCGCGTCGATCCGGATGTCGAGGAAGGAGCCCTCGTCGACGACGTCGGCGAAGGCGCGCAACTGGGCGGTGGTACGCGCGAGTTCGCCGGTGAGGCGGACCGGCCCGAGGGCGGTCTCGGCGTCGGCCGTCTCGACGATCCGCTCGCGCGCCCCGTCGAGGACGTCGGCCGCGGTACGGAGGAAGGAGGCGCGTACGGTCCGGTCGGCGAGGCTCTCGCGGACGTCGTGGGCGGCCCGTACGGACCGGTCGACGTCCTCCGCCGCGGCCTCCACCGCCACCCGTTCGCGCGGCTTCCCCGTCCGGGGGTCCACACTCCACACTGGTTCTGCCGACACCGCCACGCCCCTGTTCGCTATTCTGAACACAGTTCCCGTAGATGAACGTTCTCCACGGGACTCTAGGGACGGCCGGGCCGTCTCCACAAGGGGCCCCGCTCAGCCAGGTGGCCAGCGGACGACCGGACGACGGAAAAGGGGCGAGGGTCATGGCGACTGCCGACATGGGCGGAGCGCAGGTGAAGTCCGCGGTGCGGACCGTGGAGCTGCTGGAGTACTTCGCCGGACGCCCCGGGATGCATTCGCTGGCCGCCGTCCAGGAGGCCGTCGGCTACCCCAAGTCCAGCCTCTACATGCTGCTGCGCACCCTGGTCGAGCTGGGCTGGGTGGAGACGGACGCCACCGGCACGCGGTACGGCATCGGGGTGCGGGCGCTGCTCGTCGGCACCTCGTACATCGACGGCGACGAGGTGGTGGCCGCCTCCCGGCCCACCCTCGACCGGCTCTCCGACGACACCACCGAGACCATCCACCTGGCGCGGCTCGACGGCACCAACGTCGTCTATCTGGCGACCCGCCAGTCCCAGCACTACCTGCGCCCGTTCACCCGCGTCGGGCGCCGGCTGCCCGCGCACTCGACCTCGCTCGGCAAGGCGCTGCTCGCCACCCACACCGACGAGCAGGTGCGCAAGCTGCTGCCGGAGACCCTCCCGGCGCTGACCGAGCACACGATCACCGACCGCGAGCGGCTCATCGAGGAACTGCACGTCATCCGCGAGCAGGGGTTCTCGGTGGACCGCGAGGAGAACACCCTCGGGCTGCGCTGCTTCGGCATCGCGATCCCCTACCGGACCCCGGCGCGGGACGCGATCAGCTGCTCGGTGCCGGTGGCGCGGCTCACCCCGGCCCACGAGCAGATGATCAAGGACGCGCTCTTCGACGCGCGGGACCGGCTGACGCTGGCGACCCGGCGCCTGTGAGCCACCTCGTCACGCGCGGTCGGCGAGCGCCTGCTGCCAGACCGGGCTGTCCACGTAGTGGTTGTCGTACTGCTCCGAGGAGGCCTTGATCTCCTCGAAGCTCGCCTCGCCCCGCATGACCCGGCCCAGCAGGCGCAGGTAGTCGAAACGGGCCATGCCGGGCGTGAAGACGAACAGCACGTCGGCCTCGGCGCCGGGCGCTGCGGCGAAGGCGTGCGGGGTGTGCGGCGGGACGAGGAGGAAGTCGCCCTGCTCCAGGACGGACAGTTCCTCGCCCACCAGGACCTGGAGCGAGCCGCCGAGGACGAAGAACATCTCCGAGGCCCTGGTGTGGAAGTGCGCCGGGGCGCCGACCGCTCCCTTCGCGAAGGAGGAGCGGTAGCTGGTGAGCTGTCCGCCGGTGCTGTCGGAGTCGGCGAGCAGGGTCATCACGCTGCTGGGGTCGGCGGTGGTCTCGGCGTCGGCGGCACGGGTCAGGAGCGGGGCGAAGGTCGCGTTCTCGTTCATGATCACTACTCTAGGCGCCCATTGACCCGCGCATATGGGTCAATTGATCTTCGAAATCATGGGTCAATCCTGGGGCAGCCGAACGCTCGGGGGTCCCCGGGGCGGCCGTCTCCCCCGTGCGGCGGAGGCGGTTCACCACTCGGCATGAGGTGCCGCGGGGGCGGGCGCGGGAGCGTGGCGCCATGACAGAGAACGCTCCCCTTCCCCGCGCCGACCTGCCGTCCCCGCCCCGCCGCCCGAACGCCGCCCGCCGGGCGCTGCGCGGGATCGCGATCCTCGCCTGCGTCCCGTACGTCTCGCTCAAGGTCGCCTGGGTGGCGGGCAGTGAGATCGGCATCCCACCGGGGAGCGCGCTCCTGGAGCACCGGCTGACGCTGGTGATCGCCAACTCGGTGACGGTGGTCGCCGACGCCCTCGTCGTGGTCCTCGCCCTGCTGCTCACCCAGGCCTGGGGGCGGCGGGTCCCCGGCCGGCTGCTCGCCCTCCCCATGTGGGCGGCGACCGGACTGCTCACCCCGATCATGACCGGCTACCCGGCCCAGCTCGCGGTCGCCGCCCTCACCGACGACGGGCGGACGGCCGCGCCCCGCGAACCCTTCCTGGACTCCTGGGTCTTCGGCGTGGTCTACGGCGGTTTCATCCTCCAGGGCCTCGCGCTCGGCGCCCTCTTCCTCCTGTACGCCCGGGACCGCTGGGGCCACCTCTGGAGCGGCCGTCTCGGCGGGCTGTCCTCCCGTACGTCCGGGCCGGGGGTGCGGGCCGTCGCCGTGGCCGGTTCGGTGATCGGGGTCGGGTCCGCCGCGCTCCACCTGCTGTGGGCGGCCGGCGCGACCACCGGGCTGTCCGCCCGGCGGATCGCCGAACGCGACGCCGACTTCCCCGTCCTGGAGGCCCAGGGATTCGTCTTCCCCGCCGTCGCCGTCGTCTTCACGCTCCTCCTGGTCCTGCGCCGGCCCGCCCGGATCCGGATCCGCACCGCGCTCGCCCCGGCCTGGACGGCGTCGGCCGCCGTGGGCTGCTGGGGCGCCTACATGTCGCTCGTCGCCCTGCTGCCGGAGGCCGATCCCACCAAGCACGTCCCCGGACTCGTACAGCTGTCCTACGCTGGCGACATGATCACCGGGTTCCTCCTCGCCGCGTGCGTGGCCGTCTTCCTGCGGCGCCGGAGCGCCGGGGCGTGAGGCGGTGCGCGGTCGCCCTCCTCGGGCAGCGGGCCAGGCGTCGCTGGCTCCATCTGATCGTGGGCGGCGCGCTGTTCATGCCGTTCTGGATGGTCGGCACCCTCGTCATGGGGCCGTGGCTCGACGAGGGCGCCATGTTCTCCGGGGGGCTCCGGGTGCAGTTCGGCGCGTACGCGGTGGGCCTGCCGCTCGTCGCGGTCGGCGCGCTGTTCCCGCCGGCCCGGCCGATGTCGGTGGCGGCGGCGCGGGCACTGTGCGGGGTGGCGCCGCACCGCTTCGCGGACGGTCCCGCCCAGGGTGCGGAGGCGCGGGCGCGGGCGGCGGGCTGGCTGACCCTGCACCTGGGCGCCGGAGCGCTGATCAGCGGGGCGACCCTGGCCCTGCCGCCGTTCGCCGTGTCGGTGATGGCGCTGCCGTTCTCACCGGGGCTGCGGCGATCGGAGCTCGGCCGTCTCTGGGGCCTCGACCGGCCGTGGTGGGACTGGGCGGCGCTCCCGGCGGGGTTCCTCATGCTGCTCGCGCTCGTCGCGGTGGCCGCCGCGACCGGAACCCTGCTCGCCCGGCAGGCGCCCCGGCTGCTCGGGCCGAGTCCGGCGGATCGGCTCGCGGCGGCCGAGCGGCGTGCGGCGGAGGCGGAGTCCCGCAACCGACTCGCCCGTGAGCTGCACGACTCCGTCGGTCACGCGCTGAGCGCCGTCACCCTCCAGGCGGGTGCGGCCCGTCGGGTCCTCGGCGCCGGTGAGGGGGCGGACCTGGAGTTCGTCCGCGAGGCGCTGACCGCGATCGAGGAGACCACCCGGCGTACGGTCGGCGAGCTGGACCGGGCCCTCGGGCTGCTGCGCCGGGGCGAGGAGGTCCAGGAGGGCGTGGGCCCGGGGCTCGACGCCCTGCAGGCCCTGGTGCGGGGCGCGGGGCCCGAGGTGGCGCTGACGGTGTCCGGCGACCTCGCCCCCGTACCGGAGGCGCTGTCCCGGGAGGTGTACCGGATCGTCCAGGAAGGGCTGACGAACGCGGCCCGGCACGCGGGCGGATCGCCCGTCACCCTACGGCTCGACGCCCGAACCGAGAAGGTGGAGATCACCATGGAGAACCCCCTGCCCGAGCGGCCCCCGGTCGCCCGGCCGAACGGCGGGCGCGGACTGCGCGGCGTCGCCGAACGGGCCCGGCTGCTCGGCGGCACCGCCGAGGCCGGTCCGGTGGACGGCGTCTGGCGCCTCGCGGTCAGGATCCCCCGATGAGCGCGCCCGGGGCCGGGGCGCCGGTGATCCGGGTGGTCGTCGCCGACGACGAGCGGATGGTCAGGACGGCCCTGCGGGTCATCCTGGACGCGGAGGCCGGCATCCGGGTCGTCGGCGAGGCGTCCACCGGGGCCGAGGCGGTGTCGGTGGTGCGGGCCGAGCGGCCGGACGTCGTCCTGATGGACGTGCGGATGCCGGAGATCGACGGGATCCGGGCCACCGAGCAGATCCTCGCGGGGATGGCGGAGCCGCCGCGGATCGTGGTGGTGACCACCTTCGAGAACGACTCGTACGTGTACGACGCGCTGCGCGTCGGCGCGGCCGGCTTCCTGCTGAAGCGGGCGGCGGCGGAGGAGCTCGTCGGCGCGGTCCGGCTGGTCGCGCGGAGCGACTCGCTGCTCTACCCGGCGGCGGTACGGGGGCTGGCCGCCGAGCACGCCCGCCACCGGGCGCCGGTGGCGCCGCCGTGGGTGGGGCGTCTGACCGAACGGGAGGCGGAGGTGCTGCGGCTGGTGGCGACGGGCCTGACGAACGCGGAGATCGCGGCCCGGATCGGGATCGGCGCGGCGACGGTGAAGACCCACGTGGCGGCGGTCCTGGCGAAGTCGGGCGCCCGCGACCGTACGCAGGCGGTGATCCTGGCGTACGAGTCGGGTTTCGTACGGGCGGGGTGAGGACGCGGTGGGTCCCGGCCCCCATGGTCCGCAGGTACGCAGGTACGACGAGATGAAGGTTCGCTGAGAAACGGGCCACATCCGGAACGTCCCCCACCGGCCCGTTCGTCCCCACAAGTGCGATGAACAAGACGATCAGGAACACGTCGGTCTTCGTGCTGCTCCTGGTGCTCGCCCTCCTGGGCCGGGCCACCTGGGTGCAGGCATACGAAGGCAAGGCGCTCGCGGACGACTCGAAGAACCGGCGGAAGACGATCGCGCAGTACGCGCAGCCGCTCGGTGACATCGTCGTGGCCGGCTCGCCGGTCACCGGCTCGAAGAAGACGGAGGGAGACGATCTCGCGTACAAGCGCACCTACACGGACGGCGAGCTGTACGCGGCGGTCACCGGCTACAGCTCGCAGGCGTACGGCGCCACGCAGCTCGAGGGCATCTACGGCGACGTCCTCGACGGCACCGACGATCGGCTGAAGAACCCGCTCGACGCCCTCACCCGCAGACAGCAGGAGCCGGGCACGGTCCTCACCACGATCGACCCGGAGGTCCAGAAGGCCGCCTACCGGGCGCTCGGGAACAAGAAGGGCGCGGCCGTCGCCGTCGACCCCGCGACCGGCCGGATCCTCGGCCTGGTCTCGACCCCTTCGTACGATCCGTCGAAGATCGCCGGAACGACGGACGGCGACGCCTGGGAGGCACTGACCACCGACGAGGACAAGCCGATGGTCAACCGGGCCCTGCGCCAGCCGCTGCCGCCCGGCTCCACCTTCAAGCTGGTCGTCGCGGCGGCGGCCCTGGAGAACGGCCTCTACGGGTCGGTGGACACGGCGACGAGGAGCCCCGACCAGTACACCCTGCCGAGCACCCGGACCGTGCTGCGGAACGAGAACGCCTCGGCGCCCTGCGAGAACGCCACGATCCGCACCGCCCTCCGGTACTCCTGCAACAACGTCTTCGCCAAGATGGCGGCCGACCTGGGGCAGGACAGGGTGCGGGCGATGGCGGAGAGGTTCGGCTTCAACGAGGACGAGCTGGACGTGCCGGTCCGGGCGTACGCGAGCGTGTACCCGTCCGGCATGGACAGGGCGCAGACGGCGCTCACCGGCATCGGGCAGTTCGACGTGACCGCCACCCCGCTCCAGATGGCCATGGTGTCGGCGGCGATCGCCAACGACGGTCTCCTCGCGGCCCCGCACCTGGTCTCGAAGGTCGTCGACTCCGACGGCGACGCGCTGACGTCGGTCAAGGACGGGGACACCGAGCGGATCGTCTCCTCCGCGACGGCCGGGCAGCTGCGGAGCGCCATGCGGACCGTCGTCGACGAGGGAACCGGCACCAACGCGGCGATCGCCGGGGTCGAGGTCGGCGGCAAGACGGGCACGGCGCAGCACGGCGAGAACAACAGCAAGACGCCGTACGCCTGGTTCACGTCCTACGCGAAGGCCCCCTCCGACGGGAAGCCCGGGAAGCAGGTCGCCGTCGCGGTGATGATCGAGGACTCGGGCGCGGCCCGCTCCGAGGTCAGCGGCAACGGTCTGGCGGCCCCGGTGGCGCGGAAGATGATGGCGGCGGCGCTGAGGTGAGCCGAGCAGGGTCGGGGCGGGACGGGGCGGGACGGGGGCGGGGTCCGATTGGCCGTCGGGTCCCGTCACACGGTATGCAGGGTCACGCTCGTCCCCGAGCACACATGCGAAACACCCATGCGAACCCCTGATCCTGCTCTCACCTCGCGGAGGACCGCCGTGCGCCTGCCCCGTTCCCTCTCCGGCTGGACCATGGCGGTCTTCGGCCTGCTGGCCGCCGCGCTGGGGGTGGTGGGCCTGGTCGCGCCGGACGCCCTGCTCACGGTGATGGGTTTCGAGCCCGTGCCCGAGGGCGGCCGCGCGGACGGCGACCACACCCTCGTCTTCGTCACGGCGTCCTCGATGGCCGCGCTCAACATGGGCGTCTACTACGTCCTGGCCGCCCTCGCCGACTGGAAGCCCTTCTTCCGCTGGACGGTCCCCTTCCGGCTCCTCACCTGCGCGGTCTTCACCCTCGCGGTCGTCACCGGCCGCGCCCCGGCGGGCTTCCTGGGCGTGGGCCTGTGGGAGGGCCTGGGCGCGGTGGTGACGGGGGCGGCGCTGCGGTACGAGAAGCGGGGAGCGCGGGACACCCCCTGAGGAACCCCTGAGGAACCCCGGGGGAACCGGACGATTCCCTAGGGAAGGTGACCGATCCGCCGGGACCTCCTCAGAGGCCAGCGTGAGGTCATGCGCTGGTATCTGACAGGTGTCGTCGTGTCCGGATTCGGTACGACGGCGATGTGGCTGGTCTCCGGGATCTGGGTGAAGTCCCTGACGGGGTCCGACAGTCTGGCGGCGTTGACCGCCTTCGCCCTGTGGGCGCCCGTCCTCCTCGGGCCGCTGCTCGGCACGCTCGCGGACCGGGTGCGGCGGCGGCCGCTCCTGGTCGTCCTGGACGGGGCGATGGCGGCCCTGCTGCCGCTGCTGCTGTGGGTGGACTCGGCGGACCGCGTGTGGCTGCTGTTCGCGGTGCTCGTCCTGTACGGGGCGCAGGGCGCCGTCCATGAGGCGGCGGAACAGGCCCTGGTCGCGTCCGCCCTCGACGGGAAGCGGCTCGGCGCGTTCAACGGGCTGCGGATGACCGCGAACGAGTCGACGAAGCTGATCGCCCCGCTCGTGGCCGCGGGGCTGTTCGCCCGGTACGGGGGCGGGCCCGTCGCCGTCCTCGACGCGGTGAGCTTCGCGCTCGCGGCGGCCGTGTTCGCGCTGATGCCGGTACGGGAGGCCCGCCAGGACCGGTCGGTGTCCCGGCACTGGTGGCGGGAGACCGTCGAGGGCGTACGGCTGCTGCGGGGGTCGCCGGTGCTGCGGCCGCTCGTGGCGACGGGGGCGTTCACGATGCTGCTCGCCGGGGTGAACGGGGCCGCGGTCCACGCCGTCGTGGACCGGGGGCTCGGGCTCTCCCCCGCGTACGCCGGTGTGCTCTACGCCGTCCAGGGCGCCGGCTCGGTCCTCGCCGGCCTGGTCACCGGCCCGCTGCTGCGCCGGAGGCCGGAACTCGCGCTCGCCGCCGCCGGTCTGGCGCTGTTCGCGGTGGCGGTGGGCGTACGGGCGCTGCCGTACGAGGCGACGGCCCTGGCGGCCGGCGCGGTGATCGGCCTGGGGCTGCCGTGGGTCCTGGTCGCGGTGATCACGGCCGTGCAGCGGGAGGCCCCGGCGGACGCGGTGGGCCGGGTGGCGGCCACCGCGAACACCCTGGTCTTCGCCCCGAACGCCCTGGCCCTCGCGCTCGGCGCCGGCCTGGTCGCCCTGGTCGACATCCGGGTCCTGCTGCCGCTGCTCGCGGTGGCGGGCGCGGGATGGGCGGCGGGACTGACGGCGCGGGGGCGGCGGGGCGGGCGCGCTCCCCGCGAGCCCGGTCGGAGCCGCTCCGGGGCTCCCGCTGACGGAGGCGGTCCCCACTCTCCCGCGCCGCTCGCGGTGCGGGAGGGTCGGCGGGCGGCGAGCATGGAAGGAGGCGCGCGCGGCGGGAGGAGGGCAGTGTGACGGCCGGTTCCTTCCCGGGGGCTGCGGGGCGGGTGGGTGTGCCCCTGGACGGCAGGGGTCTCCTCGACGTGATCGGGGTCGCCGCCATCGTGGTCGACGCGCGGGGCCGGATCGTGCTGTGGAGCCCGCAGGCGGAGGCCCTCTTCGGGTTCAGCGCCGACGAGGCACTCGGCCGGTACGTGGCCCGGCTGATCGTCGGCGAGGAGCACCGGGAGGAGGCGATGCGCCTCTTCGGCGAGGTGCTGCGCGCGGGCACGTCCTGGGCCGGCACCTTCCCCGTGCGGCACAAGGACGGCAGCGTCCGGCGCGTGGAGTTCCGCAACATGCGGCTCACCGACGACCTGGGCGGCCTGTACGCGCTCGGGATCGCCGCCGACCACGCGGCCGTCGAGCGGGTCGAGACCGAGCTCGCCCTCTCCGACCGGCTCGTCTCCCAGTCCCCGATCGGCCTGGCCGTCCTGGACACCGACCTGCGCTACGTCCTGGTCAACCCGATGCTGGAACGGATCAACGGCATCCCGGCGGCGGAGCACATCGGGCGGCGGATCGGCGAGATGCTGCCCCTGGTCGACGCGCCGGCCCTGGAGTCGGCGCTGCGGACCGTCCTGGCCACGGGGACGCCGCTGCTCGACCGGCCCGTCGTCGGGCGGACCCCCGCGGACCCGGACCGCGACCACGCCTGGTCGGTGTCCTTCTACCGGCTCGAAGGGGCCGAGGACCGGGTCCTCGGGGTCGCGGTCTCCGTGATCGACGTGACCGAGCGGCACCGGGCGGACGCGTTGGCGGACCGGTCCCGGCGGCGGCTCGCGCTCATCGCGGACGCCTCGGCCCGGGTGGGCACCACCCTGGAGGTGGAACGGACCGCCGACGAGCTCGCCTCCGTGGTGGTGCCGGAGCTGGCGGACATCGCCGCCGTCGACGTCCTCGACTCCGTCCTCACGCTGCGCAGGCCCGGCGCGCCCGAGCACGGGCCCGAGCTGTTCCGGGCGCTGGCGGTGAAGGCGGGGGCCCAGACGGAGGCGCTGCCGGCGGCGGACCCGCCGGGGGCGGTCGCGATGTACGGGGCGGACCGGCTGGTCACCCGGTGCGTGCACACCGGTATGCCGGTCCTGGTGGAGCACGTCGGTCCCGGCGACCTGTCCCGGATCGCGCGGAGCCCCGAGGCGGCGGAGCAGCTCGCCCGGGCCGGGGTGCATTCGTATCTGGCGGTGCCGCTGATCGCGCGCGGCGAGGTGCTCGGGGCGCTCGACCTCAAGCGGGACCGCAACGTGCTGCCCTTCGACGGCGACGACGTGCTGCTGGCGACGGAGCTCGCGGCGCGGGCGGCGGTCAGCATCGACAACGCGCGCTGGTACCAGAGCGTGCGGAACTCGGCGGTGACGCTCCAGCGCAGTCTGCTGCCCGGCACGCCGCCGGAGCGGGCGGGGCTCGAGGTCGCGGCCCGCTACCAGCCGGCGCAGGCGTCGAGCGAGGTCGGCGGCGACTGGTACGACGTGATCCCGCTGCCCGACGGCAAGACGGCCCTCGTCGTGGGGGACGTCATGGGCAGCGGCATCGACGCGGCCGCGACGATGGGGCGGCTGCGGACCGCGACCTGCGCCTTCGCGGACCTCGATCTCGCGCCCGCCCAGGTGCTGCGTCATCTGGACCGGATCACGGCGGGCCTGGAGCACTACATCGCGACCTGTCTGTTCGCCGTGCACGACCCGGCCCGCGGCCGGTGCCGGATCTCGAACGCGGGCCATCTGCCGCCGGTACGGGTCCCCGTGGACGGACCGGCCGAGCTGGTGGGCGTGCCGCCGGGGCTGCCGCTCGGGGTGGGCGGTGCCACGTTCCGTACGACCCGGGTGTCCTTCCGGCCCGGAGACGTGCTCGTGCTGTACACGGACGGTCTTGTCGAGACCCGCGACGAGGCCATCGACGACCGGCTCGCGCTGCTCGTGGGCCTCCTCGACGAGGCGCGCGGGCCCCTTGAGGAGACCTGTGACCTGCTGCTGCGGGCGCTGCGGCGGCCGGGTGCCGCGGACGACGTGGCGCTGCTCATCGCACGGAGCACGGGATGACGGCCCGGGACCGGCGCGCCGCCGGCGCCCACCGGGCCGTGGGACGCGACCGGCGGCGGCCGCGGGAGGGCAGGACCGGGCTCCGGAGTGTCGCCGGGCAGGTGTTCGCCCTGGAGGCGCTGATCGCGCTCCTGGTGATCGCGGCGGCCGTGTTCGTGACCCTGCACCAGGCGCGGAACGACACCGAGCACGACGCCCGGATCCGTTCGCTCGCGGTCGCGGAGGCCTTCGCGAAGTCACCCGGCGTCGACGAGGCGCTGGCCTCGCGCGATCCGACGGCGGAGCTCCAGGACCGGGCGGAGGCCACCCGGCGGGCGACGGGGGTGGACTTCATCGCGGTCCTGAGCCCGACCGGGGTGCGGTACACCGACTCGCAGCCGGAGCTGATCGGCCGCAGGGCGACCGGTGACCTCACGCGCGCGACGGTGGACGGCGAGTCCTTCACCGAGATGTTCCGGGGCGCCCCCAACGACGCCGTGCGGGCCGTGGTCCCCGTGGTGGACGAGCGGGGCCGGATCGTCGGCCTGGTCACCAGCGGCGTCGAGCTGGAGAGCGTCGCCGACGCGGTGGAGGGGCGGCTGCCGCTGCTCGCGGGCGCGGCGGGAGGCGCGCTGGTGGTCGCCGTGGGCGGGGCCGCCCTGGTGAGCCGGCGGCTGCGACGCCAGACGCACGGTCTCGGTCCCGCCGAGATGACCCGGATGAAGGAGCACCACGAGGCGGTCCTGCACGCGGTGCGCGAAGGGGTCCTGATCGTGGGCGGCGACCGTCGGCTGCTGCTGGCCAACGACGAGGCGCGCCGGCTGCTCGGTCTGACGGCGGACGCGGAGCGGCTGCACGTGTCGGAGCTCGGGCTCGACCCGAGGACGGTCGAGCTCCTGGAGTCGGGCCGGTCGGCGACGGACGAGGTGCACCGGGCCGGCGACCGGCTGCTCGCGGTGAGCGTGCGGCCCACGATCCCGGACGGGCACGAGTCCGGCTGCGTGATGACGATGCGGGACACCACCGAGCTGGCCGCGCTCACCGGCCGTGCGGCCGTGGCCCGTGGCCGGCTCCAGCTGCTGTACGAGGCGGGGGTGCGGATCGGGACGACGCTGGAGGTCGTACGGACGGCGGAGGAGCTGGCGGAGGTGGCGGTGCCGCGGTTCGCGGACTTCGCGACGGTGGAGCTGCTGGAGCCGGTGCTGCGCGGCGAGGAGCCGCCGGGGTCCGCGGCGGCGACGACGGAGATGCGGCGGACGGCGCTGAGCGGGCTGCGTCCCGACCAGCCGCTCCAGCCGGTCGGGGACGTCGTGCGGTTCGACGTCCCCAGCACCCCGATGGCGAGGGCGCTCGGCGCGGGCCACGCGGTGGTGGAGGCGGAGCTGGCGGCGGCGGAGGGCTGGCGGGCGCAGGACCCGGAGGGGGCGGCGCGGGCCCTCGCCTTCGGGATGCACTCGCTGCTCACGGTGCCGCTCCTGGCGCGCGGGGTGGTCCTGGGGATGGCCAACTTCTGGCGCGCCGACACCCCGGAGCCGTTCGGGGAGGAGGACCTGTCGTTCGCGGAGGAGCTGGCGGCGCGGGCGGCGGTCGCGATCGACAACGCGCGCCGGTTCACCCGGGAGCACACGATGGCGGTGACGCTC
Organism: Streptomyces sp. NPDC058671; assembly: GCF_042716475.1. Lineage (NCBI taxonomy): Bacteria > Bacillati > Actinomycetota > Actinomycetes > Kitasatosporales > Streptomycetaceae > Streptomyces > Streptomyces sp. NPDC058671. The sequence goes on along the minus strand of NZ_JBHXSA010000025.1, from coordinate 41,117 downwards.
CAGCGGAGCCTGCTGCCGCGGGTGCTGCCCGAGCAGAGCGCGGTGGACGTGGCGTACCGCTATCTCCCGGCGAAGGCGGGCGTCGGCGGTGACTGGTTCGACGTGATCCCGCTGCCGGGGGCGCGGGTGGCGCTGGTGGTGGGGGACGTGGTGGGGCACGGGCTGCACGCGGCGGCGACCATGGGCCGGCTGCGGACGGCGGTGCACAACTTCTCGACGCTGGACGTGCCGCCGGACGAGCTGCTCGGGCATCTCGACGAGCTGACGGCCCGGATCGACGACCGGTCGGAGGGTCCGGAGGGCGAGGGGCGGCGGCGTGAGGAGGGCATCACCGGCGCGACCTGCCTGTACGCGATCTACGATCCGGCGTCCGGGCTGTGCACGGTGGCGAGCGCGGGCCATCCGGGGCCGGCCCTCGTGGGTCCCGACGGGCGGGTCGAGTTCCCCGAGCTCGCGCCGGGGCTGCCGCTGGGGCTCGGCCTGGGTGACGTGCCGTTCGAGACGACGGAGCTGCGGCTGACGGAGGGGAGCAAGCTGGTCCTCTACACGGACGGGCTCCTGGAGGACCGGGGCCGGGACCTGGACACGGGGCTCGGGCTCCTGCGGTCCACACTGGCCCGTCCGGACCGGACCCCGGAGCAGATCTGCGCGGATGTGCTGGCGACGCTGCTCTCGCCCTCGCCGCGCGACGACATCGCGCTGCTGGTGGCCCGGACGCGGCTCCTCGACCGGGACCGGATCGCCGAGTGGGAGGTGGCGCGGGACCCGTCGGCGGTGTCGCCGGTACGGAACGCGGCGGCGGCGAAGCTGGCGGAGTGGGGGCTGGGCGAGCTGGCGTTCACGGCGGAGCTGATCCTCAGCGAGCTGATCACGAACGCGGTGCGGTACGGGGCCGATCCGGTACGGGTACGGCTGCTCCACGACCGGACGCTGATCTGCGAGGTGTCGGACGCCAGCAGCACCTCCCCGCATCTGCGGCACGCGGCGACGACGGACGAGGGCGGGCGCGGGCTGTATCTGGTGGCGCAGTACGCGGAGAGCTGGGGCACCCGGTACGCCCGGCGCGGCAAGACGATCTGGGCGGAGCTGCGGCCGGGCGCGGCGGGTGAGCCGGCGCCGGCGGCGCTGCCGGACATGGACGCGCTGGAGGACCTGGCCTGGTGAGGGGGCGCCCCGCCGCCGGGAACGGCACGCGGCGGGGCGCGGCGCCGGGGCCCGCGGGCCCCGGCTGGGCCGGCCGACAGTCCTACGCGAGTTTCCGCAGGGCGGTGCGGACGGCGGTCAGGTCCTCGTCGGAGGCGAGGCCGGCGTGGTAGAGCCGCAGTTCGGTCGCGCCCGCGTCGCGGGCCCGTTCGGCGTCGTCGGTCAGCCGGTCGGGGGCGCCGCCCATGCCGGCGACGACGGACAGGTTCGCGGCGAGGACGGTGTCGGGGCGGGCGTGGGCGGCGAAGTCCGCGACCCGGGGCGGGCGGGCGACCACCCCGTCCGCGAGGCCCAGGACGTGGGCCGGGTCGGTGCCGGCGTCGGCACCGCAGCGGTACGGGTCCGGGTCGGCGTGCAGCAGCACGCGGAAGCCGGGCGGCGCCGCGGCCCGTACGGCGGTGACGGCGGCCTCCTGGAGGGTCCGGGCGGTCCCGGCGCGCCAGGCGAGGGCGGGGGCCTCCTCTGGGCCGAGTCCGCCCGCGGGTCCCGTTCCCGCCCACACCGGCTCCAGGGCGCGGCGCACGGCGGCGGCCAGGTCGTCGGGGTCGGCGCCCCCGTCCCCGTACCCCTCGCGGCAGGAGGCGCAGAAGCAGAGCGACATCAGGTACTGCTCCCGCTCCCCCAGGGCGACGCCGCCGGTCTTGTCGTGGGCGTGCAGGTGGGCGAGGCCGTACCAGCCGCAGGACTCCAGCTCGGTGCCGGCCGCGCCGGGGCGTACGGCGGCCTCGGCGGCCAGGTCGACGAGCAGGGCGCGGACCTCGGGGCGGGCGATGCAGGGTGCCCAGGGGTAGCGGTCGCCATAGGCGTTGACGACGGAGGTCTCCGGGTGTTCGGCGCCGAGGCGGGAGTTGTGGGCGAGGACGACCCAGCTGTGCACCTCGAGACCGGTGGCGGCGAGGGCGTCGGCGGCCCGCCCGAAGGAGTCGCCGGGCGCCCACTCGCCGGCCGGGTGGGGGCGGAGCGGGCGGCCCGCCCAGCGATCGGGGTCGGGCGGGTAGAGCACGGCGGCGTGTTCGGCGGTGACGATCCGGTGGGCGGGGTGGCGGGGGGTCAGGGCCCGGGTGGAGTGGTAGGCGGCGGCGAGCGTGACCTGCGCGAGGCCGAGCCCGGCGAGGAGCGCGGGCGCGGCGGGGTCGCCGTCGACGTCCCAGGGGTAGACGAAGGCTCCCGTCCTCATGCGCCGGCCTCCTTGAGGAGGGCGCGGCCGTGCTCGACGAGCTGGACGAGGGCGTCGACGTGCTCGGGGGCGGGTTCGCTCAGCGGCGGCCGTACCTCGCCGACGTCCAGGCCTCCCCTGCGTACCGCCGCCTTGACGAGCGAGACGGCGTATCCCCGTCCCTGGGCGCGGAGTTCGACGAGGGGCCGGTAGAAGCCGTCGACGAGGAGGTTCACGGTGGTGTCGTCGCCGGTGGTGAGGGCGCGGTGGAAGGCGAGGGCGAGGTCGGGGGCGAAGCAGAAGACGGCGGAGGAGTAGAGGGTGACGCCGATGCCCCGGTAGGCGGCGCCGGTGAGTTCGGCGGTCGGCAGACCGTTGAAGTACAGCAGGTCGAGGCCTTCGGCGCGGACGGCGCTGACGATCCGCTGCATGAGGTCGAGGTCGCCGAGGCCGTCCTTGAGGCCGATGACGCCGTCGGTGCGGGCGAGGGCGACGGCGGTGGCGGGGGTGAGGATCGCGTTGTCGCGCTGGTAGACGATGACGTCGAGCGAGGTGGCGGCGGCGAGTTCGGTGTAGTGGCGGAGCAGTCCCGCCTGGTCGGCGACGACGAGGTACGGCGGCATGGCGAGGAGTCCGTCGGCGCCGGCCTCCTCGGCGAGCCGGGCGTACCGCACGGCGAGGGCGGTGCCGTAGCCGGCGCCGGCGACGACGGGCACGCGGCCGGCGGCCTCGTCGACGGCGGCGGCGACGCAGTCCCGGAACTCCTCGGGGGTGAGGGCGTGGAACTCGCCCGTGCCGCAGCAGGCGAAGACGGCCGCGGCGCCCGCGTCGATCCCCGCGCGCACGTGGGCGCGGAAGGTGTCGAGGTCGACGGAGCCGTCCGGCGCGAAGGCGGTGACGGGGAAGAACAGCAGGCCGTCGAGCCGGCCGGCGAGCGGGGCAGTGGTCACGGGCGCTCCCAGGAAAGTCCGTCGTGCAGGGCCATCGCGTGCACAGTTATGACTGTCATCCATATTCTTGAACACTGACGCTCCGCACGCTAGAACAGGGCGGAAGGGCCGGTCAAGAACAGAACCCGCCGTATCTCTCACCCTTGACGCTCCCTCGGGCCGCTCCCTAGCGTGTCCACGGTTGTGAATGCCACCCAACAGAGGAGATCCGCTCCATGTCCGCACCCCGCACCGTCCTGCTCACCGGCGCCGCCGGGGGCGTCGGCACGCTGATGCGGGAGCTGCTGCCCCCGTACGGCTACGAGCTCCGCCTCCTCGACGTCGCCCCGGTGCCGGGGGCGCCGGACGCGATCGTCGCCGACCTGGCGGACCGGGCGGCGCTGCGCGAGGCGGTCAGGGGCGTCGACGCCATCGTGCACCTGGCGGGCATCTCCCTGGAGTCGAGCTTCGAGAAGATCATGGCCGCGAACATCGCCGGGACGTACCACCTCTACGAGGCCGCCCGCGAGGAGGGCGTCCGGCGCGTGGTGTTCGCCTCCAGCAACCACGCCGTCGGCTTCACCCGCCGCCCCCGCGAGGGCGAACCGCCCGTCCCGGTCGGCACCCCGCACCGCCCCGACACCTTCTACGGCCTCTCCAAGTGCTTCGGCGAGGACCTGGCGCAGCTCTACTGGGACCAGCACGGCATCGAGACCGTCTCCGTCCGCATCGGCTCCTGCTTCCCCGAGCCCACCTCGGTCCGCATGCTGTCGATGTGGCTCAGCCCCGCCGACTGCGCCCGCCTCCTGCACGCCACGCTCACCGCTCCGGACGTCGGCCACACGGTGGTGTACGGCTCCTCAGCCAACACGCGCGCGTGGTGGGACCTGTCCACCGCGCGGGCACTCGGCTTCACACCGCAGGACGACTCGGAGGCGTACGCGGAGAAGCTCATCGCCGAGAAGGGCCTCCCGCCCGAGGGCAGCGCCGACGACCTCTACGTGGGCGGCCACTTCTGCGTGGACCCGCCCCGGTGGCCGCACTGACCGCGTTCCGCGTGGACCCGCCCCGTGGTGGCCGCGCCGACCGCGCCGACGGCACGGAGGCGGAGGTACGCAGGACCCGGCCGGACTGATACGGGGGAGCCGGCCGGGGCCCGGGTCACGGTGCGCGCTGGCGGACCGGACCCGCTCACCGTAGGCCCGGACGAAGATCATCGCGAGCCGCTGAACGCGGCAGCTGTCCGGATTGCGCGGCGGGTCGGCGCAGGGAGCGCGGACCGGCGCGCACCGCCCTCAGCCGGACCCGCGCAGGGTGCGGGACGGCGACTCGCCGAACTTCTCCCGGTAGCGCGCCGCGAACCGGCCCTGATGGCCGAAGCCCCAGCGCCAGGCCACCTCGCTGACGCTCACCTCGTCCGGCGCGGCCGCCCGCAGCTCCGCACGGACCCGGTCGAGACGGACCTCGCGCACGTACGCCATCGGTGACATCCCCACGTACTCCCGGAACGACTCCTGGAGGCGGCGCACGCTCACCCGGGCCAGGGCCGCCAGCTCGGTGGTCGTGAAGGGGTGCTCGGGGCGCTCCCGTACCGCGTCCATCGCCCGCTTGACCGGGGCCGGACGCCGCGGCTCCGCCGGGTGGGCGAGCGTCTCCCGCCACGGGTGCTCGGCGGCGAGCAGCAGCCCGTTGAGCAGCGCCTCCTGCAGGGGGCGCGCCACCAGCTCGTGCCGGGCGAGGCCGCCGCCGGCGAGCGCCTCGGCGGCGACCTGACGGGCGAAGCGCACCCAGCTCAGACCGGGCCCGCGGGTGATGTCCAGGCCGGGCGCGAAGACCAGCGGGCCCCGGGGCGGGCGGCCGATGAGCCGTTCGAGGCGGTCGCGCAGCGCGGCCGCCCCGACCTTCACCGACAGCGTCCGGCAGTCCCCGCTCCAGCGGTCGAGGAAGGTGTCCCCCGCCGGGTCGAGGAGCAGCGCCTCCGCGGCCGTCGCCACGATCGGGGCCCCGCCCTGACGCATCTCCATCCTGCCGCTGAGCGGCGCGTTCAGGTGGTACGCGCCCAGCTCCCCGAAGCTCATCCGCACATCGGCCCCGCAGCTCAGGTCGCCGATGACCAGCGGGCCGAGCTCGACGGTGTCGAACCGCGCGGCGAAGGGCCGCCGCTCCCGGTCGACGACGTCCATACGGCTCGCGTAGTAGCGGACGTCGAGCTCCTCGCGCGCCTCGTCCACGTCCCCCGTCCGGAAACGGCTCCCGTCCACCGTGTGTCCCCCCACCGGTCCCGGGGGCCCCTCCGCCCCCACTGCACCCATGGTCGAAAGAATATTCATATGCCGGATCTGACCGGGACGGGCGGGTAATCAAGGTGGCCGAACCCCGCGTGGGCGAGGGAACGGCAAAGGGGCCCGGATCGTTAGCCCTGGCATGACCGCTATGACCCCCGGCTCGAACATCCCTCTCACCGTCGCACGCGTGGCGGTGGACGTCGCCGCCCCGGTGCGGCTCGACGTCTCGGGCCTCCTGCTCGGCGCCGACGGCAAGGTGCGCTCGGACGACGACTTCATCTTCTACAACCAGCCGTCAGGCCCCGGTGTCACCTACCGCTCCGGCGGCGGCTCCGCCCCCGACGCGATCCTCGTGGACACCGGCGCGCTCCCGCCCGGCATCGAGAGGATCGTCGTCACGGCGAGCCCGGACGCCGCGGGCCAGACCTTCCAGGGCATCGAGCCCACGGCGACCCTGCGCAACGCGGACGACGGCAGTGTCCTCGCCACCTTCACCCCGCCGCAGCTGGCCACCGAGACCGCGCTCGTGGTCGTCGAGATCTATCTGCGCAACGGCGCGTGGAAGGCCCGCGCCGTCGGCCAGGGCTACGCGAACGGGCTCGCGGGCATCGCGACGGACTTCGGCGTCTCCGTGGACGACACGCCCGCCGCCGCCCCGGCGGCCTCCGTCGCCCCGCCCGCCCCCGTCGCACCCCCGGCCCCGCCCGCACCGCCCGCCGCACCGGTGGACCCCCGCGTCGCGGCCGCCACGCCGCCCGCTCCCCCGGCCGCCGCACCCGTCTCCACCGGCAAGATCAACCTCGACAAGGGCCGGGTCAGCCTCCAGAAGAACCAAACCGTGTCCCTGGTCAAGGGCGGCCGCCCGCTGCTCTCCCAGGTCAAGATGGGCCTCGGCTGGGAGCCCGCCTACCGGGGCAAGGACATCGACCTGGACGCCTCCGTCATCGCGTACGGCCCCCAGCGCAACCACCTGGACAGCTGCTACTTCGGCAAGCTGACCATCCTGGGCGGCTCGGTCAAGCACTCCGGCGACAACCTCACGGGCGAGGGCGCGGGCGACGACGAGGTCATCGTCGTCGACCTCGGACGGCTGCCGGCCGAGGCCACCGGTCTGGTCTTCACGGTCAACTCCTTCTCCGGCCAGAAGTTCACCGAGGTCGCCAAGGCCTACTGCCGGCTGATCGACGCGGCGACGAACGAGGAACTGGTCCGCTTCGACCTGACCACCGCGGAGCCGCAGACCGGCGTGATGATGGCCAAGCTGATCAAGCAGTTCTCCGGTGAGTGGGAGATGACGGCGCTGGGCGAGTTCGTGAAGTCCCGGACCGTCCGGGGCATGGTGAAGCCGGCCGCCCAGGCCCTCTGAGCGACCGGCCTCGGCGCGCGTCTAGAAGAGCGAGCTGTAGGCGTCGAGGGCGGGCTGGCCACCGAGGTGGGCGTAGAGCACGGTCGAGTCCCGGCCGATCTCCCCCCGGTCCACCAGGTCGATCAGACCCGCCATCGACTTCCCCTCGTACACGGGGTCGGTGACCATGCCCTCGGTGCGGGCGGCGAGCCGCATCGCGTCGAGGGTGGTCCCGTCCGGGACGCCGTACTCGCCGGCGTGGTAGCGCTCGTCCAGCTCGACGTCGGCCGCCGTCACCGGCCGCTCGACCCCGATGAGGGCGGCGGTGTCCCGGGCGATCCGGGTGATCTGCTCGCGTGTCGGACCGGGCTTCGCGGAGGCGTCGACGCCGATGATCCGGCGGGCCGGACCGCCCTCCTCGGCCAGCGCGGCGAAGCCCGCGACCATGCCGGCCTGGGTGGAGCCGGTCACCGAGCAGACCACCACCGTGTCGAAGAGGACGCCGAGCGCGCGCTCCTGCTCGGCCACCTCGTACGCCCAGTTCGCGAAGCCGAGGCCGCCGAGCCGGTGGTCGGAGGCGCCCGCCGGGATCGCGTACGGCGTCCCGCCGCTCTCCTCGACCTCCCGCAGGGCCTGCTCCCAGCTCTCCTTGAAGCCGATGCCGAAGCCGGCCCGGACAAGACGCACGTCGGCGCCCGCGAGACGACTGATCAGGATGTTGCCGACCTTGTCGTAGACGGGGTCGGGCCAGTCGACCCAGCTCTCCTGGACGAGGACGCAGCGCAGTCCGGCGCGGGCGGCGACGGCGGCGACCTGCCGGGTGTGGTTGGACTGGACGCCGCCGATGGAAACGAGGGTGTCGCAGCCCCGGGCGAGGGCGTCGGCGACCAGGTACTCCAGCTTGCGGGTCTTGTTCCCGCCGTACGCGATACCGGAGTTGCAGTCCTCGCGCTTGGCCCAGAGGGTGGCGCCGCCGAGGTGGTGGGAGAGCCGTTCGAGCGGGTGGACCGGCGAGGGCCCGAAGAGGAGCGGGTAGCGGTCGAAGTCGGTGATCGGCAAAGCGGCTCCCGGTGGGTGACTGCTGCGTGGACGGCGTTCCTCGGGGCTACCGGGACGGGGGCGCCGGCGACGGGGGTGCGGCAGGGCCGGGGATGCCCGTCACCTCGGCCACCTCTACGGCGTCGTCCGCGAGCTGTTCGAGCGCCGCCCAGATCTCCGTGGTGACCCGTACCGCCTCCGCCGCGTCCCCGGCCTCGCAGGCGTCGATGAGCCGGGCGTGCAGCTCGGCCGATCCGCAGCTTCCGGCGTCGCCGAAGAGCCGGCGCTCGACCCGGCGGATCAGCGGGGTGTACCGCGCGATCGTGGCGGCCGCGGCGTGGTTGCCGCTGGCGATGACGAGGACCTCGTGGAGCTCGTCGTCGGCGCTCAGGGCGGTCTCCACGTCGGAGGCCCTGACGGCCGCCGCGAAGCGCTCGTTGGCCGCGCGCATGGCCCGGACGCCCTCGGGACCGAGGAGGGGCACGCCCGTCCTGGCGGCGAGTTCGTGCATCACCCGCACCACCGAGGCGGCGTCCCTGACGATCCGGCTGACCGGCCGGGTGACCCGGGTGTAGCTCTGCGGCTTGGTCTCGACGAGCCCCTCGTCGCAGAGCCGGGCCAGGGCCTCGCGCACGGGTGCGCGCGAGAGCCCGAGCCGTTCGGCGACGTCGGCGTCCTTGAGCGGAGCGCCGGGGGCGAGGTCGCCGCGCACGATGGCCTCGCGCAGCGCCTCGTACGCCCGGTCACGCAGCAGGGTCCGGCCCACCGGCCGTAATGCGTCCATGGACTGACATGTTAGATGTCGGTCCCTGGGACCGGCCAGGGGTCAGCGACGCGGCTGGCGCCGCCAGGGGCCGGTGATCGCGACCATGATGCCCGGGTTCTGGATGCTGGCGAACAGCGTGTCGCCGTCGGGCGAGAAGGTGACCCCGGCGAACTCGCTGTCATTGAGGTCGTTGCGGGCGATCGGGTAGGTGCGGCCCGAGTCGGTGGCGCCGAAGAGGTGCTGGACGCCCTCGCCGTCCTCGGCGATGACGAGCCCGCCGTACGGGGAGACGGTGATGTTGTCGGGGCCGTCGTAGGCGCCGTCCGCGCTTTCGTCGTCGGGAGTGACGTTCACCCCGAGCAGCACCTTGAGGGTGAGGGTGCGGCGCTTGGGGTCGTAGAACCAGACCTGGCCGTCGTGCGCGGCGCCGGGGCTCTCCGCGCGCGCGTAGGAGGAGACGACGTAGGCGCCGCCGTCGGCCCACCACATGCCCTCCAGCTTGCGGCCGCGGGTGACCCGGCCGTCCGTGAACTGCTTGCGGACCGGGGTGGTGCGGCCGTCGCGGTCGGGGACGTCGACCCAGTCCACGCCGTAGACGGTGCCGATCCGGCTCGCCCGGGACAGGTCGTCCACGAAGCGGCCCGCGGAGTCGATGCACTTGGCGGCCTGGAGCACACCGGCGTCGTCGGCGAGGGTACGGAGCCTGCCGCGGCCGTGCTCGAAGCCCTTCGGCGGCACCCAGCGGAAGAGCAGCCCGTTGGGGTTGGAGGCGTCCTCGGTGAGGTAGGCGTGGCCGCGCTTCGGGTCGATGACGACGGCCTCGTGGTCGTACCGGCCGAAGGCCTTGATCGGCTTCGGGTCGCGGTTGGCGCGGCGGTCGCGCGGGTCGACCTCGAAGACGTAGCCGTGGTCCTTGGTCATGCCGTTGACGCCGGCGCGGTCGGAGTTCTCCTCGCCGGTCAGCCAGGTGCCCCAGGCGGTGCTGCCGCCCGCGCAGTTGGTGGAGGTGCCGGCGAGGCCGACCCATTCGGCGACGGTGCCGTCGCGGTGCACCTCGACGACCGTGCAGCCGCCGGCCGCGGCGGGGTCGTAGACGAGGCCCTCGGTGAGCGGGACGGGGTGGGCCCACTTGTCGCGGGTGCCCTTGAGCTCGTGGTTGTTGACCAGGTACGTGGTGCCCCGCGGCCCGGCGAAGGCGGCGGTGCCGTCGTGGTTGGACGGCGTGAACTCGCCGGACTCGAGCCGGGTCACGCCGGTACGGGTGACGACGCGGTAGGAGAACCCGGCGGGCAGGGCGAGGATCCCCTCGGGGTCGGCGACGAGCGGTCCGTAACCGAGCCGGTGGCCGTGGCCGTGCGCGTGGCCGTGGTCGTGGCCGCCGTACGCCTCCAGGTCGTCGGAGGCGAGCGCCTCGGGCGCGGTGGCGAGCGCGCCGACGACACCGGTGAGGGCGAGCCCCGCACCGGCGACGGCGGACTGCTTGCTGAACTCTCTGCGGTTGAGGGGCATGGTGTGGCGTTCTCCCTGTGCTGGCCGGATGTCGCGGGGCACCTTCCCGCGCCGCCACGAACACCGCCTGAACGCCACGGGAACACCGCCGGGCACGAAAGCCGGCCACGGACCTCGGGCACGAATCTCCGGGCACGGAACCGGAGCACGAACCCCCGCCCCGGCGTCCGCCCCGCACCACCTACCCCGCCGTCAGGACCCCGACCTGGAGCGGGCCTTGAACGCCGCCTTGCGGGCCTCCTTGGCCGTGTTCTTGTCCCGGTGCAGGCGTCCCATCGCCTCCAGGACCTCCGCCGTCGCCGGGTGCTCCACCCGCCAGGCCGCCTCGAAGAAGCCGCTGTGGCGGCCGGTCAGGCCCTCGATCAGCTCCTGGAGCTCCTCCAGGTCGCCGTCCGCGTCGAGCTGGGCCGCGATCGTGTCGACCGCGAGCCAGAAGACCATCGACTCCGGCGGCGCGGGCACGTCCGCCGCGCCGCGCTCGGCGAGCCAGACCCGCGCCAGGCCGCCGAGTTCCGCGTCGTCGAGGACCTCCCGTACCGCGGGCTCCGCCTCCGCGCCGACCAGCGAGAGCGTCTGCTGGCAGTGGAGGCGGCGGAGCGGCGAACCGGCGTCCGTGCCGCGCGCGGCGTGGAGCAGCTCCCGGGCCGCGCCGAGCGCTTCGCGTCCGGCCAGCCACGCGGCGGTCTCCTCCCGCGCCGCGGCCTCCGGGTAGGCGGCGATCCCGTCGAGGAGCGCGTCTGCGCCCTTCTCCGCGAGGTCGCCGACGGCGGGCGCGTTCACGCCGGCCTCCAACAGCCTGGCCCGGACGCCGTAGAGGCCGAGGGGAGTGAGCCGGACCATGCCGTAGCGGGTGACGTCCTCGTCGTCGACGGGCGGCGCGGGCTCCTCGCCCTCCTCGGCCATCAAGGCCTCGTCGACGGGCTGGTAGTCGACGAGGCCGATCGGCTCCAGGAGCCGGAACTGCTCGTCGAGCCGCATCATGGCGTCCGAGACCTGCTCCAGGACGTCGTCGGTGGGTTCGCCCATGTCGTCGGGGACGACCATGGAGGCGGCGAGGGCGGGCAGCGGCACCGGTCCTTCGCCGGGGCCGGCCTCGCTGACGGTCAGCAGGTAGAGGTTGCCGAGGACGCCTTCGAGGAACTCGGTCTCCACCTCGGGGTCCCAGTCCAGCGACTCGATGTCGATCTCGCCGTCCTCGTCGAGGATGGCGTCCAGGTCGTCGAGGACGGGCGCGACGGCGTCGGCGAAGACCGTGTCGAAGCCCTCGAGCCAGAGCGCGAGGACGTCCTGGGGCGAACCGCCCGTGACGACCGCCAGGTTCTCGCCGGGCGCGGCCCGGCCCGCGGTGTCGCCCTCCTCCGCCTCCTGGCCGTCCTCCACGGCCACGAGGCCGGTGTCGACGGCGAGCCGCCAGGCGTCGCCGGCCCACATCTCGGCGTCCTCGTCGTCGCCGAGGCCCAGGACCTCGACGGCCTCGGGCAGCTGCTCGTCGACGAGTTCGCCGCCCGCGTCGACCCGGGTGTCGGGTCCGGCCCAGCGGGCGAGCCGTACCGCGTGGGCGAGGAGGGGGGCGGCCAGGGCGTCCCGCGCCAGCTCCGCGTCCGCAAGGAGCCGAACGGGGGGAAGGGTGGGGTGCTCCGCTGACATCTCGGGGGTCTCCTCGGGGCGTGGGTGAAGGGGGCTCGAACAGCGGCTCTCAGCGTAGACGCATCCGGGGGGACGTCCGGCGGTTCACGGATCCGTCAGCCTTCGTACACCCGTCGACCCTTGACAAGTGGGGCGCTCTGCCAAGAGATTGACGCGCGTAGATGATTCTGCCGTTCCTCCAAGCACCCCCGGAGTCCCTGATGCCTTCCTCCATACCGAGATCTGCCGGCCGTACCGTGGCGCGATCCGCCGCGGTCTCCGCCGTCGTCGCCTCGGCCCTCGCCGCGGGTCTGCTCGGCGGTTCGTCGAGCGCCGCGGCCGAGGACGCCGCCGGTGTCCGCATCCACGACATCCAGGGCACGACCCGTGTCTCGCCCCTCGTCGGCAAGCAGGTCACCGGCGTGACGGGCATCGTCACCGGCGTCCGCACCTACGGCTCGCGCGGATTCTGGATCCAGGACCCCCAGGCCGACGCGGACCCGGCGACCAGCGAGGGCCTCTTCGTCTTCACCAGCTCCGTCCCGACGGTGGCCGTCGGTGACGCGGTCAGCCTGAACGGCACGGTCACCGAGTACGTCCCCGGTGGCCTGAACTCGGGCAACCAGTCGCTCACGCAGCTCTCGAAGCCGGTCGTCACCGTGCTCTCGCAGGGCAACGCCGTCCCGGCCCCCGTGACGATCTCGGCCTGGTCCGTGCCCGACGCGTACGCCCCCGAGGGCGACCCGGCGGCCGGCGGGTCCGTCAACGGCCTGACGCTCGACCCCGAGGCGTACGCCCTGGACTACTACGAGTCCCTCGAAGGCACCAACGTCCGGATCGGCTCCTCGCGCGTGGTCGGCGCCACCGACCCGTACGCGGAGCTGTGGGTGACGGTGAAGCCGTGGGAGAACCGCAACCGGCGCGGCGGCACGGTCTACGGCTCGTACGAGTCGCAGAACACCGGGCGGCTCCAGATCCAGTCGCTGACGCCGCTCGCCCAGCAGCCGTTCCCCAAGGCGAACGTCGGCGACCGGCTGACCGGCACGACCGAGGGCCCGCTCGACTTCAACCAGTTCGGCGGCTACACGCTGACGGCCCGCACCCTCGGCACGGTCGTCGACCGGGGCCTGGAGCGCGAGACCACGGACCGGCAGCACAAGAACGAGCTGGCCGTGGCCACGTACAACGTGGAGAACCTCGACCCGAGCGACCCGCAGGAGAAGTTCGACGCGCTCGCGAAGGCGGTCGTCGACAACCTCGCCTCGCCCGACGTCCTGGCTCTGGAAGAGATCCAGGACAACACCGGCGCCAAGAACGACGGCACGGTCGCCGCCGATCTGACCGTGAAGAAGTTCACGGACGCGATCGTGGCGGCCGGCGGCCCGGCGTACGAGTGGCGCTCGGTCGACCCGGAGAACAACAAGGACGGCGGCGAGCCCGGCGGCAATATCCGTCAGGTCTTCCTCTTCAACCCCGAGCGGGTCTCCTTCACGGACCGCGCGGGCGGCGACGCGACCACCGCCACCGCGGTGACGGGCCGCAAGGGCCACGCCGCCCTGACCGTCTCGCCCGGCCGCATCGACCCGGCGAACACCGCCTGGGAGAGCAGCCGCAAGCCGCTCGCGGGCGAGTTCGTCTTCCGCGGCCGTACGGTCTTCGTCATCGCCAACCACTTCGGTTCGAAGGGCGGCGACGAGGGCCTGACCTCGCACCACCAGCCGCCGAACCGTTCCTCCGAGGCCAAGCGCCTGCTCCAGGCGCAGGCCGTGAACGCCTTCGTGAAGGACATCGTCGCGCTGGAGAAGCAGGCCGACGTCCTGGTCGTGGGCGACATCAACGACTTCGAGTTCTCGGACACGACGCGGGCGCTGACCGACGGCGGCGTGCTGTACCCGGCCGTGAGGTCGCTGCCGCGCGGCGAGCGCTACTCGTACGTCTACCAGGGCAACAGCCAGGTTCTCGACCAGATCCTGACCAGCCCCGGCGTGCGTCACTTCACGTACGACAGCGTGCACATCAACGCGGAGTTCGCCGACCAGGACAGCGACCACGACCCGCAGGTGCTGCGCTTCCGCCCGTAGCGCGATCCGGCCGGTCAGGCGCCCGCGCTCAGGCTGAGCGCGGGCGTGTACCGCCGCACCCGGCTCGCGGCGATCCCCGGGTAGTGGTGCACCCGCGCCCAGGCCCCGTCGAGCGGCGCGTCCGCCTGCCACTCCGCGTGGGCCCGCTCGCTCGGCCACTCGGCCATGTTCAGGACGCGGGTGCCGTCGGTGGACAGGTGGAAGTGCGCGGCGATCCCGCCGCGTGCGGGCCGCTTCCCCGCGTCGCCGTCCATGGCGGTGAACACGGTGTCGACCCAGTCCTTCCGGCGACCCTGGTCCGGCCCTTCGAAGTCGACCTCGACGACCGCGAGTGCCCCGGGCAGCGCCCGCGCGCCCGGCCCGTCGAGGACGCGGGAGCGGTACGGCGGGGCGTAGCGGTGGAGCACCACCCGCTCGATGCCGGGCACGGCCGCGTCGATCTCGGCGTTCCGGTAGCTCCGGACGAAGTCCTCGTAGGCTTGTTCGGAGGTCCACTGCGAGTGGTGCAGCAGCGCGTCCCCGTCCGTGCCGATGTAGACGCTGTACGAGAGCAGTCCCAGGTCGGGCCACTCCCGGCTCTCCCAGGTCGTGCGGATCGCCTCGACGGCGGCGCGCTGTCGCTCGGGGCTGCCGACCCGCCAGGTACTGACGAGGACGGCGCCCACTCCGGGGCGGCGGAAGTCGGGGCGGGCGTCGGGGTGTGCGACGGCGTGCAGGACGGTGTTCATGGGGAGGTCTCCCGTTCTCGTGCTCGGATGCCTCCACCGTCCTTCCTCAACCAAGCTTGAGGTCAAGCGGCTTTCGAGGCCGGTCGCGCATCGAGATGCCGGTCCTGGTGGTCGGGGACCTCGCACCACCCTTCAGCCCCGCTTACCCCTCGGACCAAGCAGATCTACGTGGACCTCCACCGTCCGGTCCGGTCAGACTGCCGGGATGAGCACTGAACGCCCCTTCGGCCGCGCCCTGTGCGCCATGGTCACCCCGTTCACGCCCGACGGCGCACTCGACCTCGACGCGGCGGGCGACCTGGCCGCGCGGCTCGTCGCCGACGGCTGCGACGGCCTGGTCCTCAACGGCACCACGGGCGAGTCCCCGACCACCAGCGACGCGGAGAAGGCCGCGCTCGTCCGGGCCGTCCGGGAGGCGGTGGGGCCCGGCCCCTCCGTCCTCACCGGCATCGGCACCGCCGACACCCGGCACACCGCCGAGCTGGCACGCCAGGCCGAGCGGGCGGGGGCGGACGGACTGCTCGTCGTCACCCCCTACTACAGCCGCCCCCCGCAGGCGGCCGTCGAGGCGCACTTCCTGAAGGTGGCCGACGCCACCGGACTGCCGGTGATGGTCTACGACATCCCCGGCCGCACGGGCACCCGCGTCGAACCGGCGACGATGCGGCGCCTCGCGGAGCACCCGGGGATCGTGGCCGTGAAGGACTGTTCGTACGACCTGCTGGCCTCGGCCCGGCTGATCGCGGAGACCCCGCTCGCGTACTACTCGGGCTGTGAGGAGCTGAACCTGCCGCTGTACGCGGTCGGGGGCGCCGGCTACGTCAGCACGGTGGCCAACGTGGCGCCGCGTCAGCTCCGCGCCGTCCTCGACGCCTTCGACGCGGGCGACCCGGCGGAGGCGACCCGCCTCAACGCCCTGACCCTGCCGCTGGCCGAGCTGATGATGGCCTCGGGCCTGCCCGGCACGGTGACCGCGAAGGCGCTGCTCGGCGGACCGGTGCGCGAACCGCTGCAGCCCGCCGACCGGGAGACGGCCGACGGGCTGCGGGCGGTGCACGGGAGGCTCGTTCAGGCGGCGTCGGTGGTGTAGGTCCTGCCGAGGATCGCCGCGTGCTCCAGGACGTCCTCCAGCGGGTCGTCGATCTGCCCGGTATGGAGGAAGACGCTGGGGCCATTGTTCACGGTGGGGCCGTTGCGGGTGTGGGTCTCGTCCGCGCGGGCCGCGCCGGCCTGGAGCAGCACCGCCACCACCGTGAGCACCCCGACGGCCGTGGGCTTGATCCTCATGTCGACTCCTCGCCTTGCCTGCGTGCAGTGACTCTGCGCCTGTCTAACGCCGACGGTGACGCAGAGTCACCGGGTCAGTTGTGGCTGTGGAGGACGTCGTTGAGTCCGCCCCAGACCGCGTTGTTCGGCCGGGCCTCGACGGCGCCGGTGACGGAGTTGCGGCGGAAGAGGATGTTCGAGGCGCCGGAGAGCTCGCGGGCCTTCACGATCTGGCCGTCGGGCATGGTGACCCGGGTGCCCGCGGTCACGTACAGACCGGCCTCGACGACGCACTCGTCGCCGAGGGCGATGCCGACGCCCGCCTCGGCCCCGATCAGGCAGCGCTCGCCGATCGAGATGACGACGTTGCCGCCGCCCGAGAGGGTGCCCATGGTGGAGGCGCCGCCGCCGATGTCGGAGCCGTCGCCGACGACGACACCGGCGGAGATCCGGCCCTCGACCATGGAGGTGCCGAGGGTGCCGGCGTTGAAGTTGACGAAGCCCTCGTGCATGACGGTGGTGCCGGCGGCGAGGTGGGCACCGAGGCGGACCCGGTCCGCGTCGGCGACGCGGACACCGGCGGGCACGACGTAGTCGGTCATGCGCGGGAACTTGTCGATGCTCGTCACGGCGAGGTGCAGGCCCTCGGCGCGCGCGTTGAGCCGGACCTTCTCGATGTCGTCGACGGCGACCGGACCGAGGGAGGTCCAGGCGACGTTGGCGAGGAGGCCGAAGACGCCGTCCAGGCTCTGGCCGTGCGGCTTGACGAGGCGGTGGCTGAGCAGGTGCAGCCGCAGGTAGGCGTCGTGGGCGTCGAGCGGCTTCTCGTCGAGCGAACCGATGACGGTGCGGACGGCGACCACCTCGACGCCACGGCGGGCGTCGACGCCGAGGGCCTTGGCGGCGCCTTCGCCGAGGGCGTCGACGGCCTCGTCCGGGGTGAGCCGCTCGGTGCCGGCGGGGCCGGGCGCGTCGGTCAGCTCGGGGGCGGGGAACCAGGTGTCGAGAACGGTGCCGTCGCCGGCAAGGGTGGCGAGGCCGGCGGCGACGGCGCCGGTGGTGCGAGGAGCAGTGGTCATGACGGAAAACCTAACCGGCGGGGCCCCGCGCGGGCCAACCGGTCTCAGGTCCCGGTCAGCGCGTCGGCGGTTCCGACAGGCCCCGGGCCGGGGGGTTCGGTGGTTCGTTCAGGATCCGCGCCAGCATCACGCGCGTGTGCTCCTCGTCGTAGGCGCCGCCGGTGAGCAGGACCTGGAGGCAGATGCCGTCCATGAGGGCGACCAGGGCGCGGGCGGTGGCGGGGTCGGTGCGGCGGGCCAGGGCGGCGACGACGGACTCGGTCCACTCGGCGGCGACCGGCCGGAGCGCGGGGCGCCGCAGGGCGGCGAGGTACAACTCGTACTCCAGCTCCACGCGGGCGCGTCCGCCGTCCAGCCACTCCCCCATGAGGCGGGCGAGCGCGTCCGCGAGGTCGGTGTCCCCCGCGGCGAGGGCGGGGCTCTCGCGCAGCAGCCGCCCGAAGCCCTCGCCGGCCTTGTGGAGCGCGGCGACGAGGAGTTCGTCGAGGGAGGCGAAGTGGTACGTGGTCGAGCCGAGCGGGACGTCCGCCTCGGCCGCCACGGTGCGGTGGCTGAGCCCGGCGATTCCGGACCGTCCGGCCACCCGGAGGGCGGCGTCGACGATCCGCTCCCGTCGTTCGGGGTCGTGGCGGCGGGGGCGGCCCATCAGTGTGCGCCGCCGAGGTTGAGGACGGCGACCCCGGCGACGATGAGGAGGATCCCGGCGACCTTGGCGAGGCTGAGGGTCTCGCCGAGGAAGAGGATGCCGATGGTGGCGACGGCGGCGGTGCCGACTCCGGACCAGATGGCGTACGCGGTGCCGACCTGGAGCGTCTTGAGGGCCTGCGCCAGGAGGGCGAAGGCGATCAGATAGCCGACGCCGGTGACGATCGACGGCCAGAGCCTGGTGAAGCCCTCGCTGTACTTCATGGAGGTGGTGGCGAGAATCTCGGCCGCGATGGCGCCCGCGAGCAGTCCGTAACCCATGTGTACGAGCGTACACATGCGTACGTGCGGGCGTACGGCACCTGCCTACGGGCGGACACGTCGGTCCCGGTACGTGTCTTCCCGGGAGACGCGGAACGGCCGTGCCCGAAGGGCACGGCCGTTCCCACGTGACCGTGGATCAGACGTTGAAGCCGAGCGCGCGGAGCTGCTCGCGGCCGTCGTCCGTGATCTTGTCCGGGCCCCACGGGGGCATCCAGACCCAGTTGATCTTCAGTTCGTTGACGATGCCGTCCGTCGCGGACTTCGCCTGGTCCTCGATCACATCGGTCAGCGGGCAGGCCGCCGACGTCAGGGTCATGTCCAGCGTCGCGATGTTCGCGTCGTCGATGTGGATGCCGTAGATCAGGCCCAGGTTGACGACGTCGATGCCCAGTTCGGGGTCGACGACGTCGTACAGCGCCTCGCGGACTTCTTCCTCGGAGGCCGGCTTCATCGTGGCCTCGGCGTTCTCGGTCATGCCGACTTCCTCTCCGCGTCGCCCAGCGCCTGGGCGGTCGCGTCCTTCCACGCCATCCAGCTGAGCAGCGCGCACTTCACACGGGCCGGGTACTTGGAGACTCCGGCGAACGCGACCGCGTCCTCCAGGATCTCCTCCATCGCGTCGTCCGGCTCGATCCGGCCCTTGGACTGCATCAGCTCCAGGAAGGTGCCCTGGATCCTCTGCGCCTCGGCCAGCTCCTTGCCGACGAGCAGCTCGTTGAGGACGGAGGCCGAGGCCTGGCTGATGGAACAGCCCTGACCCTCGTACGACACGTCCTCGATCCGCGAGCCGTCGTACTTCACGCGGAGCGTGATCTCGTCGCCGCACGTCGGGTTGACGTGGTGCACCTCGGCGTCGCCGTCCCGAAGACCGCGCCCGTGGGGGTGCTTGTAGTGGTCCAGGATGACGTCCTGGTACATCGAATCCAGCTTCACGAGAATCCCCTACCCGAAGAAGTTCCGTACGTGCTCCAGGCCCGCGACCAAGGCGTCGACCTCGCCCGGGGTGGAGTACAGATAGAACGACGCTCGCGTGGTCGCGGGAATTCCGTACCGCAGGCAGACCGGCCGCGCGCAGTGGTGGCCGACCCGGACCGCGATGCCCTCCTCGTCGAGGACCTGACCCACGTCGTGCGGGTGGATGTCGCCGAGCGTGAAGGAGATCGCCGCGCCGCGGTCCTCGGCCGTGGTGGGGCCGATGATCCGCAGGTCCGGGACCTCCTGGAGGCGCCGGACGGCGTACTCGGTGATCGCGTGCTCGTGGCGCGCGATGTTCTCCATGCCGATCGCCGACAGGTAGTCCACGGCCGCGCCGAGGCCGACGGCCTGGGCGATCGGGGGCGTACCCGCCTCGAACTTGTGCGGGGCCGGCGCGTACGTCGAGGAGTGCATCGAGACGGTCTCGATCATCTCGCCGCCGCCGAGGAACGGCGGCAGGTCCTCCAGGAGCTCCTGCCGTCCCCACAGCACGCCGATGCCGGTCGGGCCGCACATCTTGTGGCCGGTGAAGGCCACGAAGTCGGCCTGGAGCGCCTGCACGTCCAGGACCATGTGCGGGGCCGCCTGCGAGGCGTCGATGCAGACGAGCGCACCGACCTCCTGGGCGCGGCGGATGATCGTCTCGACCGGGTTGATCGTGCCCAGCAGGTTCGACACCAGCGTGAACGAGACGATCTTGGTCTTCTCGGTGATGACCTCTTCGATGTTCGAGAGGTCGAGACGGCCGTCGTCGGTGAGGCCGAACCACTTCAGCTTCGCGCCCGTGCGCTGCGAGAGCAGCTG
Source organism: Streptomyces sp. NPDC058671 (assembly GCF_042716475.1). NCBI lineage: Bacteria > Bacillati > Actinomycetota > Actinomycetes > Kitasatosporales > Streptomycetaceae > Streptomyces > Streptomyces sp. NPDC058671. The sequence goes on along the minus strand of NZ_JBHXSA010000025.1, from coordinate 21,358 downwards.
CCACGGCACGATGTTGGAGTGGTGCTCCATCTCCGTGATGGCGATCTCGGTCTCGTGGTCCACGCGGTAGGGCTCGTCGGCCCAGCCCAGCATGTTGGCCACGAGGTTGAGCGACTCCGAGGCGTTCTTGGTGAAGATCACCTCGTCGCGGCTCGGCGCGTTGATGAAGGCCGCGACCTTGTCACGGGCGCCTTCGTACAGCGCCGTCGCCTCCTCGGCGACCGTGTAGACGCCGCGGTGGACGTTGGCGTTGTGACGCTCGTAGTACGTGTTGAGCGCGTCGAGGACCTGCCGCGGCTTCTGCGAGGTCGCCGCGGAGTCGAGGTACACGATCTTCTTGTTCTCGTGGACCACGCGATCCAGGAGCGGGAAGTCCTTGCGGATCGCCTCGGTGTCGAGGAGGCCGGAGAGCCCCTGATGGGCAGATGTCACGCGGATGCGCCACCCTTCGTGCTGTAGGCCTCGTAGCCCTCGTTCTCCAGCTTGTCGGCGAGCTCGGCGCCGCCGGACTCGACGATGCGGCCGCCGGAGAAGACGTGCACGAAGTCGGGCTTGATGTAGCGGAGGATCCGGGTGTAGTGCGTGATCAGCAGCGTGCCGACCTCACCGGTCTCACGGACGCGGTTGACACCGTCGGAGACCTGACGCAGCGCGTCGACGTCCAGACCGGAGTCGGTCTCGTCGAGGATCGCGATCTTCGGCTTGAGGAGCTCCATCTGGAGGATCTCGTGGCGCTTCTTCTCACCGCCGGAGAAGCCCTCGTTGACGTTGCGCTCGGCGAAGGCCGGGTCCATCTGGAGCTGCTCCATCGCGGACTTGACCTCCTTCACCCAGGTGCGCAGCTTGGGGGCCTCGCCGCGGATCGCCGTCGCCGACGTGCGCAGGAAGTTGGAGACCGAGACACCGGGGACCTCGACCGGGTACTGCATGGCCAGGAACATGCCGGCGCGGGCGCGCTCGTCGACCGACATCTCCAGGACGTCCTCGCCGTCGAGCGTGACGGTGCCGCTGGTGATCGTGTACTTGGGGTGCCCGGCGATCGAGTACGCGAGGGTCGACTTGCCTGAGCCGTTGGGGCCCATGATGGCGTGGGTCTCGCCCTGCTTCACGGTCAGGTCGACGCCCTTGAGGATCTCCTTCGTGCCGTTCTCGGCTTCGACGGAGACGTGCAGGTCGCGGATTTCAAGCGTTGCCATGGGTGACTCAGGACTCCTGGGTGACGGAGACGAGCACATCGTCCCCTTCGATCTTTACGGGGTAAACGGGGACGGGGCGCGTCGCGGGAAGGCCGGAGGGCTTGCCGGTGCGCAGGTCGAAGCTCGACCCGTGCAGCCAGCACTCGATGGAGCAGTCCTCGACCTCGCCCTCCGAGAGGGAGACGTTCGCGTGCGAGCAGATGTCGTTGATCGCGTACACCTCGCCCTCGGTGTGCACGACCGACACCGGCGTGCCGTCGACCTCGACCCGCTTCGGGGTGTCGGCCTCCAGCTCGCTCAGCGCGCAGACTCGGACGAAGGCCATCAGACGGAGGCCTCCAGCTCGGCCTCGATCTTGGCGAGGAGGCGCTCCTGGACGTCCGGCAGACCGATCTGCTGGACCAGCTCCGCGAAGAAGCCGCGGACGACGAGGCGGCGGGCCTCGATCTCCGGGATGCCGCGGGACATCAGGTAGAAGAGCTGCTCGTCGTCGAAGCGGCCGGTGGCCGAGGCGTGACCGGCACCGGCGATCTCGCCGGTCTCGATCTCCAGGTTCGGCACGGAGTCGACCCGGGCACCGTCCGTGAGGACCAGGTTCCGGTTGAGCTCGTACGTGTCGGTGCCCTCGGCGGCGGCCTGGATGAGCACGTCACCGATCCACACGGCGTGCGCGCCCTGGCCCTGCAGCGCGCCCTTGTACGCCACGTTGGACTTGCAGTGCGGGGTGTTGTGGTCGACCAGGAGGCGGTGCTCCTGGTGCTGCCCGGCGTCGGTGAAGTACAGGCCGAAGAGCTCGGCCTCGCCGCCGGGGGCCGCGTAGGCCACGCGCGGGTGGAGGCGGACGACGTCGCCGCCGAAGGTCACGATGACCGACTTGAAGGAGGCGTCGCGGCCGACCAGGGCGTTGTGCTGGGCGACGTGGACGGCCTTCTCGTCCCAGTCCTGGACGGAGACGACGGTCAGCTTGGCACCGTCGCCGAGGACGTAGTCGACGTTGGCGGCGAGCACCGCGTCACCGGTGTGGTCGATGACCACGACGGCCTCGGCGAAGGCGCCGAGCTCGATCACCTGGTGGCCGAAGGCGACCCCGCCCTGGCCGTGCACCGCGATGCGGATCGGCTCGGTGAGGACGACCTCCTTGGCGACGGTGACGACCGAGGCCTTCTCGAAGGAGGAGTACGCCTGGGCGGCGACGCGGTCGACGGGCGTGCCGGCCCTGCCGAGGCGCGCGTCGTCACGGCCGACGGTCTCCACGGTGACGCCCTCGGGGGCCTCGACCTCGACCTTGACGCCCTCGCCCGAGACGACGGCGGTGCCGTCGTGGAGGCCGCGCAGGCGCTCGAGGGGAGTGAACCGCCACTCCTCCTCACGCCCGTGCGGGACGGGGAAGTCCGCGACGTCGAAGGACGGGGGCGCGCTCATGCGCGTGGCGACGGTGGAGTCGGCGGCCACCGCGATCGAGCCGGCGGTCGTGGAGCCCACCGGGATGTTCTGAGCCTCAGCCATGGCTGTCGTGTTGCTCTCTTCCTGCGTCAAAGAAATCAGTCACTGCGTTCGGTGGGGGCGGGCCTCAGCCGACCGCGCCTTCCATCTGCAGCTCGATCAGCCGGTTGAGCTCCAGGGCGTACTCCATCGGGAGTTCCTTGGCGATGGGCTCGACGAAGCCGCGGACGATCATCGCCATGGCCTCGAACTCGGTGAGGCCGCGGCTCATCAGGTAGAAGAGCTGGTCCTCGGAGACCTTGGAGACGGTGGCCTCGTGGCCCATGGAGACGTCGTCCTCGCGCACGTCCACGTAGGGGTACGTGTCGGAGCGGGAGATCGTGTCGACGAGCAGCGCGTCGCAGAGCACGTTGGACTTGGAGCCCGGGGCGCCCTCACCGATCTCGATGAGACCGCGGTAGGAGGTGCGGCCGCCGCCTCGCGCCACCGACTTGGAGACGATGTTGGAGGAGGTGTTCGGCGCCATGTGGACCATCTTGGCACCGGCGTCCTGGTGCTGGCCCTCGCCCGCGAAGGCGATGGACAGGGTCTCGCCCCTGGCGTGCTCGCCCATCAGGTAGACGGCCGGGTACTTCATGGTGACCTTGGAGCCGATGTTGCCGTCGACCCACTCCATGGTGGCGCCCTCGTAGGCGACGGCGCGCTTGGTCACCAGGTTGTAGACGTTGTTCGACCAGTTCTGGATGGTCGTGTAGCGGCAGCGGCCGCCCTTCTTGACGATGATCTCGACGACGGCGCTGTGCAGCGAGTCCGAGGAGTAGATCGGGGCGGTGCAGCCCTCGACGTAGTGGACGTAGGCGTCCTCGTCGACGATGATCAGCGTCCGCTCGAACTGGCCCATGTTCTCCGTGTTGATACGGAAGTAGGCCTGGAGCGGGATCTCGACGTGCACGCCCTTCGGCACGTAGATGAAGGAGCCGCCGGACCACACGGCCGTGTTCAGCGAGGCGAACTTGTTGTCGCCGACCGGGATGACCGTGCCGAAGTACTCCCGGAAGAGCTCCTCGTGCTGCTTCAGCGCGGTGTCGGTGTCGACGAAGATGACGCCCTGCTCCTCCAGGTCCTCACGGATCTGGTGGTAGACGACCTCGGACTCGTACTGGGCGGCGACACCGGCGACGAGGCGCTGCTTCTCCGCCTCGGGGATGCCGAGCTTGTCGTACGTGTTCTTGATGTCCTCGGGCAGCTCCTCCCAGGAAGCGGCCTGCTTCTCGGTGGAGCGCACGAAGTACTTGATGTTGTCGAAGTCGATGCCGGAGAGGTCGGAGCCCCAGGTCGGCATGGGCTTCTTGCCGAAGAGACGCAGACCCTTGAGACGCAGCTTCAGCATCCACTCGGGCTCGTTCTTCTTCGAGGAGATGTCGCGGACGACGTCCTCGTTGAGGCCACGCTTGGCGGTGGCACCGGCCGCGTCGGAGTCGGCCCAGCCGTACTCGTACCGACCCAGGCCCTCAAGCTCGGGGTGGCTGATCTCGGTGGTCATGCGGGGTTCCTCCCGGCCGTACTGACGGATGGTGATGGGGTGGTCTGTGGAGCGCTGTGCGGGATGAACGTGGTACAGACGCCGTCACCGTGCGCGATGGTGGCGAGACGCTGGACGTGCGTTCCCAAGAGGCGGGAGAAGAACTCCGTCTCCGCCTCGCACAGCTGGGGGTACTGCTCGGCGACGTGGGCGACCGGGCAGTGGTGCTGGCAGAGCTGCTCGCCGACCGGCGCGTTCCGCGCAGTGGCAGCGTACCCGTCCGCCGACAGGGCCTTGGCGAGCGCCTCGGTCCGCTGTGCGGGCTCGGCCGCCTCGACGGCCTCGCGGTAGGCGTCCCCCTGGGCCTCGATCCGGTCGCGGGCGAAGGCGGCCACGGCCGCCTCCCCACCGGCGTTGCGCTCGATCCAGCGGAGCGCCTCGACGGCGAGGGAGTCGTACGACTGGTCGAAGGCGTCCCGGCCGCAGTCGGTGAGCGCGAAGATCTTCGCGGGGCGACCGCGGGCCCGGGTCCCGTAGACCCGCTTCTCCCGGGCTTCGACGACCTTGTCGGCGACCAGGGAGTCGAGGTGTCGGCGGACGGCGGCCGGGGTGAGCCGGAGCCGCTCGGCCAGATCGGCGACGGTCGACGGCCCGTGGTCCAGGATCGACCGCGCGACCCGGTTGCGCGTCGAACGCTCACGGGTCGCGAGTTCCTCCGTGGGAGCCGCGCCAACGTTTTTCACAACGCCATTGTTGCGTAATTAATCGGCGAGTGACAAGCGACGTCCACGGCGCGGGCGGTGCCGTGCATCACTCAGGTAAGGCTTACCTGACCTGCGGCGATGATCATTCGTAGGACGAATGAGGCCGCCGCGGGGGCCCCGCGCCCGGAGGTCCCCCGCACCCTCTCTAGACTTCCGGACATGCGCGGCAAGTCCCCCACGAGTGAGTCCGTCGTCCAGGTCCGCGGCCTGGTCAAGCGGTACGGAAGCAAGACAGCGGTCGACGGCCTCGACCTCGACGTGCGCGCGGGCACCGTCACCGCCGTCCTCGGACCCAACGGGGCCGGCAAGACCACCACCATCGAGAGCTGCGAGGGCTACCGCAGGCCCGACGGCGGCAGCGTCCGCGTCCTCGGCCTCGACCCCGTCGCCGACGCGGCGGCCCTGCGCCCCCGGATCGGCGTGATGCTCCAGTCCGGCGGCGTCTACTCCGGCGCCAGGGCCGACGAGATGCTCCGCCACATGGCGAAACTGCACGCCCACCCCCTGGACGTGGACGCGCTGATCGAGCGCCTCGGCCTCGGCTCCTGCGGCCGCACGACCTACCGGCGCCTCTCCGGCGGCCAGCAGCAGCGCCTCGCGCTCGCCCTCGCCGTCGTCGGCCGCCCCGAACTCGTCTTCCTCGACGAACCGACCGCCGGTCTCGACCCGCAGGCCCGCCGCGCCACCTGGGACCTGGTGCGCGAGCTGCGCGCCGACGGCGTGACCGTGGTCCTCACCACCCACTTCATGCAGGAGGCCGAGGAACTCGCGGACGACGTCGCCATCGTCGACGCCGGCCGGGTCGCCGCCCACGGAAGCCCCGAGGAACTGTGCCGGGGCGGCGCCGAGAACACCCTGCGCTTCACCAGCCGCCCGGGACTCGACCTGGGCTCCCTGCTCAAGGCCCTGCCGGACGGCACCGCCGCCGCGGAGCCGCTCCCGGGCACGTACCGGATCACCGGCGTCGTCGACCCGCGGCTGCTCGCCACCGTCACCGGCTGGTGCGCCCAGCACGGCGTCATGCCCGACGGCATCTCCGTCGAGCGCCACACCCTCGAAGACGTCTTCCTGGAACTGACGGGCAAGGAGCTCCGGTCGTGAGTGCAGGCACCTACTCCCCCAAGCCCGGCGCAGCCCCCGTCGGCCGCATGATCGCGGCACAGACGGCCCTGGAGACCCGGATGCTGCTGCGCAACGGCGAGCAGCTGCTCCTCACCGTGGTCATCCCCTCACTGCTCCTGGCGCTGTTCTCGACCGTCGACGTCGTCGACACCGGTGCGGGCCGGGCCGTCGACTTCCTCGCCCCCGGTGTCCTCGCGCTCGCCGTGATGTCCACCGCCTTCACCGGCCAGGCCATCGCCACCGGTTTCGAGCGGCGGTACGGGGTGCTCAAGCGCCTCGGCGCCTCACCGCTCCCCCGCTGGGCGCTGATGACCGCGAAGACGCTGTCCGTGCTCGTCACCGAGGTGCTCCAGATCGCGCTTCTGACGGTGATCGCACTGGCTCTCGGCTGGTCACCGCAGGGCGACCCCCTGTCGGTCCTGCTGCTGCTCGTGCTCGGCACCGCCGCCTTCTCCGGGCTCGGCCTGCTCATGGCCGGCACGCTGAAGGCCGAGGCCACGCTCGCCGCGGCGAACCTGGTCTTCCTGCTGCTCCTGGTGGGCGGCGGGGTCATCGTCCCGCTGGAGAAGTTCGGCGCCGCGGGCGACGTGCTCGCGCTGCTCCCGATCTCCGCCCTCTCCGACGGCCTGCGGGACGTCCTCCAGGGCGGCGCTGCGATGCCCTGGGGCGACGCGCTGATCCTGGCCGTCTGGGCGGTCCTGGGGCTCGGTGCGGCGGCGCGGTTCTTCCGCTGGGAGTAACCGTAAGGTTCCGTTCCGCCATATACGCCCCCCTCGTGAAAGCGCGCACAAGCACCGCCCTACGATGGTGCGCGTGCTGACCCCCCTCGCCTTCATCGCCAGGCGCTGGACCCCGTCCCCCAGGACGCTCCGGCGCGCCGCGCTCTCCGCCGTCGTGATGAGCGTCCTCATCATCGTCACGGGTGGCGCGGTCCGGCTGACCGGTTCCGGTCTCGGCTGCGACACCTGGCCCAAGTGCACCGACGACAGCCTCTTCGCCACACCCGAGCAGGGCCTCCACGGCGCCATCGAGTTCGGCAACCGGCTGCTCACGTACGTCCTGTCGGCGGCCGTCGGCTGGGCCATCATCGCGGCGCGCTCGGCCAAGCCGCGGCGGCGCGCTCTCACCCGGCTCGGCTGGGCCCAGTTCTGGATCGTGATGAGCAACGCCGTCCTCGGCGGCATCACGGTGTGGATGGGCCTCAACCCGTGGACGGTGGCCGGCCACTTCCTCGCCGCGAACGCCCTGCTCACCGTCGCCGTCGTCACCTGGCACCGGACCGGCGAGGGCGACACCGACCCCCGCCCGCGCGTGCCGCGGCCGGTGCGGAAGCTGTCCTGGGCGATCACGATCGTCTCCGCCCTGCTGATCGCGCTCGGCACGGCCGTGACGGGCTCCGGCAAGCACGCCGGCGACAGCAGCGACGTCCCGCGCATGCCGTGGGACTGGACGAACGCCGCGCACGTCCACGCGATCGCCGCCTGGGTCGTCTGCGCCCTCGCGCTCGCGATGTGGCTGGTCCTGCGCGTGGTCGACGCCCCGGCCGACACCCGGGCCCGCGCCCGTGACCTGCTGGTCGTGCTGCTCGCGCAGGGCGGCATCGGCTACGTCCAGTACTTCACCGGGGTCCCCGAGCTCCTGGTAGCCGCCCATATGCTCGGCTCCTCCCTGATGTGGATCGCGGTGCTGCGGCTCGCCCTGAGCCTGCGCGAGCGCCCCCTGCCCACCGCCGACGCCCCGGCCCGGCCCGAACCGGTGCCGGCGACGGCCTGAGACGGCGCCCCTCCGGCTCCGGCACTGCCGTACACGCGCACCCACCCCACGCGCCTCCCGGGCCTACCGGCTCCCCGTCAGCCGGTAGACCCGGCGCGCGTTGCCCCCCGCGATCATCGCGGCGACCCGCTGCGCGTCCGTACGGGACCAGGCGCCGTCCACGACCCACTCGCCGAGCACCCGTGTGACGGCGCCGCGGAAGACGCTCGCGGCGACCACGTGCAGCTCCGGCAGCCCGTGGGCGCCGCTGGAGAACAGCAGCTTGCCGAAGGGCGCGCGCTCCAGGACCTCCGCGAGGACGGCCGCCGCCCGCGCCCCCGTGTGTGCGAGGACGGGGCCCAGGTCGGCGTACACATGCGCGTGCGCGCCGGTCAGCCGTGCGGCGGCGCGGTGGTACGGGTAGGAGTGGAGCAGTACCAGGTCGGTGCCGAGGCCCGCGGTGGCGGAGGCGAAGGCGGCGACGGGAGCCGGGTCCCGGCCCCCGGTGTGCAGCTGGAGGGGGCGTCCGGCGGTGACCGCGATCCAGAGCAGGTGGCGCAGCAGTACGGGGTCGGTGAGCCGGCCTCCGACCGCGCGTCCGGCGAGCCAGCGTCCCGCCGCCCCGCGTACCTCCCCGGGTCCCGGCGGTTCGGGCGCGTACACGAGTCCCCTGCGCACCCCCGCCACGGAGGCGAAGGCCACGGCGTGGACGGCGGCCCCGTGGACGGCCTCGGCGAGGTTGGCGAGGAAGGCCTCGACGGTGCCCGAGGTGTCGGCGACCTGTTCGGCGAGGGATTCGAGCCGGATGATCTCGTGGGCCTCGGCCGCACCCGTGGCGGCGATCTCGTCGGGTCCCGTCAGATCGTCGGGGCGTCCGGTGTCGACCAGGTACGTGGAGATCCCGGAGGAGCGGAGGAGGCGCCGGCCCGCCTCGGCGACGCCGAGCTCGCGGCGGCGGGCGAGATAGCGGGCGGGCGGGCAGTGCGGTTCGAGACCGAGGAGCGGCGGGCACCAGCGGCGCACGGCGAAGCCGGTCTGGGTGTCGAAGAAGGTGGTGCCCGCGGCGGGCAGGGTGGTGCTCCCGCCGAGCTGGGCGCCGAGGCGGGCCTCGAAGGTGCCGAGGCCGAGCTCCGTCCGGAGCACCCCGTGGCAGTACTGGTCCACCAGGCTCGGCGTGTCGATCATCTCGGGGGGCTCCCTGTGTGGACGTGTCGCGTCTCCACACGTCCTAACGGGTGAGCCCCGCGCGAGGTTGTTGCCTCAGCCGTTGGAGGGGCCGCCGATCTGGATACCGGCCATCCGGGTCCACTCGTACGGTCCGGTGACGACCTTGGCGGCGATGTCGCCGTCGAACTCCTCGTGGAGGGTGAGGCCCGCCTTCTCGGCGGCCTGCTGCGCGATGGCGTACGTCGGCGCGACGAGGTCGCCCCAGCCGCCGTCCGTGCCCACGAGGACGATCCGGGTGCCCGCCTGGCCGATGTGCGCGAGGTGCCCCTCGGAGCCGCCGTGCTCCTTGGCGAAGGCCCGGATCTCCTTGGCGAGCTTCGCCGCCTTGCGCTCTTCGTGCTTCGTTTCTGCCATGACATCGATGCTACCGACGCGTAGATCGACTGACGACGGCCGGGCCACGTGGCCTATCCCACGTGACCCGGCCGTCGGGCCGAGCAGATCATCTGAGCGCGGACGCCCCCGCGTCCGAGAGGCCCTAGCGGAGGAACGGGTCCACCGCGACCGCCACGAAGAGCAGCGAGACATAGGTGATGGACCAGTGGAACAGGCGCATCTCCTTGAGCTTCGCCCCCGTCGCGCCGGCCTTCGCGCGGGCCAGGAGCGCGTGCGCCTCCCACAGCCACCAGCCGCCGGTGAGCACCGCCACGGCCAGGTAGAACCAGCCTGTGTAGCCCAGCGGCGTGAGCAGCAGCGAGACGGCGACCATCACCCAGCTGTAGAGGACGATCTGCTTGGCGACGACCCTGTTGGAGGCGAGGACGGGGAGCATGGGCACGCCCGCGCGCGCGTAGTCGTCCTTGACCTTCATCGACAGCGGCCAGTAGTGCGGCGGCGTCCAGAAGAAGATGACGAGGAAGAGGATGACCGCGGCCCAGGACATCGAGTTCGTCACGGCGGACCAGCCGATGAGCACCGGCAGACAGCCGGCGATGCCGCCCCAGACGATGTTCTGCGCGGTCCTGCGCTTCAGGATCATCGTGTAGACCACGACGTAGAAGAGGAGCGCGCCGAGCGAGAGCGCCGCGGAGAGCCAGTTGACGAGCAGGCCGAACCAGAGCGTGGAGACCACGGCGAGGGTGAGGCCGAAGACCAGGCCCTCGCGCGGGGTCAGGACGCCGGTGACCAGCGGACGCTGGGAGGTGCGGTCCATCAGCGCGTCGATGTCGCGGTCGATGTACATGTTCAGGGCGTTTGCGCCGCCCGCTGAGAGGTATCCGCCGAAGCAGGTGGCGAGGACCAGCCACAGGTCGGGCACGCCCTGCTCGGCGAGGAACATCACCGGGACGGTCGTGATGAGCAGCAGTTCGATGATCCGCGGCTTGGTCAGCGCCACGTATGCCTTGACGCGAGCCCCGAACGGCCGATGGCCCCCCGGGCTGGGAGTCAAGACGACCCCTGCGGGTCGGGACTCGACGGCCGTCACGCACACCCCTGACAGAGAAATCCCAGCAAGCTCACCGGATGAAGGCGGGGTGAGGCTTGCGCGTACCACGCCACTGTAGACGTTGCCCAGACACCGATCTTCGCGGGGGTGGGGTCGTGTTGAGGGGGTGTGTCCCAAGGCGTGGACACGCCCCGGGAGGCGAAGTGCCACGGGCGGCGGCAGTCTTGCTGTGTCCGCTCATCTGAGGGGCATGAACACGAAAAGAGGGACGTCCGGCGGGGGTAGGCTCGACACCGCCGGTACACCCTCAGTCACCGGCTTCAGACATGTGGAGAGGAGCCCTGACCCAGGGTGAGCACTAAGCCGACCACCACAGACCTCGAGTGGACCGAGTTGGACCAGCGGGCCGTCGACACCGCCCGCATCCTGGCCGCGGACGCCGTACAGAAGGTCGGCAACGGCCATCCTGGTACGGCGATGAGCCTGGCGCCCGCCGCGTACACCCTTTTCCAGAAGGTGATGCGGCACGACCCGGCCGACCCCGAATGGGTCGGACGGGACCGGTTCGTCCTCTCCGCGGGCCACTCGTCCCTGACCCTCTACACCCAGCTGTACCTGGGTGGCTTCGGGCTCGAGCTGGACGACCTGAAGGCCTTCCGCACCTGGGGCTCGAAGACCCCCGGGCACCCGGAGTACGGCCACACCGCCGCCGTCGAGACGACCACGGGCCCGCTGGGCCAGGGTGTCGCCAACGCGGTGGGCATGGCGATGGCCGCGCGCTACGAGCGCGGTCTGTTCGACCCGGAGGCCGCCACGGGCACCTCCCCGTTCGACCACCACGTCTACGCGATCGCCGGTGACGGCTGCCTCCAGGAGGGCATCTCCGCGGAGGCCTCCTCGCTCGCGGGTCACCAGAAGCTCGGCAACCTGATCCTGCTGTGGGACGACAACCACATCTCCATCGAGGGTGACACCGAGACGGCCGTGTCCGAGGACACGATGAAGCGGTACGAGGCGTACGGCTGGCACGTCCAGCGCGTCGAGCCGCAGGCCAACGGCGACCTGGACCCGGCCGCGCTGTACGCGGCGATCAGGGCCGCCGAGGCCGAGACCGAGCGTCCGTCGTTCATCGCGATGCGCTCGATCATCGCCTGGCCCGCGCCGAACGCGCAGAACACCGAGGCCGCGCACGGCTCGGCGCTCGGCGACGAGGAGATCGCGGCCACCAAGCGCGTCCTGGGCTTCGACCCGGAGCGGACCTTCGAGGTCTCCGACGAGGTCATCGCCCACACCCGCTCGCTCGGCGACCGCGGCCGTGAGGCCCGCGCCGCGTGGGAGAAGTCGCTCGCCGAGTGGCGTACGGCCAACCCGGAGCGCGCCGCCGAGTTCGACCGGATCCAGGCGAACGAGCTGCCGGCCGGCTGGGCCGAGAAGCTCCCGGTCTTCGAGCCGGGCAAGGGCGTCGCCACCCGTGCCGCCTCGGGCCAGGTCCTCAAGGCGCTCGGCGCGGTCATCCCGGAGCTGTGGGGCGGCTCGGCCGACCTCGCCGGCTCCAACAACACGACGATCGACAAGACCTCGTCGTTCCTGCCCGAGGGCAACCCGCTGCCGGAGGCCGACAAGTACGGCCGCACGATCCACTTCGGCATCCGCGAGCACTCCATGGCCGCGGAGATGAACGGCATCGCGCTGCACGGCAACACGCGCGTCTACGGCGGCACCTTCCTGGTGTTCTCCGACTACATGCGCAACGCCGTGCGTCTGTCCGCGCTGATGCACCTGCCCGTGACGTACGTCTGGACCCACGACTCGATCGGTCTGGGCGAGGACGGCCCGACGCACCAGCCGGTGGAGCACCTCGCCTCGCTGCGCGCGATCCCCGGTCTGAACGTGGTCCGTCCCGCCGACGCCAACGAGACGGCGATCGCGTGGCGCGAGATCATGGAGCGCCACACCAAGGTCTTCGGCAAGGGCGCCCCGCACGGTCTGGCGCTCACCCGCCAGGGCGTGCCGACGTACGCGCCGAACGAGGACACGGTCAAGGGCGGCTACGTGCTCTTCGACGCGGAGGGCGGCGAGCCGGAGGTCGTGCTGATCGCCACCGGCTCCGAGGTGCACCTCGCCGTCGAGGCGCGGGAGCAGCTCCAGGCCGCCGGTGTCCCGACCCGTGTGGTCTCGATGCCGTCGGTGGAGTGGTTCGAGGAGCAGGACCAGGCGTACAAGGACTCCGTCCTGCCGCCGTCGGTCAAGGCCCGCGTCGCGGTCGAGGCCGGCATCGGTCTGACCTGGCACCGGTACGTCGGGGACGCCGGCCGGATCGTCTCGCTGGAGCACTTCGGTGCCTCGGCGGACGCGAAGGTCCTGTTCCGCGAGTTCGGGTTCACGCCGGAGGCCATCGCCGCCGCCGCCCGGGAATCGATCGCCGCCGCCGCGCGCTGACGCCCATACGTACGACTTAATGGAGATGCAATTCTCATGACAGACGCTCTCAAGCGCCTCTCCGACGAAGGCGTCGCGATCTGGCTGGACGACCTCTCGCGTCAGCGGATCACCTCCGGCAACCTGGCCGAGCTCCTCGACCAGAGCCACGTGGTCGGTGTGACCACCAACCCGTCGATCTTCCAGAAGGCGATCTCCGAGGGGCACGGCTACGACCAGCAGCTGGCCGACCTCGCCGCCCGCAGGGTGACCGTCGAAGAGGCCATCCGCATGATCACGACGGCGGACGTCCGTGACGCCGCCGACATCCTGCGGCCGGTCTTCGACGCGACCGACGGCCAGGACGGCCGGGTCTCCATCGAGGTCGACCCGCGTCTCGCCCACGAGACGACCGCCACCGTGGCCGAGGCCAAGCAGCTGGCCTGGCTGGTGGACCGTCCCAACACGCTCATCAAGATCCCGGCCACCCAGGCGGGTCTGCCGGCGATCACCGAGGTCATCGGCCTCGGCATCAGCGTCAACGTGACGTTGATCTTCTCGCTCGAGCGCTACCGCGCGGTCATGGACGCCTACCTGGCGGGTCTGGAGAAGGCCCGCGAGCGCGGCCTCGACCTCTCCAAGATCCACTCGGTGGCGTCCTTCTTCGTGTCCCGCGTGGACTCGGAGATCGACAAGCGCCTCGACGGCATCGGCACGGACGAGGCGAAGGCCCTCAAGGGCAAGGCGGCCCTGGCCAACGCGCGTCTGGCGTACGAGGCGTACGAGGAGGTCTTCTCGTCCGAGCGCTGGGCCGCCCTCGACAAGGCGCAGGCCAACAAGCAGCGTCCGCTGTGGGCCTCGACCGGCGTCAAGGACCCGGCGTACAAGGACACCCTGTACGTGGTGGACCTGGTCGCCCCCGGCACGGTCAACACCATGCCGGAGGCCACCCTGGAGGCCACCGCCGACCACGGCGAGGTCACCGGTGACACCGTGCGCGGCACGTACGAGCAGTCGCGCGCCGAGCTCGCGGCCGTCGAGAAGCTGGGCATCGGTTACGACGAGGTCGTCCAGCTCCTGGAGGACGAGGGCGTCGAGAAGTTCGAGGCGGCCTGGAACGACCTGCTCAAGTCCACCGAGGCGGAGCTCAAGCGCCTCGCACCTTCGGAGGCGTAAGCAACTGTGAGCGCAGTCCACGGAGCCAACCCGCTCCGTGACGCCGCAGACCGACGGCTCCCGCGCATCGCGGGGCCGTCGGGCCTGGTGATCTTCGGCGTCACGGGCGATTTGTCCCGTAAGAAGCTGATGCCTGCCGTCTACGACCTGGCCAACCGCGGCCTGCTGCCGCCGGGCTTCTCGCTCATCGGCTTCGCCCGCCGGGAGTGGCAGGACGAGGACTTCGCGCAGGAGGTCCACGACGCCGTCGAACAGCACGCGCGCACCCCGTTCCGCGAGGAGGTGTGGCAGCAGCTGATCCAGGGGATGCGTTTCGTCCAGGGCGACTTCGACGACGACGAGGCCTTCGAGCAGCTCAAGTCCACCATCGAGGAGCTGGACAAGGCGCAGGGCACCGGCGGCAACTTCGCCTTCTACCTGTCGGTCCCGCCGAAGTTCTTCCCCAAGGTCGTCCAGCAGCTCAAGAAGCACGGGCTCGCCGACCAGAAGAACGGCTCCTGGCGCCGCGCGGTCATCGAGAAGCCCTTCGGGCACGACCTGGTCTCCGCCAAGGAGCTCAACGAGGTCGTCCACGAGGTCTTCCCGCCGCACGAGGTCTTCCGGATCGACCACTACCTCGGCAAGGAGACCGTCCAGAACATCCTGGCGCTCCGCTTCGCCAACACCCTCTTCGAGCCGATCTGGAACCGGTCGTACGTCGACCACGTGCAGATCACCATGGCCGAGGACATCGGCATCGGCGGCCGTGCCGGCTACTACGACGGCATCGGCGCCGCCCGTGACGTCATCCAGAACCACCTGCTCCAGCTGCTCGCGCTGACCGCGATGGAGGAGCCCGCCTCCTTCGACGCCGACGCGCTGGCCGCCGAGAAGACCAAGGTCCTCGGCGCGGTCAAGCTGCCCACGGACCTCGGGAAGACCACGGTCCGCGCCCAGTACGCGGCCGGGTGGCAGGGCGGCGCCAAGGCCGTGGGCTACCTCCAGGAAGACGGCATCGACCCCCAGTCGAAGACCGACACCTACGCGGCCGTGAAGCTGGAGATCGACAACCGCCGCTGGGCGGGCGTCCCCTTCTACCTGCGGACCGGCAAGCGCCTCGGCCGCCGCGTCACCGAGATCGCGGTCGTCTTCCAGCGCGCCCCGCACTCCCCCTTCGACCACACCGCGACCGAGGAACTCGGCCGCAACGCCATCGTCATCCGGGTCCAGCCGGACGAGGGCGTGACGGTGCGGTTCGGCTCCAAGGTGCCCGGCACCCAGATGGAGATCCGGGACGTGTCGATGGACTTCGCGTACGGCGAGTCCTTCACGGAGTCCAGCCCCGAGGCGTACGAGCGGCTCATCCTCGACGTCCTGCTCGGCGACTCGAACCTCTTCCCGCGCGTCGAGGAGGTCGAGCTGTCCTGGAAGATCCTCGACCCGATCGAGCAGTTCTGGGACAAGCACGGCAAGCCCGCGCAGTACCAGTCCGGGACCTGGGGTCCGGTCGAGGCGGACGAGATGCTCGCACGAGACGGACGGAGCTGGCGCCGGCCATGAAGACCGACCTGACGGACACCACGTCCTCCAAGATCAACAAGGCGCTGGTGCTCGGGCGGCGGGCGATCGGTACGCCGGCCGTCGGCATGGTGCTCACCCTCGTCATCGTCACCGACGAGGAGAACGCCTACGACGCGCTGAAGGCGGCGAACGAGGCATCCCGCGAGCACCCCTCGCGGACCCTCGTCGTCATCAAGCGGGTCTCGCGCTCGGCGCGGGACCGCTCCACGGCACGGCTCGACGCCGAGGTACGCCTCGGCGCCGACGCCAGCACCGGCGAGACGGTGGTGCTCAGGCTGTACGGCGAGGTCGGCGACCACGCCCAGTCGGTGGTGCTTCCGCTGCTCCTCCCGGACGCCCCCGTCGTCGTCTGGTGGCCGGTGAACGCGCCGACCGACCCGGCGAACGACCCGCTGGGCGCCCTCGCCCAGCGCCGGGTGACCGACACGTACGCCGCCGAGCAGCCCATCCACGAGCTGGCCGCGCGCGCCGACGCCTACACCCCGGGCGACACGGACCTCTCGTGGACCCGGATCACCCCGTGGCGCTCGATGCTCGCCGCCGCGCTCGACCAGGTCGTGTGCGAGGTGACCTCCGCCGAGGTGGAGGGCGAGGAGTTCAACCCGAGCGTCGAACTGCTCGCGATGTGGCTGGCGGAGCGGCTGAAGGTGCCGGTACGGCGCAGCAGGTCGGCGGGCCCCGGTCTCACCTCCGTCCGGATGGAGACCAGCTCCGGTCCGATCGTGCTCGACCGGCCGGACGGGTCGCTCGCGACGCTCTCCATCCAGGGGCAGCCGGACCGCGCCGTGGCGCTCAAGCGCCGTGAGACGGCCGAGCTGATCGCCGAGGAACTGCGCCGGCTCGACCCGGACGACACCTACGCGACGGCGCTCAAGTTCGGTCTTGAGCGGCTCGACGAGGGTGCGTCCGGCGCCGCTGCGGAGCCGGAGGCCGTCGCGGCCGCCCCGGCCGGGCCCGAGCCCGTGGCGAAGCCCGCCCCGAAGAAGGCACCGGCCAAGAAGGCGGCGGCCAAGTGAGCACCCCTCAGCTGGTCGTCCACCGCGACAAGGAGCTGATGGCCCAGGCGGCCGCGGCCCGGCTGATCACCCGGATCGTGGACGCCCAGGCCGCCCGGGGCTCGGCCTCGGTGGTGCTGACCGGCGGCCGCAACGGCAACGGGCTGCTCGCCGCGCTGGGTTCGGCGCCCGCGCGGGACGCGATCGACTGGTCGCGGCTCGACCTGTGGTGGGGCGACGAGCGTTTCCTGCCCGAGGGAGACCCCGAGCGGAACGTCACCCAGGCCCGGGAGGCACTCCTCGACGGGGTCCCCCTCGACCCGGCGCGGGTGCACGCCATGCCGGCCTCGGACGGCCCGTACGGCAGCGATGTCGACGCCGCCGCGGCCGCGTACGCGCAGGAGCTGGCCGCCGCCGCGGGTCCGGGCGATCACGGCGGGGTGCCGAGCTTCGACGTGCTGATGCTGGGCGTCGGCCCCGACACCCATGTGGCCTCGCTCTTCCCGGAGCTGCCGGCGGTCCGCGAGACCGAGCGGACGGTGGTCGGGGTGCACGGCGCGCCCAAGCCGCCGCCGCTGCGGATCTCGCTGACCCTTCCGGCCATCCGGGCGGCGCAGGAGGTCTGGCTGCTCGCGGCCGGTGAGGACAAGGCGAAGGCGGCGGCGATCGCGCTGTCGGGCGCCGGCGAGGTCCAGGCCCCGGCCGCGGGTGCCCACGGCCGCTCGCGGACGCTGTGGCTGCTCGACACGGCGGCGGCCTCGGAGCTGCCCTCGGATCTGTACCGGCCCGCTTCGGCCTGATCGCCGCTCGGTCCGACCCCCGCTCACGGAGGCCCGGTTCACCTTCTGGTGACCCGGGCCTCCGGCATGTGCGCGGGCTCCAGGAACGGCCCCAGGAGCTCCGGTACGGCCGCGGCGGCGAAGACCAGACCCTGGCTCTCACCCGCGTCGAGGATGTCGTACGCGCCCGCCCCCGCCGCCGTCGTGGCGGTCAGCGTCAGGACGCCGGCGCGCCGCTGGAAGTACGACTGCTTGACGGTCCAGCCGATGACCCCGGACCGCTGGAGGGCGACCGTGGCCCGCCGGACCGTCCCCGAACGGGTCACCAGATAGGCGCCGCTGACGCCGTGCCCGAGGGCCCGGTAGGCGTCCAGGGCGGACAGCACGGCGGCCGGGACGAGGACGACCGCGCAGCCGGCCGCCACGTACAGCAGCACCGGGGTGAGGAGGAGCCCGAGGAGGGCGAGGACCGCGACGGGCAGGAGGGCGCCCCACAGTGCCCAGCGCAGGCGCCGGGTGCGGGCAGCCTTCGGGTGGGCGGCGAGGGACGCCCCGGTGGGAGACTCCGGCTCGCGCAGGACCTGCGCGGCGACCCGGTCGGCGACGGCCCGCTCCACCGCGGGCAGGAGGTTCTTGAGGTCGCCGTGCCGGTCGCCGTCGTCCTGGGCCAGACCGGTGGCGACGGCGTCGAGGCGGGCGGCCCCGCACATCCGGACGCCGAGCGGCTGGACGAGTTCGATGCCGCGCAGCCTGCGCTCCTCCAGGGAGACCGAGCGGGCGGTGAGGAGACCGCGGGAGACCCGCAGGGCGCCGCCCGGCGCCCGCTCCAGGCGGTAGTTCCACCACATCTCGACCCAGAGGCCGAGGGCGCCGACGGCGCCGACGAGGGTGGCGAGGAGGACGAGTGCGGTGATCGTCCAGGGGACGGAGACATCCTGGAAGCGGTCCCCTATCCAGTCGATGACCTCGCCCTGGGCGCCGAACCACTCGCTGACCTGCATGACGGCGCCGGCCGCCGCGCCGCCGAGCGCGGGGGCGAGGAAGGAGACGGGGGCGTAGCGGATCCAGCGCGGGTCGAGGACGGCCAGGGCGTCGTCCTCGTGGTCCTGGCCCTCGGGGGCGGTGGCGGCACGGCTGAGGAGTTCGTGGCGGAGCCGCTCGCCCTCGGCCCGGGTGACCAGGTCGAGTTCGAGGGTGGTCTCGCCGCCGGAGGTGTGTTCGCCGGTGCCGATGCGGACCTTGACGAGGCCGAAGACCCGCTGGAGGGGGTTGGCGGTGAGGTCGACGCTGCGGATCCGCTCGCGGGCGAGCGAGCGGCGCTGCGCGACGAGGAGTCCGGTGTGGAGTTCGACCCTCCCCCAGCCTTCGCCCGGGGGCGGCCCCGTCTCGCCCTGCTCGGGGCCGACGCGGTAGCGGGTGCGGCGGTAGCGGACCGTCTCGGCGACGACGTCGGCGGCGAGGGCGAGGGTCACCCCGGCGGCGACCCAGGCGAAGGCCTGCCACAGCGGACGTGATCCGGCGAGGGCGAACGCGGTGGGCAGCGCGGCTCCGGCGAGCACGCCGGCGAAGAGGACGACCCGGACGAGGACGGTACGGGGATGGAGCAGCAGCCAGTCCGGTCCCGGGCCTTCCGGCGCCTCGCTCATGTGGCGTCCCCGGGGGTGGCCCGGGTGATGGCGGTGAGCCGCTCGGCGAGCCCGGCGGCCAGCTCGTGGTCGAGGCCCTCGATCCGGATCGCGCCCTTGGACGAGGCGGTGGTCACCGTGACGGTGGCGAGCCGGAAGTAGCGTTCCAGCGGGCCGCGTGAGGTGTCGACGGTCTGGATCCGGGACATCGGCGCGATCCGCCACTCCTGCCAGAAGGCCCCCGTGCGGACGTAGACGGCGTCCTCGGTGACCTCCCAGCGGTGCACCCGGTACCACCAGACGGGGAGGAACGCGGTGCAGGCGAGGCCCAGGGCCGCCACGGCCCCGGCCGCGACGAGCAGCCAGGTCCTGGCGGGCCCGACGAGGGCGCCGAGGACGGCGAGGACCACCACCGGTACGGCGGTGGTCAGCGCGAGCCCGCTCCGCCACCAGGGGACGGCCCGCTCGGCCACGGCGTTCCTGGGCGGCCGCAGCCGCACCGCGTTCTCCCCCGTCATGGCTCTAGCGTCCGCGCAGCGAGCGGTAGGCGGTCACGAGGGCGGCGGTGGAGCTGTCGAGCTGCTCGGCGCCCTTCCCGTCCGTGAGGACCGGTTCGATCCGCTTGGCGAGGACCTTGCCGAGTTCGACGCCCCACTGGTCGAAGGAGTCGATGTTCCAGACGGCGCCCTGGACGAAGACCTTGTGCTCGTAGAGCGCGATCAGCTGGCCGAGGACGGACGGGGTGAGCTTCTCGGCGAGGATCGTGGTGGTGGGGTGGTTGCCCTGGAAGGTCTTGTGCGGGACGAGCTCCTCGGGGACGCCCTCGGCCCGCACCTCCTCGGGCGTCTTACCGAAGGCGAGGGCCTGGGTCTGGGCGAAGAAGTTGGCCATGAGCAGGTCGTGCTGGGCGACGAGGCCGGGCAGGAGGTCGGCCACGG
Source organism: Streptomyces sp. NPDC058671 (assembly GCF_042716475.1). Classification (NCBI taxonomy): domain Bacteria; kingdom Bacillati; phylum Actinomycetota; class Actinomycetes; order Kitasatosporales; family Streptomycetaceae; genus Streptomyces; species Streptomyces sp. NPDC058671. The sequence continues at coordinate 1,454 of NZ_JBHXSA010000025.1, read as the reverse complement.
GCCGGGCGAAGCCGATGAAGTCGGCCGGGATGACCTTGGTGCCCTGGTGGATCAACTGGTAGTACGCGTGCTGTCCGTTGGTGCCCGGGGTGCCCCAGACCACGGGTCCGGTCTGCCAGTCGACCGGGTTGCCCTCGCGGTCCACCGACTTGCCGTTGGACTCCATGTCGAGCTGCTGGAGGTAGGCGGTGAACTTGGACAGGTAGTGGGAGTACGGCAGGACGGCGTGCGACTGGGCGTCGAAGAACGCGCCGTACCAGACGCCGAGGAGGCCGAGGAGCAGCGGCGCGTTCTCCTCGGGCGGGGCGGTGCGGAAGTGCTCGTCGACGAGGTGGAAGCCGTCGAGCATCTCGCGGAAGCGCTCCGGCCCGACGGCGATCATCAGGGAGAGGCCGATGGCGGAGTCGTAGGAGTAGCGGCCGCCGACCCAGTCCCAGAACTCGAACATGTTCGTGGTGTCGATGCCGAACTCCTCGACCTTCTCGGCGTTGGTCGAGAGGGCCACGAAGTGCTTGGCGACGGCCTCCTGGCCGGCCCGGAGGCCGGTGAGGAGCCAGTCGCGGGCCGAGGTGGCGTTGGTGATCGTCTCGATGGTGGTGAAGGTCTTCGAGGCGACGATGAACAGGGTCTCGGCCGGGTCGAGGTCGCGGACGGCCTCGTGGAGGTCGGCGCCGTCCACGTTGGAGACGAAACGGAACGTCAGGTCCCGCTGGGTGTAGGAGCGCAGGACCTCGTAGGCCATGGCGGGGCCGAGGTCGGAGCCGCCGATGCCGATGTTGACGATGTTCTTGATCGGCTTGCCGGTGTGGCCGGTCCATCCGCCCGCGCGGACGGTGTCGGCGAAGACGGCCATCCGGTCGAGGACGGCGTGGACGGCGGGGACGACGTTCTCCCCGTCGACCTCGACGACGGCGTCGCGGGGGGCCCGCAGCGCGGTGTGGAGGACCGCCCGGTCCTCGGTGGTGTTGATCTTCTCGCCGCGGAACATGGCGTCGCGCAGCTCGGCCACGCCCGTGGCGGCGGCCAGTTCACGCAGCAGCGTCAGCGTCTCGTCGGTGACGAGGTGCTTGGAATAGTCCAGGTGGAGGTCGCCGACCCGCAGGGTGTAGCCGGCGCCCCGCTCGGGGTCGGCGGCGAACAGGTCGCGCAGATGGGTCCCGCCCAGCTGCTCACGGTGCTTGCCGAGGGCCGCCCACTCGGGCAGCCGGTTGAGCCTGGTGCGGCCTTCGTTGTTCATCTCGGACATCGCCCACTTCTTCTCGTACTGCTTGTCTGCCCCGCTGCGTCTCCAACCTAATTGATCAGAGGGGCCGGTGAGGCGACGGCGAGCGGCGGTGACGAGAACGCGAACGGGCCTCGGCCCCGCATAAAAATAGCCGGCCATCCCCCGTCGGGCACAACTACCCACACCGTCAGATAAAGACCCCCCCCATGGAGAGCGCCACGGGGGGGAT
>NZ_JBHXSA010000024.1:92161-120359 GCF_042716475.1 Streptomyces sp. NPDC058671 | reverse complement strand
TGGGCGTCGGCCCCCCGTGGGTTTGCCCGGGGCGGGTTCTCTCTTCCCCCGCGGGGCGGCCGCCGCCCCCCCCCCCCCCGGCGGGCGGGCCGCCGGGGGTGCGGGCGCGGCCGATGCGCTCCTGTGGTCCGGGAGGCGCGGTGTGTCAGGTCGTCGACGGCCTTCGTGCCGCGCCTGCGGCCTTTCTCGTCAGCCTCGGTTCCCGCCGCCGTCGAGTGCGTCGACGATCGCCGCCGAGAAGGCGTCGAGGTCGTCGGGCGTGCGGGAGGTGATCAGGGGGTGGGTGCCGGAGGTGTCGACGACGACCTCCTGGTCCACCCACTCGCCCCCGGCGTTCTCCAGGTCGGTGCGGAGCGACGGGTAGGACGTCAGCTTCCGGTCCCGGGCAAGTCCGCTGTCGACGAGGAGCCAGGGGCCGTGGCAGATGGCGGCCACCGGCTTGCCGGCCTCGGCGAAGGCCGAGACGAGGCGTCGTGCGTCGTCGTCGGTGCGCAGCTGGTCGGCATTGAGGGTGCCGCCCGGTACGACGACCGCGTCGAACCCGTCGGCCGTGGCCTCGGTCAGGGTCGTGTCGGCCTGGACGGCGGAGCCCGGCCGGCGGTCCGAGACAAGGGTCTGAACGGGCTCGTCCTTCTGCGCCGCCACCGTCACGCGGGCGCCGGCCTCGCGCAGGACGGCCATCGGCTTCTGGAGCTCGTCCTGCTCCGTCCCGTAGTTCGTGGTGAGGACGAGGACGTGCTTTCCGTCGAGGGCGGGCTTTCCGTCGAGCGACACAACGTGTTCCTCTCTTGCGGTTCCTGCGGTCCTACCCCCCGTCGTCTGTACGGCTGACCCCCTGCGCGCCGATCAAACCTGTCGAAAGCGAGAGGAGTTCCGCAGCGCACATGAACTGGTGCAGATGGGGGAAACCCCGACGCGGCGAGGCGGGGATCCCTCGACAGGGAAGACCTCGTGCCCGGGGCGCCCCGTCCGGAGGGCGTTCACGCACGTCCGCCCTGGATACGCCTGCCCGCATCCACCCTGGCCTCGAATGCAGTAGTGGCGACGACACGCATGTACGAATTACGGCAGAATCGTGTCAAACATCACCATAACGGGCATCCTCCCTTCAGGACGTTCGACTGACGGGACCCCCGCCGCTCCCGCCCAGGGCAGCGACGCAGGCCCACCGCCACCGTCGAAGGAGCTTTCATGTCCACCGTCGGAGACCGCTCGGCCACCTCGCCCCACGCGCCGGAAGCCGCAGGTCCGCCGGGAGCCGTGACGCGTCGGGCGGCGCTCGACGGCCTGCCCGAGCCGACCCGCCCCACCGCCGTCTCGACGGACGACGCCCGGACGCTCTCCGTCGCGCTCTTCGAGCGGCTGCGGGTCCTGGAAGAGGGAACCCCGGAGCACGCCTATGTCCGGAACACCCTGGTGGAGCTCAACCTCAGTCTGGTCAAGTTCGCCTCCCGCCGGTTCAGGAACCGGGCGGAGCCCGTGGAGGACATCATCCAGGTCGGCACGATCGGTCTGATCAAGGCGATCGACCGCTTCGACCCCGGGCGCGCCGTCGACTTCTCCGCCTTCGCGCTGCCCACGATCGTCGGCGAGATGAAGCGCTTCTTCCGTGACACCAGCTGGGCGGTACGGGTGCCCCGGCGCCTCCAGGAGATGCGGATCGACCTGGCCAAGGCCGCGGACACCCTGGAGCAGGGCCTCGGTCGGCGTCCGAGCCGCGCGGAGCTGGCCGCGCAGCTCCACCTGACGGAGGACGACGTCACCGAGGGCCAGCTCGCGGCGCACGGCTACGCCGCCCGGTCCCTCGACGTCCCCGCGGGGGACGAGGAGTCCGCCCCCGGCGCGAGTCCGCGGCACCTGGCTGCCTGCGAGCCCTCGTACGAGCTGATCGAGTCCCTCACCTCGTTGCGGCCGCTGCTCGACCGGCTGCCCGAGCGGGACCGGACCATCCTGGAACTGCGTTTCGGCGAGGAGCTGACCCAGGCGGAGATCGGCAAGCGGATCGGCCTCTCCCAGATGCATGTCTCGCGTCTGCTGACCCGGATCCTTCAGGAGCTCAGGACGGGTCTTCTCCAGGAGGACCCCACTGAGGACGAGACGGACGGCTGACCTCCAGCCACACCACTTTGCCCGTCGCTCCCTGTCCCCTGTCCTCGCTACCCCAGTCGCCGGCCAGCCGGTCGAGCACCATGAGCCCGTGACCGCCGGGCAGCGCGGGCGACCGGGCCTGCTGGACGCGCGGGTGCTCGGTGCTGGTGTCGGCGACCTCGACCCGCAGCCCGCCCCGCCCGTGCCGCAGGACCAGTTCCTCCGGACCGTCGGCGTGCAGACACGCGTTGGTGACGACCTCGGACACCAGGAGCAGCACGTCCTCGACCCGCTGCTCCGCCTCCTCGGTCTCCGGGGGAATCCAGCCCCAGTCCCTCAGCGCGGCGGCGGTGAAGTCCCGGCACCTCGCCACCACGCCCCGGGTCCCGTACAGCGCGAGCCGGCGCACCTGCTCCGGGAAGCCGTCAACGCTCTCGGGCATGTCATCCGCCGCCTTCGCGGCCGCGTCCGGCGAGTGCCTCGTCCGTGCTCTCGTACACCTCGAACACGCTGCGGGCGCCGGTGATCTCGAACATCCGGTGCACCGGTTGCCGCAGGCCGGAGAGTTCGAGCCTTCCGCCGGCCTCCATGATCCGCATACGGGCCCTGAGCAGCACGTTGAGTCCGGAGGAGTCGCAGAAGCCGAGGCCGGAGCAGTCGACGATGATCCGCCCGCTGCCGTCCCCCTGTTCCAGGGCCTCGCGCAGCGGCTCGACGCCGTCGCGGTCGAGCTCGCCCGCCAGCACCAGGACGACGGCTTCACCGCCCGGCACGGGCCGGACGTCCACCGCGAACCGGCCGGGCAGGCCTCCCTCCCCTTCTCCCGCACGCTCTTCGTCCACCATGCGCTCACCAGCCTTCTCTGTACCTTTTGCCCTTTCTCCACCTGTCCCATGCGCCCGCGCCGCCCGGGCGTCTGCGGTCACACGGAGCGGGTGCGGTGGGGCCCGGCGTCGGGGCCGCTCAGGGGGGCGTGGCCGCGGGTGCCGTGGCACGCGGACGGCGCCCGTACGAAGTGCGGGCGCCGTCTGGAAGCGGGGTGCGCGGGACCGGGGTCAGGCGCGGACGATGTTCTCCGCCTGCGGACCCTTCTGGCCCTGCGTGATGTCGAAGGTCACGGCCTCGCCCTCGTTGAGCTCGCGATAACCGTTGCCCGAGATGTTGGAGTAGTGAGCGAAGACGTCCGGTCCGCCGCCGTCCTGGGCGATGAAGCCGAAGCCCTTCTCGGAGTTGAACCACTTCACGGTGCCGCTGGCCATGCTCGTCCTTCTGGTCAATCCGGCAGCGGCCCCGGTGTCGGTCCGCTGCGGCGCCCTCTTGCGGGCGTCCACTGCAGTCCTCCCCCACCCCGCCCGTCCCTACACTCACCATTCCGATCTTCTTACAGGACGTCTCGCACGGCCGGGCGGGCCGTCACTCCACCGACTCCCACCACGCTCCGCCGCGGGTGTCCCCGGCGGCCGGAGCATCGGTCACTCCCTCGCGGAGGGCGAGCCGGGAGACGATGCGGTAGCGGTCGCCCCGGTAGAGCGAGCGGACGTACTCGACGGGTCTGCCCGTGGTGTCGGAGGTGGTCCGGTCGAAGAGCAGGGCGGGCGAGAGGACCGGTACGCCGAGGAGCGCCGCCTCCTCCTCGCTCAGTACGGTCGGCTCGATGGACTGGACGGCGTGGGCGGTCCGGATGCCGCGCTTCTCGCGCAGGAAGGCGTAGAAGCCGCCCTCCATGTCGGCGGCGGTGAGTCCGGGCACGAGGTCGGCCGGGAGGTACAGGTGTTCCAGGGCGATCGGGGCGCCGTCGACCTGGCGGAGTCGCGTGACGTGCACCAGCTCCGCCGCCGGGGAGAGCGTCAGCTTGCGGCCGATCCGCGCACCGGCCCGTACGGTGCGGAGTTCGAGGACCGTGCTCGTCCAGGCGCCGCGGCCCCGGGGCTCGCCGGGCGCCCGGTGCTCGGCGACCAGTTCCTGGGTGATCTTGGCGGGGGCGACGAACATGCCCCGTCCGTGCTCCCGGACCAGCAGGCCGGTGGCGACGAGTTCGTCGACGGCCGCGCGCAGCGTGGGGCGGGAGACCCCGAGGGTGGCGCAGAGCGTGCGCTCGGAGGGGATGGCGTCGCCGGGGCGGCGTCCGTCGATCACGGTCAGCAGATGCTGCCGCACCCGCTCGCGTTTGAGCTCCATCGCGTCCCCTCCCCGGTGCGCCGTCGGCGGGAGGGTCCCCTCCCCCGCGGTTTTCCCGTGCGCCGTCGGCCGGGGGTCAGTATGCATCTCCTTCGGTCGAGGAGGTCACGAGACCGTCGCGGGTGAAATCGAGCCGGGAGACGATCCGGTAGCGGTCGCCGCGGTAGACCGAGTGGACGTATTCGACGGGGCGGCGGGCGGTGTCGAGGGTGAGGCGTTCGATCAGCAGCGCGGGCGAGAGGACGGGGACGTCGAGGAGCGCGGCCTCGTCCTCGCTGACGACGGTGGGTTCGATCGACTGGGTGGCCTCCTGGACGTGGACCCGATGGTGCTCGCGCAGGTGGTCGTAGAGGTCGCCGGCTTCGAGTTCCTCCGGGGTGAGGGCGGCGCCCACCAGGTCCGCAGGGATGTGCAGGTGCTCGATGGCCATGGGCGCGCCGTCGACCAGCCGGAGCCGGGCGACGTAGAGCAGTTCGGCGGCGGGTGAGAGGCGGAGTCTGCGTCCGATGCGGGCACCGGCCCGGACGGTGGCGGACTCCAGGACGGTGCTCGACCAGCTGCCCGAGGCGCGCGGGACGGTGAAGGCCGCGTCGTCCGGGGCGAGTCGCTGGGTGATCTTGGCGGGGGCGACGAACATGCCGCGGCCGTGCTCCCGTACCAGGGCGCCCGTGGCGACGAGTTCGTCGACGGCGGCGCGCAGCGTGGGGCGGGAGACCCCGAGGGTGGCGCAGAGGGTGCGCTCGGAGGGGATCGGGTCGCCGGGGCCGCCTCCTTCGATGAGGCCCAGCAGGTGCTCCCGAACCCGCTCCCTCTTCAGCACTCCGCTGGAGGAGCCGTCCTTCATGCCACTCTCCCTGACTGGTCAACTGGTAAGTCCGATACTAACGGGGTCCGTTGTGCTGTCGATGGGTGAACAGCTCATGTTTTTCAAGGGATTGACGGCTCCATCGGTCCGTGCCACCTTCTGGTCACACACCTGACCACTTGACCAATTGGTCAACCATGCATCGAGGTGCCCGTGAAGACTCGTCCCCTCTCCGGCCCTGTCGCCCTCGCGGCGGCCGTCGCACTCGCCGCCACGGCCTGCGGCGGTCCGGGCGACCCGGTGACCTCCGGCGGACCGGAGAAGGTCACCGTATGGATCATGAAGGACAGCGTCACCGACGCCTTCCTCGACCGCTTCCGCTCCGGCTTCGAGGCGGAGCACCAGGACATCGACCTCGACATCCAGATCCAGGAGTGGGACGGCATCGGCGAGAGGGTCACGGCCGCCCTCGCCAGCAAGGACGCCCCGGACGTCATCGAGGTCGGCAACACCCAGGTCGCGCAGTACGCGGCGAGCGGCGGCGTGCGCGACCTCAGCGCGAAGACCGCCGAGTTGAACGGCGCCGACTGGCTTCCCGGCCTCGCCGAACCGGGGAAAGTGGACGGCAGGCAGTACGGCATCCCGTGGTACGCGGCCAACCGGGTCGTGATCTACCACAAGGACCTCTTCGCCAGGGCGGGCGTCACCGCGCCGCCGAAGACGCAGGCCGAGTGGCTCGCCGTCACCGCGAAGCTCGACCGGGGCGCCACCCAGGGCATCTACCTGCCCGGCCAGAACTGGTACACCCTGTCCGGCTTCGTCTGGGAGGAGGGCGGCGACCTCGCCGTCCAGGACGGCACGACGTGGAAGGGGGCGCTCGACACCCCGCAGGCCCTCGCGGGCATGGACTTCTACCGGAAGCTCCAGGCACTCGGCAAGGGCCCCAAGGACTCCGACGAGGCCAAGCCCCCGCAGGCCGAGGTCTTCGCCAAGGGTGACGTCGCCCAGATCATCGCCGTCCCCGGCGGCGCGAAGATCGTCGAGGAGATCAACCCCGCGCTGAAGGGGAAGCTCGGCTTCTTCCCCGTCCCCGGCAAGTCCGCCGAGAAGCCCGGCGCGGTCTTCACCGGCGGCTCCGACCTCATCGTCCCGGAGGCCTCGACCCACCCCGACGCCGCCTACGAGGTGGTCGAGGCACTGGCGGGCGAGAAGTGGCAGACGGACATGGCGCGGACCATGAGCTACGTCCCCAACCGCACCTCCCTGGCGCATGTCATCCAGGACGACGAGGGCACGGCCGCCATGGCCGCCGGCGCCGCCCGTGGCCGGGCGACACCGAACTCCCCCCAGTGGGCGGCCGTCGAGGCCACCAACCCGATCAAGCAGTACATGACGGCCGTGCTCACCGGCACCGATCCCGCACGGGCGGCCGCGACCGCGTCGCAGAGCATCACCAGGACGCTCGGCTCGTGAGACGGCCGAACGGGCCGGCCCTCTGGCCCTACCTCCTGGTGGCCCCGACGGTCGTCGGCGGGGTGCTCCTCCTCGCGTACCCCCTCGTCCGCAACCTGCTGATCTCCCTCCAGGAGTACGGCATGGGCGAACTCATCCGCGGTGACGCCGGGTTCGTGGGGCTGCGCAACTACCGGACGGTCCTGGCCGACCCCCAGTTCTGGGAGGTCGTCCGGCGCACCTTCTGGTGGACGCTGGTCAACGTCACGCTGATCATGGTGATCGGCACCCTGGTCGCCCTGATGATGCAGCGGCTCGGCCGGTGGGCGCGCGTCCTGGTGACGAGCGGGCTCGTCCTGGCGTGGGCGAGTCCGGTCATCGCCACCACGACCGTCTTCCAGTGGCTCTTCGCCTCGCGCCTCGGGGTGGTCAACTGGGTTCTCGTCCGGCTCGGGTTCGAGTCCTTCGAGGGCTACTCCTGGCTGGCCGACGGTCCCGCCGCGTTCACGGTCCTGGTCCTGCTCGTGGTCTGGCAGTCGGTCCCCTTCGCCGCCATCACCCTGCACTCGGCCCTGCTGACCGTTCCCGCGGAGCTGTACGAGTCGGCCCGGCTCGACGGAGCCGGTGCCTGGCGGATCTTCCGCTCGGTGACGCTGCCCCTCCTGCGGCCGATCTTCGGTCTCGTCCTCTGTCTGGAGGTCATCTGGGTCTTCCGGTGCTTCGCCCAGATCTGGGCCGTGACCAAGGGAGGGCCCGGCGAGGCGACGACCACCCTGCCCGTCTACGCCTACCAGGTGGCCAGGTCCCTGCACCGCTACGACCTCGGGGCGACCGTCTCGACCCTCACCGTCCTCCTCCTCGTGGCCGTGCTCCTCGCCTACTTCCGCCAGATGCTCCGACAGGAGGCCGACCGGTGACACCGCGCGCCCTGCGCCGACTCCCCCTGAACACCGCCGCGGCACTCGTCTTCGTCCTGGCCGTCTTCCCGGTGTACTGGATGGTCCTCACCGCCTTCAGGCCGACCCGTGACATCCAGTCCGAGACGCCCCGGTTCCTGCCGGGCTCCGTCACCCTGGAGCACTTCCGCCACGCGGTGGCGGCGGACGGCTTCTGGATCTTCTGGCGCAACAGTCTGCTCGTGACCGCCGGGTGCGTCCTGCTCGCGCTCGTGGTGGCGCTCGCCGCCGCCTTCGCCGTCGCCCGGATGCGCTGGCGCGGCAGGCGGGGCTTCATCCTCATGGTCTTCCTCGCCCAGGTGGCGCCGTGGGAAGCGCTGTTGATCCCGATGTACGTCATCGCCCGGGACTCCGACCTGCTCGACCGGCTCGCCACCCTCAGCCTGGTCTACTTCATGATCACCCTGCCCTTCACCATCGTCACCCTCCGCTCCTTCCTGGCCGCCGTCCCGGCCGAGCTGGAGGAGGCCGCCCAGGTCGACGGCTGCACCCGCGCCGCCGCCTTCCGGCGGGTCACCCTGCCCCTGCTCGCTCCCGGGCTGCTCGCGACCTCGCTCTTCGGGTTCATCACCGCCTGGAACGAGTTCGCCTTCGCCAACATGCTGATCATCAAGAACCAGGACGACCGCACCCTGCCGGTGTGGCTCTCGTCCTTCTCCAACGTCTTCGGCACCGACTGGGGCGCCACCATGGCCGCCTCCACCCTCTTCGCCCTGCCCGTCCTCGTCCTCTTCCTGGTCCTGCAAGGCCGGGTCGCCGCCGGAATGACCGGCGGAGCCGTGAAGGGATAACGCCCCGCGATGCCCCTGCCCCGACTCGTTCCCGAACCCACCCAACTGTCCTCCCTGCCCGGCACGTTCACCTTCGACGCCACGACCGCCCTCAAGGTCTCGCCCGGCGCCGACGCCGCCGCCCGACTGCTCCGCTCCCTCCTCCGCCCCGCCACCGGGCTGCCGCTGCCCGCGAGGTCCGACGGCTCCGTCGTCCTGGCCGTCGACCCCGCCCTCACCGGCCTCGGCGAGGAGGGGTACGGCCTCACCATCGGCGCCGGAGGGGTGCTGCTGCGGGCCGCGCGCCCGCAGGGCCTCCTCGCGGGCGTCCAGACGCTGCGCCAGCTCCTGCCCGTCGAGGCCCTCCACGGCGAGCCCGTGCCGGGCGTCGCCTGGTCCGTCCCCTGCGTGCAGATCACCGACGTCCCCCGCTTCCCGTGGCGCGGCTCCATGCTCGACGTGGCCCGCCGCTTCCGCCCGGTCTCCTACCTGCGGCGTTACGTCGACCTCCTCGCCCTCCACAAGCTGAACGTGCTCCATCTCCACCTCACCGACGACCAGGGCTGGCGCATGCCGGTCGCCGCGCTCCCCCGGCTCACCGAGGTCGGCGGGCTGCCCCACGGGGGGGCCTACACCCACGCCGAACTCACCGGCCTCGTCACGTACGCGGCGGAGCGCGGTGTCACCGTGGTGCCCGAGATCGAGATGCCCGGCCACGTCCGGGCCGCGCTCGCCGCCTACCCCGAACTCGGCAACCACCCGGGCCGCGCCTATGACGTCTGGGACCGGTGGGGCGTCTGCGACACCATCCTCGGCGTCCACGACGAGGCCCTCGACTTCTGCCGCACCGTCCTCGACGAGGTCATGGACGTCTTCCCCTCCCCGTACGTCCACATCGGCGGCGAGGAGTGCCCCACCACCGAGTGGCACACCTCCCCCGCCGCCCTCCGCCGGGCCGCCGAGGAAGGCCTGCCGGGCCCCGACGCCCTGCACGGCTGGTTCATGGAGCGGGTCGGACGCCACCTCCTGGACGCCGGCCGCGTGCCGCTGTCCTGGACCGAGAACGGCGCCGACCTCCCCCCGTACTTCACGGTCATGCCCTGGCGGGACGCCGACCACGGCCGTACCGCGGTCCGGCGCGGCCACCGGGTCGTCATGGCACCCCACCGGACCACCTACCTCGACTACCCGCAGTCAGCCAGCCCGGCGGAGCCGCCCGGCCAGGCCGGTGAGGTCGTCGACCTGCGCTCGGTCCACGGCAACGACCCGGCGCCCGCCGACTGGACGCCCGAGGAGTCCGCCCGGGTCCTCGGCGCCCAGGCGCAGCTGTGGACCGAGTACGTGCCCACCGACGCGCACGCCGAATACCTCACGTTCCCCCGGCTCTGCGCCCTGGCCGAGGTCGTCTGGACGGGCCGCCACGACTGGCCCGGCTTCCAGGACCGCCTGCGCCACCACAGGACCCGGCTCGACACCCTCGGGGTGCCGCGCCGTCTCGCCCCCACGTCCCCGTGACCACCCCCGTACCCCCGCTCCATCCCGACCAAGGAGAGGAATCCCCCATGAGCGACCCGACGACGAGGACCAGGAAGCTGCGGCTCCGCGCCGCGCTCGCCGCCGCCGCGGTGACCGGGCTCGGCGCCACCGCCCTCACCGCGCTCCCGGCAGCGGCGGCAGGCGAGGCCGTCACCGTCCAGTACCGGCAGAGCGCCACCGGGAGCGACCAGGTCGAACCCTGGCTCAAGGTGGTCAACACCGGTACGGCGAGCGTCCCGTTGAGCCAGGTCAAGGTCCGCTACTACTTCAAGGCCGACGCGGGAGCCTCGTACACCTACGCCTGCTCCTGGGCCGTGAAGGGCTGCGCGAACCTCACCGGGACCTTCGGCACCCTGGCCCGTCCCACCGCGACCGCCGACCGCTATCTGGAGGTCGGCTTCACCGCCGGCGCCGGTACGCTCGCCCCTGGCGCGGACACCGGTGACATGCAGCTGCGCTTCCACCGCTCCAACTGGCAGCCGCTGAACCAGAACGACGACTACTCCTTCGGGCGGGACAGGACCACGTACGCCAACTGGTCCAAGGTCACCGCGACCGTGGGCGGCGTCCCGGTCTGGGGCACGGCCCCGGCGGGGAACGAGCCCACCCCGACGCCCACGGACCCGACGACGCCTCCGCCCACGGGAGGAGCGGCGCTCTTCGACGACTTCGACTACACCGGTCACACGGACCCGTCGATCAACGCCCACGGCTGGAGCGTGCGCTCCAACTCCGGCGGTCCGGGCGTGCCCGGCGCGACCTGGGCCCCCGAGAACGTCACCTTCGCCAAGGAGGGCACGAACTCGATCATGAACCTGCGGACCTCGACCGCCGGGACCGGCGAGTCGACCCGGCACACCGAGATCCTGACCCGGGCGTCGAAGTTCAGGAACGGGACCTACGCGGCGCGCGTGCGGTTCTCCGACGCGCCGCTCTCCGGTCCGGACGGCGACCGCGTCGTGCAGACCTTCTTCACCATCAACGACCTCAAGGCGCCGATGGCCGACGACTACGCCGAGTACGACTTCGAGTACCTCCCCAACGGCGGTTGGGGCGAGCCCGCCAACATCCTCTACACCACGTCCTGGGAGACCTACCGGCCCGACCCGTGGGAGGCGGTCAACGCGCACTCCGAGGTACGGGCGAGCTACGCCGGCTGGCACGACCTCGTCCTGACCGTCGACGACCAGGCGATCGTCTACTACGTCGACGGCCAGGAGTTCGGCCGGCACGACGCGCGCTACCTGCCCGAGCGCCCGATGTCGATCAACTTCAACCAGTGGCTGATCGACCTGGCCGGGCAGACGTCGACGACACCGCGTGCCTACGACCAGAAGGTCGACTACGTCCTGCACGTGAAGGACCAGGTCCTGACACCGGCCCAGGTGGCCGCGAAGATCGGCGCGTACCGCTCGGCGGGCACCACCTTCGAGGACTCGGTGCCGGCCTCGTAGCAGCGGGGCGGGTGCGGTAGGCGGGGGCCGGGCCACGGGACGACCGTGGTCCGGCCCCTCCGCCGTGCACCAGGGCGGTGCCGTCCGTACGCCCGAGCGAGACGATCACTCGTTGGTGAGTTGCTCCGCCGTCACGTCGGGCACGCCGCGAAGCTGGCGGAGGTGGCGCGTGACCGGCGCCGCGCTGTCGCGCCGGCTGCGGATGGGGAGATGTCATGACACGCGAAACGGGACGTCGTCCGGGATGGGGTGAGCACGCGGTGCTTCTCGCCGCGGGGCTCGCGGACGTGACGGTGAGCACGGTGGGTTCGGCTCTGGGCGCCGTGCGGGGGCTCGCACGCCGTGCGGACGCCGCGGAGCTGGTCGCGGACGCCGAGCAGGACCTCACGGCACGCGGGCGTCTGCTCGTGGACCGCTACGCGACCGTGCCCCCGGCACATCTGGAGGTCCTGGCCCGGCACGTCCTGGCCCGGCGGGTGGACGACGGTGGCTGAGCGGTGGGAGCAGGCCGCGTTCAAGGCCCGGGTCGACCAGGTGCTGCACCGCTTCGTCGCCGACGAGGCGGACCTCCTCGCGGCGGTCGACCCGGCACTGGGACCGGTGGCCGATCAGGTGGAGGCGGCGGTCGCGGTCGGCAAGCGCCTGCGGTCGGCGTTCTGCTACTGGGGCTGGCGCGCGGCCCGGCAGCCCGAGAGCGAGGCACTCCTGCGGGCGGCTGCGTCCATGGAGCTGGTGCACGCGGCCGCCGTCGTGCACGACGACCTCATCGACGACAGTCCCATGCGCCATGGTCTGGCGACCGCGCACGTGGCCCTCGGCGGAGCCGTACGGCATCATCCGCGCGCGGTGGAAGCCGCCCGGTCGCTGGCCATGCTGGTCGGGGACCTCCTCATGTCGCTCGCCGGTCAGTTGTTCGCGACCAGCGGTCTGCCGGCCGCCTATCTCGGCCGGGCCCGCCCGCTGTGGGCGGCGCTCGCCCGGGACCTGATCGCCGGTGAGTGCCTGGAGATCCTCCACACCGGCCTCGCTCCGGACACGGCGGCGTCACTCAAAGTGATCCGCTACAAGACCGCCAAGTACACCGTCGAGCAGCCCCTGTTGATCGGCGGCGCCCTGGCGGGGGCCGGTGCGGGGCTGCGGGAGGGGTACAGCGCCTACGGGCTGCCGTTGGGCGAGGCCTTCCAGCTGAGGGACGACCTGCTGGGTCTGTTCGGGGATCCGCGGCGCACCGGGAAGGCCGACTCCGACGACGTACGCGGCCACCGGCCCACCACCCTCCTCGCGGAGACGTGGCGCGTGGCGGGACCCGACGACCGCGAGCGGCTGCGCGCCCTCCTCGGCCGACACGACCTGGACGAGGACGGTCTGGAGGCCGTACGCGAGGTGGTACGCCGGCTCGGTACACCCGACCGTGTCGAGAACATGATCACCGCCCGGGTCGAGGAGGCGCTGCGCGCCCTCGACGAGCTGGACGTGCCCACCCCCGCCACCACCGCCCTGACCGCCCTCGCCCACTCGGCGGCGGTCCGGCTGTCCTGACCCGCCGACGGGACCGGGTCGGATCGGGCCGGACCGGGTTCGGCCGGGTCGGATCGGCACCACTCACGAGGAGCCTTGCCCATGCCCCACACCGACGCATCGATGAACGCCCTCCGGCAGTCAGGCGACGAACTCGCCGACGCCACCGTCGCCGCCCTCTACGAGCGCGGCGAGATGGGCTCGTTCAACACCCTGATGCGCTTCTTCTCCACCGCCGGCGCCCCGGTCCCCGAGGGCCTGCCCGATGTCGCCAGGGAGTACCTGCGGGCGACGAGCTCCCCGCCGGCCTGGGTGGACTGGGAGGAGATGGAGCGGGCCCGGCTGTTCTTCATCGACAACAACGTGCACATCTCCACCGCTCTGTCGTTCGCCTCGATGCCCGCCTGCTACCTCGTCCCGCACGTGGCGAAGCTGCTTTCGACGACCCACGGCCTGGACTACCCGTCCACACGGATGGCGGCGACCGGCCAGTTCACCGTCTATCTGATGCGGCCCGACGCCTTCGAGGCCGGCAGCCGCTTCATCCCCGCCGCCCAGAAGGTCCGTCTGCTGCACGCCTCCATCCGTCACCACCTCGCGCGCGAGAACCGGTGGGACACGGAGACGGCGGGGGTGCCGATCTGCCAGGAGGACATGATCGGCGGGCAGATGTTCTTCTCGCTGCTCGTCCTGGACAGCCTGCACCGCCTCGGCATCCACATGTCCGAGGAGGGGGCGGGGGCCTACTACTACGCCTGGCGGGTGGTCGGTGCGATGCTCGGCGTCGACCAGGACGCCGTCCCCGGGAGCCTCGACGACGCCCGCCGGTTCCTCGACCGGTACATGATCCGGCACATGGGCCCCTCCCCGGAGGGCGTCCGTCTGACCCGACAGCTCATCGATCTCTACGAGGACGTCGTGCCCGGGACCCTGCTCGACCCCGTCGTCCCCGCTCTCGTCCGCTACCTCGTCGGAGACACCTGCGCCGACTGGCTCGATGTCCCCAGCGCGCCCGCGTGGGACACGCTCGTCAAGGCGATGCCGCATCTCCTGGGCGTCCTGGAGACCATCGAGGACCGCTCCCCCCTGGGCGCCTGGGCCCTGGACCGGCTCGGGCACCTCACCACCCTCTTCGAACTGTCCTCGCTCACCCGCGGGCGGGTCATGCACTACGCGGTCCCCGAGCACCTCAGGAAGGAGTACGGCGTCCCCGACGCGCCGCCCCGCACCCGCCGCTGGACACCGCCCGCCGCGACGCTCGCGCCGTGACGCGTCGGCGTGTCCGCTCCCCTTCGCCACTGCCCCGTCAGCGGGTCCACTCCTGCAGGACGGCCGCGATCCGACGAACGTCGACCCGGCCCTCGGCCACCCGCTCGACGAGGTCGATGGCCTCCTCCGCCGTCACGCTCACCGGGAACCCGGACGCGTGGAGGTAGGCCGCCGCGACGACGACGCCGTACAGCTCGTTGGAGTGTTCGAGGGCGGGGACGCGCACGAACTGCTCCAGGAGCGCGGCGGCCCGGTGATGCGGCTGGTCGTAGACCGGGATGTCCATCACACGGAAGACATGGCGGGCGCGGGCAGCCTCGAAGGATCCCCAGTCGGAGATCTCCGGGTCGCCCGGGATCTCCGCCTGGGCGACGTCGAGCAGCCAGGACAGTTCTATCCGCAGCACCGTCACGGACCCGGCTCAGGCGGCGTCGGCGCCGGGCCGCGCGGGGCCGCCGAACCGCTCCGCGAAGGCCTTGCCGTGCTGGTCGACGAAGGAACGCGCCCCTTCCACGAACAGCGTGCGCGTCAGGTCTGCGTCCAGGACCCGGCCCGCGTAGTCCTCGGCGGGCACGTGCCTCTCGGCGGCGGCCCGCTCCAGCGCCTCGTACGCCTCGTCACTGATCTCGATCCTGATCTCCCGTGCCATGCGCCCACGGTAGCGGTCCGCCGCCGGGCGCGGCAGGGGGCCGGTCGACCGCCTGTGATCGGATAGGGCCATGGATTCTCGGACCCTGTACCTGTTCAGCAGCGCGGCCCCGCCGGTCTTCGACGTCGCCCGGGTCATCGAGGAGGCCCAGGCGGACGGCTGGGACGTCTGCCTCGGTCTCACGCCGACGGCGGCCCGTTGGCTCGCGCACTCCCTCGACGGCCTCGCCGTGCTCACCGGCCACCCCGTGCGCTGGGACTACGGTTTCCCCGGCGACCCGGAGCCGTGGCCGCGCGCGGACGCGATCGTCGTCGCGCCGGCCACGTTCAACACGGTGAACCGGTGGGCGCTCGGCATCACGGACACGTGGCTCGTCGGGGTGGTCGCCGAGGGCATCGGGAAGGGGATCCCGATGGCCCTGATGCCGTGCGTGAACTCCGCGTACGCCGCGCACCCCCGGTTCCAGGTGTCGATCGAGACGCTCCGGGGTGCCGGAGTGCGGGTCCTGTACGGCGAGGGCGGGTTCGTACCCCACGGGCCCGGCGAGGGGGATCCGACGACGTTCCCGTGGCGTGCCGCCCTGGACGCCGTGGTGGACGTCCTGGACGTCCCTGCCTGACGGTGCCCTGCCTGACCGAGTCCCCTCTGACCACGGGAACACCGGTCCTCGTACCGCGCTGCCCGTGACCACGTGCGTTCCGGCCGGGGAGGGCACTCGTCCTCCCCGGCCGGGACGTGCGACAGCGGTGCGGCCCCCCGCCGATTCCGCTAGCCGGCCCTGACGCGCAGGAAGGTGACCGAATGCGCGGGGAAGGTGTGCGTGAAGGTACGGCCGATGCCCGCCAGCGTCGACCTGCGCGGCTGGATCGGGGAGGCGTCGGCGCTGTTGACCGCGTCAGGTGCGCCTTCCAGTGTGGTCAGCCGGGCGGTCGGGGCGACGTCGGCCGTGCCGAGGTCGATGCTCGTACGGGCCGCGGTGGCCTGGGCGTTGACGACCTTGACGACCAGGTCGCCCTTGTCCCTGGTCACCACGTGACGGAAGGGTTCGGCGGTCTTGTCGTCGGTGAAGGAGCCCCACTTCTGCCCGTCGAGATAGAGGGTGACCTGGCGGCCCCGTACCTGGACGTGGATGTCGTAGGGGCGGCCCGTCTCGATCGTGGTGGCGTTCTCCAGCAGGCTCTGCTTGCCTCCGCCGGCGGTCTTCTCCACGGCGGAGCGGGTGTTGCCCCAGCCGCCGAGGTTCCACCAGAAGAGGTTGCCGGTGTCGCGTACGCCGAAGGCGACCAGGAAGCCCTCCCGGCCGGACTTCTTCGTGGCCCTGACCTTCAGGTCGTAGTCCTGCCAGCCCGTGTCACCCGCGGTGACCAGGGTGTTCTCCGCGGCCTCGTCGGACTGGACGTACGCTCCGTCCTCGACGGCCCAGGCGCCCCGTCCGGCTGCCGGCGTCCACCGGGAGGCCCCGGCGGAGAAGTCGTCCTTCAGGAGGGACGTGCCGTTCGCGGCGGTGACCTCGACGTCGTCGTAGGCGGCCGCGGTGGCCCACGTCGACAGGCCGATCGCTCCGGTGATCGGGCCCGACACGGAAGGTGTGGCGGAGGCGCGGCTCGGTACGACCCGGTCACCGGTGTTGTTCATGAACAGCTTCTGGACCTCGTAGCTCGTCGAGCCCCAGGAACGGTTGTTGTCGAACCAGATCATGTCCGGCCGCCACTGGTTCTGGTGCACGTCGGCGAGCAGCGGGGCGTACGAGGCGAGCTTGACCACGTCGGCGTTGCGCTCGAGGCCGGTCATGAACGCCGCCTCGGACAGGGCGTTGGAGAAGCGGTTGTCGCGGGAGGCGTACTCCCCGAGGAAGACCTTGGGGCCCGTACGGTCGTAGGAGTCGTAGCGGTTGTTGTTCTCCAGGAACCACTGCGGGCTGTTGTAGTAGTGCTCGTCGACCAGGTCGACACCGGCCTGACGGTTGAGGTCCCACAGGCGGTCGAAGGTGGCGCCGCCGGAGGAGGGGCCGGAGTTGGAGACGATCGTGATCTCCGGGTACCTGGCCTCGATGGCCGTGCGGAACTCGGTGAAGCGGGCGAAGAAGGCGTCGGGCAGGTTCTCCTCGTTGCCCACGCCCAGGTGGGTCAGGCCGAAGGGCTTCGGGTGGCCCATCTCGGCGCGCTTGCGGCCCCAGGGGGAGGTGACGGGGCCGTTGGCGAACTCGATCAGGTCGAGGGTGTCCTGGATGTGCCGCCTGAGCAGGGCCGGGTCGTCGGTCGCGCGGTTCTCCCCGCAGCCGGTGACGAGAGCGGGCACGACGGGCAGCGGCATCGCACCGATGTCCTCGGAGAACTGGAAGTACTCGTAGTAGCCGAGGCCGTAGCTCTGGTGGTACCCCCAGAAGTTGGCGTTGACCGCCCGCTGCTCGACCGGGCCGATCGTGTCCTTCCACTGGTAGGAGCGGCGGCGTTCCCAGTTCGGGGCCTCGTAGGCGTCGTGGCTGCCGGTGTTGACCAGGCAGCCGCCCGGGAAGCGGAGGAAACCCGGGTCCAGTGCGGCGATCTTGTCGGCGAGGTCCTTGCGCAGCCCGTTCTTGCGGCCCTTGTAGGTGTCGCGGGGGAAGAGCGAGACCATGTCGAGACGCAGGGTTCCGGCGCCCCGGCCCGTCACCGCGAGCCGTCCGGCGGTGGTGGTCACCTTGGGGACGAGGGTGCCGGTGTACTTGGCCCAGCGGTCGCCGCGCACGGTGAGGTCCAGCGGTGCGCTCAGGACGGTGCCGTCGCCGGAGCGCAGCTCGGTCGTGAGGCGCGTACCGGCCGCGCTGTCCGTGCGCGCCCAGACGGAGAAGTCGTACCGTGTGCCTTCCTTGAGGGCCATGCCGGCGCCGTAGCCGCTGTTGACGATGCCGAAGCGGCCCGTGGTGCCGCCCGTGCCGGCGAGGTCGAGGCGCAGGTGGGTGCGGTTGCGTTCGTTCAGCCGCTGGGCGTCGTCGACGGCTTTCAGGGTGCCGGTGGCGCCGCCGGACGCGGTCTGCTGCCAGGCGGTCAGCGGGGTGTAGGCACGGTTGTCGACCGGGCTGTACTCGAAGGAGCGGTTCTGTACGAGTTCGGCGTAGAGGCCGCCGTCGGCGGCGTTGTTGATGTCTTCGAAGAAGACGCCGTACATGGTGGGGTCGATCGCCGGTCCCGTACGGTCGGCGTCGACGGACAGCGTGTAGTCCGTCACGGCGGGTTCCGCCGCCGCCGGGGACTGCGTGAGGAGACCGGTCGCCAGCGAGGTGGCGAGCAGGCCACTGACGAGGACACCGGCTTTTCTCGTGGTGCGGTTGCGCGTGCGCAAGGCGGCTCTCCTTGAGGTGGACGGTTCGGGTCGTCGTGCTCTCGGTGCCCGGTGCCGTACGGGCGGGGCCCTGGCGTTCATCGGCATGCGGACTCCCGTCGGCGGGATGTACGCGGTGACTTCAGGACATCGTCGCGCCGCGGCGCGCGGGCGGGTGCGGCGCGCCGCGGCGGTGGCGGTGCGGTCACACGCTGCCGGGGTTGCCGTAGTAGGCGTCGGGCCCGTGCTTGCGCGTGAAGTGTCGGTCCAGTACGTGCTGCGGGGGTTCGACGGCGCCCAGGGTGATGGTGTGGAGGGCCATCTCGGCCACCGCCTCGCAGATGACGGCGTGTTCCAGGGACTTGGTGGCGTCGGTGCCCCAGGTGAAGGGGCCGTGGTGGGCGACAAGGGCGCCGGGGACCTCGCGGGCCCTGGTGTCGTCCCGGTCCAGGAGGTCCACGATGACCTGGCCCGTGTTGTACTCGTAGTCCTCGGCGCACTGCTCCGGCGTGAGGGCGTCGGTGACGGGGACGGGGCCGTTGAACGTGTCGGCGTGGGTCGTGCCGAGCACCGGGATGGGGCGCCGTGCCTGGGCGAAGGCGACGGCGTGCGTGGAGTGCGTGTGGGTCACGCCTCCGATGGAGGGGAAGGCCAGGTAGAGGCTGCGGTGCGTCTCCGTGTCGGTGGACGGGCGCAGACGGCCGTCCACGACCCGCCCGTCGGACAGGGAGACGACGACGAGGTCCTCCTCGCTCAGGACGTCGTAGGCCACTCCCGAGGGCTTGATGACGAAGACGCCGGCCTGTCTGTCCACACCGCTCACGTTTCCCCAGGTGAGGGTGGCGAGCCCGGCCCGGGGGATGCGGAGGTTGGCCTCCAGTACTTCTCGGCGCAGCTCCTGGGAAACGGTCGTGCTCACGCGGTGCTCCGTCCTGGTGGCGGGGGAGGCGGTCATGGGCGCTCCTGTGGGGCGGCGGAGGTGCGGGCGGGGGTGGTCACAGGCGCTGCGCCAGACGGTGGTAGGCCTGGTTCCACCGCAGTTCGCGGGTGAAGCGCCGAACGGTGGTGTCCTCGTCGATGACGACGAGTTCGGTGCGCAGCATCTCGGCGAGGTCGTCGAGTTCCTCGCCGCCGAGAGCGGTGGTCAGCACGGTGTGGTGCGGTGCTCCGGCCGTCAGCCAGGCCTCGGTGGAGGTGCGCAGGTCGGGGTGGGGGCGCCAGACGGCCCGGGCGACGGGGAGCCGGGGCAGCGGCTCGGGCGGGGTGATGACGTCGATGTGATTGGCGACGAGGCGGAACCGGTCGCCCATGTCGGCCATGCCGACGACGACGGCCGGACCGGGGGCCGCGTCGAAGACGAGCCGGACCGGGTCCTCGCGGCCGCCGATGCCGAGGGGGTGGATCTCGCAGGTGGGTGTCGCCGTCGTGAGGGAGGGGCAGACCTCGAGCATGTGGGCGCCGAGGATGAGTTCCTGGCCGGGTGTGAGGTCGTAGGTGTAGTCCTCCATGAAGGAGGTGCCGCCGGGCAGGCCGTGCGCCATCGCCTTGAGCGTGCGCAGCAGGACGGAGGTCTTCCAGTCCCCTTCGCCGCCGAAGCCGTAGCCGTCCGCCATCAGGCGCTGCACGGCGAGGCCGGGCAGCTGGCGCAGGCCGCCGAGGTCCTCGAAGTTGGTGGTGAAGGCGCGGAAGCCGCCCTCCGTGAGGAAGGTGCGCAGTCCGGCTTCGATCCGGGCGGCGTAGCGCAGGGAGTCGTGGCGTTCGCCGCCGGGACGCAGCTCGGGTGCCAGCGCGTAGAGGTCCTGGTACTCCTTGACGAGCGCGGTGACGGTGTCCTGGTCGGCGGCGTCGACCGCGGCGACGAGATCGTTCACGCCGTAGGTGTTGACCGAGACCCCGAACCGCAGTTGCGCCTCGACCTTGTCGCCTTCGGTGACGGCGACGTCGCGCATGTTGTCGCCGAACCGGGCGAGCTTGAGGGTGGTCAGCTCGGAGCGGCCGATGGCCGCGCGGGCCCATCCGGCGATGCGGTCGGCGACGTCAGGGGTGGAGACGTGGCCCGCCACCGTCTTACGGGGGACACCGAGGCGGGTCTGGATGAAGCCGAACTCCCGGTCGCCGTGAGCGGCCTGGTTCAGGTTCATGAAGTCCATGTCGATGGTGGACCAGGGGAGTTGACGGTTGGCCTGGGTGTGCAGATGGAGCAGGGGCTTGCTCAGCGCGTCGAGGCCGGAGATCCACATCTTGGCCGGGGAGAAGGTGTGCATCCAGGCGATCAGACCGACGCAGCGGTCGTCGGTGTTGGCCTCCAGGCAGAGCGCGCGGATGGCGGCCGCGTCGGTGAGCACCGGCTTCCACACGAGGCGGACGGTCATCTGCGGCTGGTCGGCGAGGGTCGCGCAGATGGCGCGTGACTGGGTGGCGACCTGGGCCAGGGTCTCCTCACCGTAGAGGCCCTGGCTGCCGGTGAGAAACCAGATTTCGCGGTCGGGCTGGGGAAGCGTCATGTGGCGTGTGCTCCTCGGAGGTGCTGGGGTGGAGAGGTCGGGGCGGTGGCGCCGGGCGCGGTCCGGTCAGTCGGCGGTCGTGGTGCGTGCGGTGTTGCGGATCCGCCGCAGGCGGTGCAGGAGGAGGTCCGCGCCGGTGCCGAAGTGGTCGTGAAGGGCGCGGTACTCGTGGAAGAGCGCGTCGTAGGCGTCCGCCCGCGCGGGGTCGGGTACGTACGCGTGCCGCTGGACGCTTCCCATGGCGGAGGCGGCGGAGCGGACGTCGGGGTAGGCGCCGGCGGCGACGGCGGCGTGGATGGCCGAGCCGAGTGCGGGCCCCTGTTCGGAGATGCCGAGGGAGACGGGGCGGCGGAGCACGTCGGCGTGGATCTGCATGAGGAGGGCGTTCTTCTTCAGGCCCCCGGTGACGATGAACTCCTCGACGGGAATCCCGCCGTTCTCGAACGCCTCGACGATCATCCGGGTGCCGTAGGCGGTCGATTCGAGCAGAGCCCGGTAGACGTCCTCGGGCCGGGTGTCGAGGGTCAGTCCGGCGATGACTCCGGACAGGTGGTGGTCGACCAGAGTGGAGCGGTTGCCGTTCATCCAATCCAGGGCGACCAGGCCGTGCGCGCCGACCGGCCGGCCCGCGGCCTTGCGGGTCAGGAGCTGGTGCAGGTCCTCGCCCGTGGCGGTGGCCTCGGTGCGGTAGTGGTCCGGGACGCCCTGTCGGAGCCACCAGGCGAAGATGTCGCCGACCGCGCTCTGACCGGCCTCGTAGCCGTACGCGCCCTCGACGATGCCACCGTCGACGACGCCGCAGATGCCGGGGACGTCGGCGAGGGTGGCGCCGTTGAGGACGTGGCAGGTGGAGGTGCCCATGATGGCCAGCATCCGGCCGTTCTCCACGGCGCCGGCCGCGGGCGCGGCCACGTGGGCGTCCACGTTGCCCGCGGCGACGGGTATGCCTTCGGGGAGGCCGGTCCAGCGGGCGGCCCGGCTGCTCAGGGTGCCGACGCGGGAGCCCAGGGGGGACAGCGGGTGCTCCAGGCGCGTGGCGGGGAAGTCGGCGAAGTCCGGGTGGAGTCGGGCGAGGAAGTCGGACGAGGGGTAGGCGCCGTCCTGGTGGATGCCCTTGTAGCCGGCGGTGCAGGTGTTGCGTGACTCGGCGCCGGTCAGTTGCCAGACGATCCAGTCGGCCGCCTCGATCCAGCGGGCGCAGGCGGCGTAGACGGCGGGATCCTCCTCCAGGACCTGAAGGGCCTTCGCGTACTGCCACTCGGAGGAGATCCTGCCGCCGTACCGTGCGATCCACTTCTCGCCCCGCGCGTGGGCGAGGGCGTTGATGCGGTCGGCCTGGCCCTGGGCCGCGTGGTGCTTCCACAGTTTGGGCCAGGCGTGGGGGCGGTCGGCCCATTCGGGCGTCAGGGCGAGGGGGGTGCCGTCCGGTGTCGTGGGCAGGACGGTGCAGGCGGTGAAGTCGGTGGCGACGCCGATGACGCGGGTCGGGTGGACTCCGGCGTCGGCGACCGCCGCCGGGACGGCGGTACGCAGGACGTCGCGCCAGTCCTCGGGGTGCTGCAGGGCCCAGTCGGGGTGGAGGGGGGTGCCCGTCCGCGGGAGGCGGTCCTCGATGACGGCGTGGCGGTACTCGTGGACTGCCGAACCGAGTTCGGCGCCGTCCCGGACCCTGACCACGACGGCACGCCCGGAGAGGGTGCCGAAGTCGACTCCGATCGTGCAGGCCTCGGGATCGTGGCGGTCCGCGGGGCCGGAAAGGGCGTGTGTGGTCACGATGCGGTCTCTCCTCGTGGGCGGGGGGCAGAGAAACGCCCCCGCTGATTGTTAGCGCTCATATTCGGGTTCGACAAGACCTACGTGCACTTCTGTCGAACTCAGGAAGGGAAACGACCTGTTGGAAGTGAGCGCTCACTTTCCGGGTCGCAGGCCCGCCCGGCGCTCTGTTTCCGGCACGTTCGGCGGGGAGGGGGGCGGCGGGCGGGGGCTGCGCGGGCAAGGCGCCACGAGGCTGGGGCCGCGCGGGCAAAGCGCTACCCGGGTAAGGGACCGCCCAGGCGGGACCAGTCCTCGCGCGGGGGCAGACGGGCCCACGCCCCCGGCGCCGGGCGGGTGAACGGGACCCCCGGCGCCTTGGGTGGATGGCAAGGCCGCTTCGGCGCCCCCGGCGGACCGGCGGGACGCCGACCCCGACGCCGGCAGCGGACGGCACGGGCGGAACGACGACCCCGACGCCGGCAGCGAACGGACCCGTCGGGGACGGTCACAAGCGCGACGCCGTCAGCGGAAGCCGCCGGTCGCCCGGGACGTCACCGTAAGGGCAGGGCACAAGGTGGCGGGAGCCGCAATCGTGTCAGACGTCGCTGGCAGGCCGCGTGCTGGCGCGCATGATGAGCTGCGGTTCCACCAGGAGGTGCTCGGCCTTCCGGGCGCGCCCCTCGATGTGGTCCACCAGGAGCCCGATGCTCCGGCGCCCGATGGTGGTGAAGTCCTGGCGGACCGTCGTCAGCGGCGGCGGGAAGTACTCGGCTTCCGGGATGTCGTCGAAACCGGCGACGGCCACCTGTCCCGGAGTGCGGATGCCGGCTTCGCGCAGCGCCCGCAGGAGACCCAGCGCCATCTGGTCGTTGGCGACGAAGACGGCGGTGACCGGGGTCGCGCCGCGACGGGCCAGGACGAGTCCGGCGAGTTCCTGCCCCGCCCGGTACCCGGACAGCGGGCTCCAGTCGCCCGCCAGCACGCGGGGCGGACGGATGCCGTTGTCCTCCAGGGCGGCGCGCCAGCCCTCGGCGCGGGCCTCGCTCTCCAGCCAGTCGTCGGGGCCTCCCACGTGCCATACGGTGTCGTGTCCGGCGGCGAGCAGGTGCTCCGTGACGAGGCGGGCGCCGAGCTCCTGGTCGAGGGAGACTCCGGGCAGGTCGAGCTGGTGGCCGCCCTCCACGGTGACCACGGGGAAGGGCGCGTCGAGTTCGGCGAGCGCCTGCACGTGCGAGCGCTGGGGGGTGATGGCCACGACGCCGTCCACGCCCCATGAGGCGAGGTGGTCGATGGCGTCCTTGAGTCCCTGCCCCTCTCCGGTGCGCAGGTTGACGGTGGAGACGAGGTAGCCCTCGTCCCGGGCCGCTTCCTGAACACCGGTCAGGGTGCTGGCCGGACCGTAGAGGGAGGTGTTGACGGCGATGACGCCCAGGGTCTTCGTGCGGCGCGTCACCAACGCCCGTGCGGCGGAGTTGCGCCGGTAGCCGAGCCGCTCGATGGCCAGGGTGACCTGCTCGCGGGTGGCCGCGCGCACGTTGGGGTGGTCGCTCAGCACCCGGGAGACGGTCTGGTGGGAGACGCCCGCCTCTTTCGCGACGTCGGCCATCGTCGGCGGGCGGACGTCTTCCGCGGAATGTGCCACGTTTGCCTCCCTTCTTTCCGCTCACGGCTGTGTATCGATGTGAGAAAAAGCCTAGCGCCTCTTGTATCACATCGGTGTGAGCGCTAACAATCTAGCTCCACCGGGGCTGCCGGGCCCCGGCTGCCACGTCGCGACGAGCTCTTCCGGTGGTGCGAGGACACGCGCTGCCGCCGAGCCCGTTCCGGACCGAACAGAACGCCCTGACGACGGGATTGCCAGGTAACGCCCATGAAGAAGCTCCGAGCCGCGTCCGCCCTCCTGACCGTGACCACCGCTTGTGCCCTGCTCCTCACCGCCTGCGGGCAGAACAGCGAAGGAGGGAGCCAGGAGTCGAAGGCCGAGAAGGACCTGACCATCGGCATCGCCATGCCCACCAAGTCCTCCGAGAGGTGGATCGCCGACGGCCGGAACATGACCGAGAGCCTGAAGAAGGCCGGTTTCTCCACGACCCTGCAGTACGGGGAGGACGACCCCGACCAGCAGGTCGCCCAGATCGAGAACATGATCACCCAGGGCGTCGACGCCCTCGTCGTGGCCGCCATCAACGGCGAGGCCCTGTCCAACGTCCTCCAGCAGGCGGCGGACGCCCACATCCCGGTGATCTCCTACGACCGGCTCATCCTGGGCTCCGCGCACGTCGACTACTACGCCTCCTTCGACAACGAGAAGGTCGGCGAGCTCCAGGCCACGTACATCGTCGAGAAGCTGGGGTTGAAGGGCGGCTCGAAGAAGGGCCCCTTCAACATCGAGCTGTTCGCCGGGTCCAACGACGACAACAACACCAAGTACTTCTTCGACGGCGCCATGAAGGTGCTGAAGCCCTACCTCGACAAGAAGCAGCTGGTCGTGCGCTCCCAGCAGACCCGGCTCAGCCAGGTCACCACCCTGCGCTGGGACGGCGGGACGGCGCAGAAGCGCATGGACGACCTGCTGACCTCCTCCTACTCCACCGCCCGGGTCGACGCCGTCCTCTCCCCCTACGACGGGATATCCATCGGCATCCTGTCCGCCCTGAAGTCCGACGACTACGGGAGCGCCGCGAAGCCGCTGCCGGTCGTCACCGGTCAGGACGCGGAGGTCGCCTCCGTGAAGTCGATCATCGCGGGCCAGCAGACGCAGACCGTCTACAAGGACACCCGGGCACTCGCCCAGGTCGCCGCGAACATGGTGCGTGCCGTACTCGACGGCAAGAAGCCGGAGATCAACGACGACACCACGTACGACAACGGCAAGAAGGTGGTTCCGGCCTACCTGCTCGACCCGGTCAGCGTCGACCGGTCGAACTACCGGAAGGTCCTGGTCGACTCCGGCTACATCGACGCCGAGGAGCTCCGGTGACCTCGGCCGCGGCTCACCGTTCCCCGGCCTCCGGATCCGCCCCGCTCCCGTCCGGCCCCGTCCTCCGGATGCGCTCCATCGTCAAGACCTTCCCCGGAGTCAGGGCACTGTCCGACGTGACCCTGTCCGTGGAGCGCGGCGAGGTCCACGCCCTGTGCGGGGAGAACGGTGCCGGCAAGTCGACACTCATGAAGGTCCTGTCCGGCGTCCACCCGCACGGCACGTACGAGGGCGAGATCCTCTTCGACGGCGAGCCGTGCCGTTTCAAGGACATCAGGGCCAGCGAGCGGCGCGGCATCGTCATCATCCACCAGGAGCTGGCACTCGTTCCGTACCTGTCGATCGCCGAGAACATCTTCCTGGGCAACGAACCGTCCCGACGGGGGATCATCGACTGGCGTCGAGCGCTGCGTCGTGCTGCGGAACTGCTCCGACGTGTCGGCCTCGACGAGCATCCCGAGACCCGGGTCGCCGACATCGGGGTCGGCAAGCAGCAGCTCGTGGAGATCGCCAAGGCGCTGGCGAAAGACGTCCGGCTGCTGATCCTGGACGAACCCACCGCCGCGCTCAACGACGAGGACAGCGCCAAGCTGCTCCAGCTGATGCAGGAGCTGAAGAGCCAGGGCATCACCTCGATCATCATCTCGCACAAGCTCAACGAGATCGCCCGGATCGCCGACTCCGTCACCATCCTGCGCGACGGGCGGTCCATCGAGACCCTGGACGTCAGGGACCCGGCCACCACCGAGGAACGCATCATCCGCGGCATGGTGGGACGGGACCTCGACAGCCGATTCCCCGACCGTGCCCCGTACGGGGGCCCGACCGGGACCGACCCCGCCCTGGAGATCCGGGACTGGACCGTGCGCCACCCCCTGGACCGCGGCCGGAAGGTCGTCGACCGGGTATCGCTCCAGGTCCGCCGGGGGGAGATCGTCGGCGTCGCCGGGCTCATGGGTGCCGGCCGGACCGAACTGGCGATGAGCGTCTTCGGCCGCTCGTACGGGCGTTACGAACAGGGCGCCGTCCTCAGGGACGGCCGCGAGGTACGGACCCGTACGGTTCCCGAAGCGGTCGCCCACGGCATCGCGTACGTCACCGAGGACCGGAAACACTACGGTCTCGACCTCGGGGACTCCGTGAGCCGGAACATCTCACTCGCGTCCCTCGGCGCGCTCGCCCGGCGCGGCATCGTCGACGGGCACGAGGAACGCAAGGTCGCCGAACGGTACCGGCGGACGATGAACATCAAGGCACCGAACGTCATGGAGCCGGTCGGCCGCCTCTCCGGCGGCAACCAGCAGAAGGTCGTTCTCAGCAAGTGGATCCTCTCAGGACCTGACGTCCTCATCCTCGACGAACCCACCCGCGGGGTCGACGTGGGAGCCAAGTTCGAGATCTACACCGTGATCAACCGGCTCGCCGCCGAGGGCAAGGCGATCCTCCTC
Organism: Streptomyces sp. NPDC058671; assembly: GCF_042716475.1. Taxonomy (NCBI): domain Bacteria; kingdom Bacillati; phylum Actinomycetota; class Actinomycetes; order Kitasatosporales; family Streptomycetaceae; genus Streptomyces; species Streptomyces sp. NPDC058671. Next base: position 93,697 of record NZ_JBHXSA010000024.1, on the reverse strand, counting down.
ATCTCCTCCGAGCTGCCCGAACTGCTCGGCATGTGCGACCGCATCTACACCATGGCGGCCGGACGGCTGACCGGCGAAGTCGCCCGCGAGGACGCCACACAGGAAGTGCTGATGCGGCACATGACGCAGGACACTCCCCCACCGCCGGCAGGCACGGCGGGCACCACCCCCAGCGAAGGACACCAGGCATGAGCACCGACGTCAGCACGAACACCACGACACCGTCGCCCCCGGGCGGCGCCGGCACCCCGGCCACCGGGGCACCGGTGGTCCGGGTCCTCCTGGACGGCGTCCGGCGGAACATGCGCCAGTACGGGATGCTCTTCGCCCTCGGCCTGATCGTGCTCCTGTTCCAGATCTGGACGGGGGGCGACCTCCTGCTGCCGCGCAACGTCTCCAACCTGGTGCTGCAGAACAGCTACATCCTCATCCTGGCCATCGGCATGATGATCGTCATCATCTCCGGTCACATCGACCTGTCGGTGGGCTCCCTGATGGCCCTCGTCGGTGGGGTCGGGGCGGTCCTCATGGTCGAGCACCGTCTCTCCTGGCCCGTCGCGGTGCTCCTCACCCTCCTGCTGGGAGCGGCCGCCGGCGCGCTGCAGGGGTTCTTCATCGCGTACGTCGGCATACCGTCGTTCATCGTGACCCTCGCCGGCATGCTGCTGTTCCGCGGGCTGACGGAGATCTTCCTCAAGGGGCAGACACTCGGCCCGTTCCCGGACGGGTTGCAGAAGGTCGCCAACGGCTTCCTGCCGGAGCTGGGGCCGCGGACCAACTACCACAACATCACCCTGCTCCTGGGCCTGGGGCTGATCGTCTACGTGGTGTTCCAGGAGGTGCGGGACCGCCGTCGCCGGCGTGAGTTCACCCTGGAGACCCTGCCCACGGGCCTGTTCGCCCTGAAGGTGACGGCGCTGGTCTCCGCCGTCCTGGTCACGACGCTCCTGCTCGCCAGCTACAAGGGCGCGCCGGTGGTCCTCCTGATCCTGGCCGTGCTGCTGGTCGGTTGCGGTTACGTGATGCGCAACGCCGTAATCGGGCGCCATGTGTACGCGATCGGGGGGAACCTGCCCGCCGCGAAGCTGTCGGGCGTCAAGGACAGGAAGGTGACCTTCGCGGTGTTCCTCAACATGGGGATGCTCGCGGCGCTCGCCGGGCTCGTGTTCGCGGCGCGCTTCAACGCTGCCTCGCCGAAGGCGGGGGTGAACTTCGAACTGGAGGCCATCGCCGCCGCGTTCATCGGCGGGGCGTCGATGAGCGGTGGCGTCGGCACCGTGCTGGGGGCCATCATCGGCGGCCTGGTCCTCGGTGTGCTCAACAACGGCATGAACCTGGTCGGGGTGGGGACCGACTGGCAGCAGGTCATCAAGGGGCTCGTGCTGCTCGCCGCGGTCGGCTTCGACGTGTGGAACAAGCGCAGGGCGGGCGCCTGACCTCGCTCCGGACATGGTGGTGCCCCCCCGCGGGGCCCCCCGCGGGCCGCGCCCGGGGGGGGCCCGCACGGGCCCCGTGCATCCCCCGCCGGCGGCCGCC
>NZ_JBHXSA010000024.1:0-92151 GCF_042716475.1 Streptomyces sp. NPDC058671 | reverse complement strand
GCGGGCTTCGCGGTGTGCACAACGCGCTGGGCGGGCGCCTCCCCACGCACCGGACTGGGTGGGCCCCGCGGCCTCGGCCCCCGGGGGGCACCACCGTGTCAGGATGTCCCGCGCGCGGTCAGTCGCGCGTGCTGAACCGCAGGACGGTCGTCGACCGGTACGCGTCGCCGGGGCGCAGCACCGCCGAGGGGTCGCCGGGGCGGTTCGGGGAGTCGGGGAAGTGCTGGGTCTCCAGCGCGATACCGGCGCCCGCCCGGTACGGCGTGCCGCTCTTTCCCACGACGGTTCCGTCGAACTGCCCCGCGGTGTAGACCTGGAGTCCCGGCTCGGTCGTCAGCACCTCCATGCACCGGCCCGTGGCCGGGGCATGGAGGTGAGCGGCCCGCCGCAGCATGCCGTTGTACGGGCTCAGGACGAAGTTGTGGTCGTATCCACCGCCCGTGTGCAGGGGCCGGCCGCCCGGGCGAGCCAGTGCCTCGGCGATCCTGCGCGGATGACGGAGGTCGAACGCGGTTCCGTCGACGGGTCGGTGGCCCCCGCGGGGGATGAGGTCCGCGTCGACCGGGGTGAAGAGCGCCGCCTCGACGGCCAGTTCATGGTCGAGGACGTCACCGGCGCCCTCACCGTCGAGGTTGACGTAGGCGTGGTTGGTCAGGTTGACGAGGGTGGCGGCGTCGGTGACCGCCGTATAGGAGAAGGTCAGTTCGTCGTCCCGGCCGATGAGGATGCCGACGGTGACGTCCAGGGTTCCCGGGAACCCCTGGTCACCGTCGGGACTGCGGAGGTGCAGCAGCACACCGGTCCGCTGCGGGGAGTGCACGCTTTCGGCCTTCCAGATCCGGTTGTCGAACCCGTCGGTCCCGCCGTGCAGACAGTGGCCGTCGGCCTGGGTGGTGAGCTGGTACGGCTCGCCGTCCAGGGTGAACCTGCCGTGCGCGATGCGGTTGGCGTAACGGCCGACCGTGGCGCCGAAGTACCGGGCGCCGGTCGCCGTCAGGGCCGGGTCGCGCGGGGCGAGGACGATGTCGGCCGGGGTGCCGTGCCGGTCGGGCACCCACAGACCGTGGAGACGGGCGCCGCGGGTGTGCACCTCCGCCACGAGGCCGTCGGGAAAACCGAAGGTCCAGCGTTCCCCGGTAGGCGTGCTGAGCCGGCAGATCGGCGGGCCTCCGGCGAAGGAGGCCGGGGACGGGTTCATACGGGGTCCTTGTTCGCAGGGGACGCGGCCGGGGCGGGAGTGGCTCACTCGGCCGGGCGGGATCCGCCGAAGAGACGCTGGAGGAGGATGAACACGAACAGCAGGCCGCCGATGACGATGCGGGTCCACCAGGAGCTGAGCGTGCCTTGGAAGCTGATGACGGTCTGGATCAGGCCGAGGACCGTCACGCCCAGGGCGGTCCCCAGGACGAAGCCGGAACCTCCGGTCAGCAGCGTCCCGCCGATGACGGCGGCCGCGATGGCGTCGAGTTCCATGCCGACGGCGTGCAGGGCGTAACCGGACAGCATGTAGAAGGTCAGGAGCAGACCGCCCAGGGCGGAGCACAGGCCGCTCACGGCGTAGACGGCCACCTTGGTGCGTCCCACGGGCAGGCCCATGAGGCGGGCGGAGGATTCGTTGCCGCCCAGGGCGTAGACGGTACGGCCGAAGCGGGTGTGGTGCAGGACGAGGAAGGCGAGCACCAGCACCACCAGGGCGACGACCACGCCGATCGAGACGAACAGGCCTCCGGGCAGGAGGACCCGGGTCTGGGCGATGCGGGTGGTGGCCGGGTCGGTGAGGGAGATGGACTCCGTGCTGATCATGTAACAGAGACCCCGCGCGAGGAACATGCCCGCGAGGGTGACGATGAAGGGCTGGATCTCGAAGGCGTGGATCACCCAGCCCATCAGCGCGCCGCCGCCGGCGCCGACCAGCAGGACCACCGGCACGGCCAGGGCGAGGGGCAGGCCGTTCAGTTCGACGAGCCAGGCCGTCAGCATGGTCGAGAGGGCCACCACGGAACCCACGGACAGGTCGATGCCGCCGGTGAGGATGACGAACGTCATGCCGATCGCGACGACGAGCAGGAAGCCGTTGTCGACGAGGACGTTGAGCAGGACCTGCGCGGAGAAGAAACCTTCGTACTGGACGGAGCCGATCGAGAACATCGCGATCAGCAGAGTGGCCGTCACCACGAGCGGCAGGCGGGCGGCGTGCCGGGCCGAGAGCCGGTGGATCGGCTTGGTGAGGGAGGCGAGGGTGGTGCTCACGGGTGGACCTCCTGCTTACGGGCTCCCCCGTCACCGGCAGCGGTGGCCGGGGCCGCCGGTCCGCGACGGCGCGAGAGCCGCGCGCGGAACGCGGACGACTGGACGAGACACACGACGATGACCACCAGGGCCTTGAAGACGAGCGTGGTCTCCGGCGGTACGCCGAGGGTGTAGATCGTGGTCGAGAGGGTCTGGATGATCAGCGCGCCCAGGACCGTGCCGCCGAGGGAGAACCGGCCGCCCGTCAGCGCGGTGCCGCCGATGACCACGGCGAGGATCGCGTCCAGCTCGATCCACAGGCCCGCGTTGTTGCCGTCGGCGCTGGAGACGTTGGAACTGATCATCAGACCGGCCACGGCCGCGCATACGGCACTCGCGACGTAGACCATGACCAGGATGCCGCCCGCCCTGATTCCCACGAGCCGGCTCGCGACCGGGTTGCCGCCCACTGATTCGATCAGCATGCCGAGCGCGGTCCGTCGGGTGACCAGGGAGGCGACGGCGATGAGGGCCGCGGCGAGCAGGACGGCGAAGGGCAGGGTGAGCCAGTAGCCGCCCCCGATCATCTTGTAGGCACTGCTGGACACGCTGATGATCTGCCCGTCGGTGATCAGCTGCGCCACACCGCGACCGGCAACCATGAGGACCAGGGTGGCGACGATGGGCTGGACGCCCAGCCGGGCGACGAGGAAGCCGTTGACCAGTCCGATCGCGGCGGCGACCCCGACCGCCACCGCGACCGCCGACAGGACGGTGCCCAGGCTTCCGGGGTCCTCGGCGGTCACGATGTGCTCGCAGGCGAGGGCGCCGGCGATGGCCACGGTCGAGCCGACCGAGAGGTCGATGCCCCGGGTGGCGATGACCAGGGTCATGCCGAGCGACACCAGGACGAGGGGGGCGCCGAACTGGAGGATGTCGACGAGGCTGCCGTACAGGTGACCGTTCTGGACGCGGACGGCGAAGAAGTCGTGGGTGAGGGCGACGTTCCCCAGCAGCAGGGCGGCGAGGACGGCGGCGGGCCAGAACAGCCGGTGGTCGGTGAGCCGCCGGGCACCGGCCGCCGGACGTGTTCCGGTGACCGTGTCGTCAGGTGGTGTCATGAGGTGGCTCCGGTGGCTATGGCGCCCAGGATCCGGTCGGGCGTCAGAGACGGGTCGTTGGGGAGGGTGGCGACGAGCCGGTGGTCACGCAGTACGCCCACGCGGTGGCTCAGGCGCAGCACCTCCTCGAGTTCGGCGGAGATGAAGAGGACCGCGGTGCCTTCCGCGGCCAGGCGGGTGACCAGTTTCTGGATCTCCGTCTTGGCGCCGATGTCGATGCCCCGGGTGGGTTCGTCCAGGATCAGCAGCTCGGGGTCGGTGAGCAGCCACCGGGCGAGCAGCACCTTCTGCTGGTTGCCTCCGCTGAGGTTGCGGACCTGTGCCTCGGGGGCGGCCGGGCGGATGTCCAGCACCTCGATCCACCGGGCGGCGATCTCGTCCTGCCGGGCGCGGGAGAGGGGTCTGGTCCAGCCTCGTGCGGCTTGGAGGGCGAGCACGATGTTCTCGCGGACCGTGAGTTCGCCGATCAGGCCCTCGGCCTTGCGGTTCTCCGAGCAGAAGGCGATTCCGCGGGCGATCGCGGCGCGCGGGGACCGCAGTACGGCGCGTCGGCCGTCGATCCGGAGTTCCCCTCCGTCGGCGTGGTCGGCTCCGAAGAGCAGTCGGGCTGCCTCGGTGCGTCCGGAGCCGAGGAGTCCGGCGAGGCCGATGACCTCGCCTCGGTGGATGTCCAGGTCGTAGGGCTGGACGGAACCGGCCCTGGTGAGCCCGCGGGCGCTCAGGAAGGGCGCGTCCGTGGCGTCGGAGGTGGCGGTGGTACCGGTGTGCGAGGTCTCCGCCAGTTCGTCGAGGGTGCGCAGTTCGCTGCCGACCATGCGGTGGACCAGGGTGACGGGGGTCAGCTCGTCGATCCGGTACTCGCCTTCGAGCCGTCCGTTCCGCAGGACGGTCACCCGGTCGCAGAGGTCGAAGACCTGGTCGAGGAAGTGGGTGACGAAGAGGATCGCGACGCCCCGGTCACGTAGTCGGCGCACCAGGGCGAACAGTTGGGCCACTTCGTCCCGGTCGAGGCTGGAGGTGGGTTCGTCGAGGATGAGGACCTTCGCCTGGATGTCCACGGCCCGGACGATCGCGACGAGTTGCTGGACGGCGAGGGAGTGCGCGCTGAGCGGCAGCCTGACGTCGAGGTCGAGCTCCAGCTCGGTGATGAGCTGCGCCGCGCGTGCGTGGAGGGCCGACCAGTGGACCAGTCCGAGGCGTCGGGGCTCACGGCCGATGAGGATGTTCTCGGCGACCGAGAGGTTGGGGCACAGGTTCACCTCCTGGTAGACCGTGCTGATCCCGGCGGCCTGAGCCTCCAGCGGTTCGGCGAAGCGCTGGGGGCGCGCGTCGACGGAGATCGTTCCCGCGTCGGGCGGGTGGACCCCGGTGAGCACCTTGATGAGGGTCGACTTGCCGGCGCCGTTCTCTCCCATCAGGGCGTGGACCTCGCCCGGGAAGAGGCGCAGGTCCACGCCGTCGAGGGCGAGGACTCCGGGGAAGGCCTTGCGGATGCCGCTGGCCTCCAGGACCGGCCGGTCGGTGCGGGTACGCGCGGTGGGGGTGGGTGGGGCTGCCATCCGCCCTCCTCTCCTGAGGGGACGGGGGGCGGCTCGTGGGCCGCCCCCCGATCCGGTGCGGGCGGAAGGTCAGTACTGCCGGCCGGGCAGGGCGGCCGCGGCCTGGTCCTGGGTGAAGACGCCCTCCTTGACCTCGACCCTTCGCGGGACGCTCTCCCCCGCCGCCACCTTCTTGGCGAGTTCCATGAGCTGGTCGCCGAGGAGGGGGTTGCACTCGACCACCACGTTGATCTTCTTCTGCTGCATGGCGACGAAGGCGTCCTTGATGCCGTCGACGGAGATCACCTTGATGTCGACGCCCGGCTTCCTGCCCGCTTCCTCGATGGCCTGGATGGCGCCCAGTGCCATGTCGTCGTTGTGGGCGTACAGGACGTCGATGTCCTTGTGGGACTTGAGGAAGGCCTGCATGACCTCCTTGCCCTTGGCGCGGGTGAAGTCGCCGGTCTGGGAGGCGATGACCTTGAACTTGGGGTCGCCCTTGACGGCCTCGGCGAAGCCGGCCTTGCGGTCGTTGGCGGGCGCGGAACCGGTGGTGCCCTGGAGCTCGACGATGTTGACCTGCGCGGAGGTTCCCTCGTACTCCTTCACGAGCCACTTGCCGGCCTCCTGCCCCTCCTTGACGAAGTCGGAGCCGAGGAAGGTCTGGTAGAGGGAGGTGTCAGCGGAGTCGACCGCGCGGTCGGTGAGGATCACCGGGATGCCGGCGCTCTTGGCCTCCTTCAGGACGGTGTCCCAGCCGGACTCCACCACCGGGGAGAAGGCGATGACGTCCACCTTCTGCTGGATGAAGGTGCGGATCGCCTTGATCTGGTTCTCCTGCTTCTGCTGCGCGTCGGAGAACTTCAGGGTGATGCCGGCCTTCTCGGCCGCCTCACGGACGGACTTGGTGTTGGCGGTACGCCAACCGCTCTCGGCGCCCACCTGCGCGAACCCGAGCACCAGCTTTCCGTCGGAGGAGCCCTTTCCCGCACCGCCGGTGCTGCCGGTGGTCGCTGGTTCAGTGGTGCAGGCGGTGAGCACACTGCCGGCCAGAGCGGCGGCGGCGATGATGCGGAGGGCTCTGTGGGCCATGTCGTGTTTCCTCTCGAAACGTGCGTGACACCGAGGCGGAACCCTGAAGGCGACGGGCCCGGTGGAGGTGTGGCTGCGCGTGGGACGGTGGCTGCGGGCGAGCGGGTGAAGCGTCGGCCCCGACGATCGGCGGGCTGGCGAACGCGACACATTGTGAGCGCTAACGCAGACGTAACTCAAGGGCTCGTACGACCGTTACCGGTTCTTGATGCATGGGAGAGGGATCGATGGACGCACGGAGAGGCGCCCCAAGGGCCAGGCGGGGCAAGTGATTGCCGACGAAAGACCGGACCCACGTCGAGGCGTAAGGCCTGGGCGGAGATCGAGGCATCCCGTCGCCGTCACCCCTCTCCATAACCGAACGCCGTGTCTTGACGCTCCCGCTTGTGAGCGTTAACACTCACGTTGTTCGTCCTCCGCGCTTGCGCGCGGGAGCGGATGACGAACCTGCTGACACGCGTAGGTCCGCGCCATTCCGGCCGATATCCGGTCGGCACTCCAGCGGGAGAGGGAACCGGCATCTTCCCAGCTCAGAGCCCTCCTTGGAGCGATCTATGCTGGTGGCGGCGCTGCCGAGACTCCTCCGGCAGGACGGACCGGACCGGGGGCGTTGATGCGGGGAAACGGCGAGACGGTGCTGCTGGACGTACTGACCGGTGCGGCCGAGGCCACGCCAGGTCAGGTGATCGTCCATGTGGGCGGGGACGGCGACGAACGGACCGTCACGCACCACGCGCTCCTCGCCGACGCCCTGCGTGTCGCCGGGGGGCTCCTCGACGCGGGGCTCGCGCCGGGGAGCCACGTGGTGGTGCCGGCCGAACGGAGCGAGGAGTTCCTGCCGCTGTTCTGGGGCGTCGTCGCCGCCGGTCTCGTACCGGTTCCGCTCGCCCCGGACGTACGAAGGGTCCTGCCCGTCTGGGAGTTCCTCGGCCGGCCGCCGGTGGCCGTCGGCGAGTCCACCGTGCCGCTGCTCGACGCCCTGCCCGACTCCGTACGCCCCCTCGCGCTCGACGCGCTGCGGGAGCACCCCGCTCCGCCGCGGCTGCCGGAACGCGCCCCCGGCGACGTGGCGTTCCTGCAGTTCTCCTCGGGCAGTACGGGGACTCCCAAGGGGGTCGAGCTCACCCACGCCGCCGTCCTCGCCAATCTGACGCAGATCCGTACCGCTGCGGGCATCACCTGCGAAGACGTGATCGCCACCTGGATGCCGTACTTCCACGACATGGGGCTGATCGGCACCCATCTCGTCCCGCTGGCGGCACGGATCAAGCAGGTGCGGCTCGAACCCCTCACGTTCGCCAAACGTCCCGCACGGTGGCTGGAGGCGGCGGAACGGCACCGGGCGACGCTGCTCTCCGCCGCCAACTTCGCGCTGGCCCTCGTCGAACGGCGCGTCCCGGAGGACGTGCTCGCGCGTCTCGACCTGAGCCGTGTACGGATGATCCTGGTCGGCGCGGAGCCGATCTCACCGGCCGTGTGGCGGAGCTTCGCGCGCCGGATGGGGCCCACGGGGCTCGCACCCGACGCACCGCAGCCCGTGTACGGCCTCGCGGAGGCCACCCTCGCCGTCACCTTTCCGCCGCCCGGCGAGGTGACGGAGCCGCTCGCCCTGGACCGGGCCGCCCTCGGCCTGGGCCGCGCGGTGGACACCGTGCCCGGTCCCGACGCGGTCGAGCTGATGGACGTCGGCCGTCCCGTGCCCGGGTGCGTCGTGCGGATCACCGACCACGCGGGCGAGCCCGTCGGCGACCGCCGCGTCGGCCACATCGAGGTCCGGGGCCCGCAGGTGGCCCGGGGCTACCACCGGGCCCCCAAGGCGACGGCGGACGCGTTCGCCGACGGATGGCTGCGCACCGGTGACCTCGGTTTCCTGCGCGACGGACGGCTGTGCGTGACGGGTCGGTCCAAGGACGTCGTCTTCGTCGACGGGCGTACGTTCCACGCCGCCGACCTGGAGGAGGTGGCCGCGGGCACACCCGGGCTCGGTCGTGGCCCGGTCGCCGTCGTGGGCTCCACCGATCCGGCGGGCGGGGGCGAACGGGTGGTGGTGTTCCTCGCGACTCCGCCGGCGGCCGCGCCCCTGACCGTGTCTTCGGGGCTCTTGCGGGACGTCCGGAACCGGGTGCGGGCGGCGGTGGGCCACGACGACGTACGGGTCCTGGCACTGCCCGTCCGGGCGTTCCCCCGCACGACGAGCGGCAAGCTCCGGCGCGGGGTGCTGCGCGATCGCTTCGAGCGCGGGGAGTATCCGCAGATCGGGGAGCGGGGGGCGACGGGGTCGCTCGGGGCGGGACGGGAGAGCGGCGCGACCGGCGTGGGGGTTGGGCGGGAAGGTGGCGCGGCAGGCGTTGGGGCTGGGGGCGAAGGCGGGGCGGCCGGCGCGAGGGCTGGGGGCGAAGGCGGGGCGGCTGCCACCGGGGCTGGGCGGGAGGGCGGGGCCACCGGCGCCCGGGCCGGGCGCGAAGGTGGTGCGGCGCGGGACGTTCGTAGCGTGGTCGGAGGGTCGGCGGCGCGGTCTGCGCCCCGGTCCCTGTCCGAGGTCGAGGCCGTCGTCCTCGGTGTCTGGGCGCGGGTCCTGGGGCTGCCCGTCGAGGAGATCGGGTCCCACGACGACTTCCGTGCGCTCGGGGGCTCGTCGCTCAAGGCGATGGAGGTCCTGGCCGCCCTGGAGGACGAGTTCGGCGTACGACTGCGTCCGTCGGACATACGCGACCACGCCACCGTGGCCGCGCTCACCGGGATGCTCCTCACGGCCGGCGATCCGTCCCACGGCCCGTCCGACGGACCTGCCTCGGGCGAGCCCCCGTCGTCCCCCTCCCCCGAGCGGTCGGCCCACGGGGTCGCGCCCGTGGTCGCCGTGTCCGCGGTGGCCTGTCGTTTCCCCGGGGCCGACACCCCGGAGGCGTTCTGGGACCGGCTCGTCGAGGGCTACGACGCCGTCACCGACGTGCCCGCCGGACGGTGGGCGGACGCCTCGGACCGCGAGGCACGCCGGGGCGCCTTCCTCGACGACCCGGCCGGATTCGACGCGGAGTTCTTCGGCATCGGAGACGAGGAGGCCCGGACGACCGACCCCCAGGCACGGATCCTCCTGGAGCTCGCCCACGAGGCCCTGGAGCGGGCCGGGTACGCGGGTGCGCGCCGACGGGGACGTCGGGTGGGCGTCTTCGTCGCCGCCGGTGACAGCGGCTACCGACGGATCCTGGAACAGGCCTACGGCGAGCGGGAGTTGCCGGTGTCCGCGCTGACCGGGAACCTCCCCAACATGCTCGCCGCCCGCGTCGCGCACTGTCTCGACCTGACCGGCCCCGCGCTCGCGGTCGACACCGCGTGCTCGTCGGCGCTGGTCGCGTTGCACCTGGCGCGCCGCAGTCTCCAGGCCGGCGAGTGCGACGTCGCGGTCGTCGGCGGCGTCCACCTCAACCTGACACCCGGCGGGTACGCGCTCCTGGAGAAGGCGCAGGCGCTGTCCCCGACCGGGCGCTGTCACGCGTTCGGCGCGGCGGCCGACGGCTTCGTCCCCGGGGAGGGCGGCGCGGCGCTGGTCCTGACGCGTCTCGACGAGGCGGAGCGGGCCGGTGATCCGGTGCTGGCGCTTCTCCGCGGCACCGCCGTGAACAACGACGGCCGCTCGTTGAGCCTGATGGCACCCAACCCCCTGACACAGCGTGAAGTCATCACGCGGGCCTACCGCGAGTCGGATGTGGACCCCGAGAGCGTCTCCTACGTCGAGGCCCACGGCACGGGTACGCCGGTCGGTGACCCCGTCGAGGTGCGCTCGCTCGCGCACGCCTTCCCTCCGCGCGCCGACGGGACACCCCGGCTGCTCGGCTCGGTGAAGACCAACGTCGGACACATGCTCAACGCCGCCGGGATGCCGAGCCTGGTGAAGGTGGTGCTCGCCCTCGGCCGGCGCCGACTGCCGCCGACCCCGCATCCCACGACCCCGGCGCCCGCGCTCGACCTGGCGGGTTCCGGTTTCGCCCTGCTGGACGAGGAACGGGCCTGGGTGGCGCCCGGTCCGCTGGTCGCGGGAGTCAACGCCTTCGGCTTCGGCGGGACCAACGCCCATGCCGTACTGGAGGAGGCGCCCGCCCGTGCCGTACGGGAACCGGCACGCGACCACGCCGTACGGGGCGACGCATCCGCCCCCTCCGTGCGGGACGTCGCATCCGAGGAGGCGCCCGCCCCGGCTCCGCGCCGTTCGGCGGCCGCGGCGTCGGGCGGTCCCCGGCTGCTGACCCTGTCGGCGTACGGAGCGGACGCGCTGCGGACCGCCGCGGTCGGGCTCGCGGATCACCTGCGGGACCACCCCCACCTCGACGAGGGCGATGTCTGCGCCACCGTCGCCGCGGCCCGGGACGAGGGGCCCGACCGTCTCGCCGTCGTCGCCGACGGCGACCTCGCCGACCGGCTCGCCGCTCTCGGCGGGGCCGCACCGGTCGGTGACCCGGTGCGGTCGCGGGCACGTCTCGTCCTCCTTCTGCCAGGGCAGGGCGCACGGTCGTTCGGTCAGGCTCGCGCCCTGTACGCGGACGCCCCGGCCTTCCGGGAGGCACTCGACGAGGCGTCCGGTCATGCGGGACTCGTCGGCGGGCGCAGCCTCGCCGCCTGGTGTCTCGACGCCGACGCCCCGGCCGGTACGCTCGCCGGAACCGAGGTCGCGCAGCCGCTCCTCGTCGCGTACGGCGTCGCGCTCGCCCGCCAGGTCCGGGCGTGGGGCATCACCCCGGACGCGGTCGCCGGGCACAGCGTCGGCGAGATCACCGCCGCGTGCGTCGCCGGGTCGCTGTCGCTCGCCGACGCCGTACGGTTCGCCGCCGAACGCGGCCGGCTGATGGCGGAGCTGTGCGCGCCGGGCGCCATGGCGGCGGTGCGCTGCGACGAGGACGCGGCCGCCCCTCTGGTGGCCGGCGCTCGGGGTTCGCTGAGTGTCGCGGCGGTGAACGGACCCGACCAGGTCGTCCTGGCGGGGACGGAGGCGGCCGTCGAGGGCGCCCTCGACGAGCTGGCCGCCCGGGGGATCGCCACACGCCGGCTCGGCGTGTCGCGGGCCTTCCACTCGCCCCTGATGGAGCCCGCGCTCGGCCCGCTCGGCGCCGCCGCACGTGCCCTCACGTTCCGGCCGTCGGCCACGCCCCTGCTCAGCACGGTGACGGCCGCCTGGCAGCCGGTCCTGGATCCGGCGCACCTGCGGGACCACGCGCGGCGGCAGGTCCGCTTCGGCGCGGCCGTGGACCGTCTCCTGAGCGAGGGGTACGACACGTTCGTCGAGCTCGGTTCGGCCTCCCTCGGCGGATCCGTGCGCGCCGTCGCGGCGGGTCATCCGCGCGGATCCCGGGTGCTCGCGCTCACGGCGGGGAGCCGGGACGGCGCAGGGGGGCTCCTCGATGACGTCGGCCGGCTCTGGCAGCGGGGCGTACCTCTGGACCGTACGGCGATGGACGCCGGGCGGCGCCGGGTCACCGTACCGACGTATCCGTTCAGGCGGCGCCGCCACTGGCCCGACGCCGCCCCCGTGCCTCGTCCGCTGCTGCACGGGTTCCGGTGGGACGACGCTCCTCTGACGCCCGGCCCCGGGCCGCGCACCGTCCTCCTCGGCGGCCCGGACTCGCCGTTCGCCCGCGCGTTCGCCGAACGGCTCACCGGGCGCGGTGTCATCGTCCGACGGGCCGGGGAGCCGCTGCCCGACGGTGCACCCGCTCCCTCCGCCGCCGTGCTGCTCGCCGGGCCGGCCGTGGAGCCGGACTCCGCGGCGGACCTCGACGCGGCCCACCGTGCCATGGTGACCGCGCTTCAGGGCCTGCTGCCGCAGCTGGCGCTCCACCGTCCTCGCGTGCTCGTCGTCACCGAGGACGTCCATGTCACCGGTACCGGGACGGAGCGCCCGCGTCCCGCGCAAGCGGTGCTGACCGGCCTCACCCTGGCGCTGCCCGAGGAGTTGCCCGGTGTCGAGGCCCGCAGCGTCGACCTGTCGACCCTGGACGAGGTCGCCGTACGGCTGGACGCGCTCGACCACGAACTGTCGGCGAGGACCGTGCCTACGGGCGGCCACGGAGGCGGATTCGAGCCGGCGCGGGCCGAGCCGACCGGCAGCGAGGGAGGCGGATTCGGGCCTGCGTGGGCCGTACCGACGAGCGGCGGCGGACGCGGAGCCGGATGCGAGCCGGCGCCCGTTCTCGCCTGGCGTGGGGGCCGCCGTCTTGGCCGGACCACTCGGCCGGTGCCCCCACCGGTCGTCGACGGGCCCGGGTCACGGGAGGCCCTGCCGGTCGACGGCGTCTATCTGATCACCGGCGGGGCGGGCGGGGTCGGCGGCGCGCTCGCCCGCGACCTCGCCCGGCGGGGGCGGCCGACGCTGGTCCTCACCGGTCGCTCGACGGTGCCGCCCGAGGGACTCCTCGCCGAGCTCCGTACGCTCGGCGCCACCGCGGAGTACCGCACCGCCGACGTGTCCCGCGAGGCCGACGTCGACGCGCTCCTCGCCACTCTGCCGCGCCTGGACGTGCTGATGCACGCGGCCGGCACGGTGCGCCCCGGGACGCTGCGGGCCAAGTCGCCCGACGACGTGGCCGAGGTGCTGGCCGCGAAGACGCGGGGCACCCTTCTGCTCGCCCGCGGGCTCCTCGCCCACGAGCTGCGCCCCGCCGTGTGTGTCGCGTTCTCGTCGGTCGCCTCGGTGCTGCCGGGCCTGGCCGGGGCGATAGGTGACTACGCCGCCGCCAACGCGTACCTCGACGCCTTCGCCGCCGCCGAGCGTGCGGCCGGCCGCCCGTGGCTGGCCGTCAACTTCGCCGCCTTCGCCGGTACGGGACTCCTCGCGGCGAGCGGCGCGCCGGTCGTCGGCACCGGAGGTGTGCGCGGCGCGTCGGGGGTCGACAACGGAGGCGCAAGGGGCGCGTCGGTCGTCGGCACCGGAGGCGTGCACGGCGCGTCGGGGGTCGACAACGGAGGCGCGAGGGGCGCGTTCGCCGTCGGCGCCCGGCGCGGGCCCGTGCCGCTGGAGACGGAGACCGCGCTCGAGGCGCTGCGGGCCGCCTGCCGCACCGACGCCGGGCAGCTGATGGTGGCCGACCTCGTGTCGGCCCCCGCTCCTCGACGTGACCCCGTCGCCACTGCCGTACCCCCGTCGCCGGGAGCGGTAGCGGGTGCGGCCGCCGAAGCGGGGGCGGGCGTGGTCCGGGCCGCCTCCGCCGCACAGTCGCCACCGCCGCTGGGGACGGGCGTCGAGCCTCGCGTGTGCCGCCCCGCAGCGGCGGGCGGCGTACAGGCCGTCCTGAGGCAGCTGTTGTCGGAGGCCTTGCACGTGTCCCCGGACGACCTCGGGGACGACGTACCGCTGCTCGGCCTGGGTCTGGACTCGCTCATGGCCGTCGATCTCGTCAAGCGGCTGGAGACGGAGCTGAGCCGCTCCCTGCCCATCACGCTGTTCTTCGAACACCGGACGCTGGGGGAGCTCGCCCGCCAACTCGGATCCGAGGACGTCCTGTCCCCCGCCCCCGGCCCGGACGCACCGTCGGCGGGGGCGGCCGACCTCGGCGTTCCCTTCTCCCTGACACCGGTCCAGCTCGCGTTCCACACCCTCGGTGAGTTGTACCCGGACATCGCCGCCTACGGGTACGTGACCCAGGACGTCAGGGGCCCGCTCGACGCCGACCTGCTCGGCAGGGCGCTCGGGCTGCTCGCCGAGCGGCACGCGATGCTCCGTCTCCGGATCCTCCCCGGGGAGGCCGCGCCCACACAGGTCGTCGTCCCGTCCGGCCACGAGGCGGTTCCCCCCTGGTACGAGGTGCGCGATCTGCCCGGTGGCCTCCCGGCCGAGGAGGAGCTGGCGCGGCTCGAAGAGGCCTTGCGCAACCGTCCGTTCGATTTGACCTCGGAGGCCCCGATCCGGGCGGTGCTCGCCCGCACCGGGACGGCGGGCGTGGCCGGAGCGGCCGGAGCGGCCAGGGCGGCCGCAGCGGACGGAACAACCAGAGTGACCGGAGCGACCGGAGCGACGAACGCGGCTACCGGGACCGCACGGGCCGCCCAAACCGCCCCCACCGCCCCCACCGCTCACACCGCTCACACCGCTCACACCGCTCAAGCCGGCGACATCGCGCGGGCCCCCGACGCCGCCGTCTCCGCCCGTCTCGTCGTCGTGGTGCATCACGCCGCCGCCGACGGCTTCAGTCTGAACATCCTCGGCGAGGAGCTGTGGACGCTCTACACGGCACTCTCCCGGGGCTACTCTCCCGAACTCCCGCCGCTGGCAAGCAATTTCGCCGCCTACGCCGCGCACGAGCGGGCGGAACGGTCGGAGGCGGCCCTCGCCGAGGACCGGGCGTACTGGCGCGAGGCGCTCGCCCGGAGGGGAGCGCCGCTCGCGCTGCCCTACGACGGGGATCCGCTGGGGCCGCCCGCTCCCCCGCTCCTCGCCCACCAGGTGACCCCGGGGCCCGGCGTGTCGGCCGCACTCCGCGAGGCGGCCGCGGCGCACGGCGTGTCGCTGTTCCACCTGCTGCTCGCCGCGTACGCGCGCTGTCTGTCCCGGTGGGGCGGGGGCGGAAAGGACGTGTCGGTCAATGTCGCACGGGCCCGCCGCGAGACCCGGCTCCCCGGGGTGGACCGGCTGGTGGGCCCCCTGGCCGACACCCTGCCGGTCCCCGTCCACGTACACCCGGACGTCCCGGTGCACGCGCTCGCGGTGCGGCTGCGTGACGCGTGGCCGGAGAGCGAACGGCACGGTCGGCTGACGAGTGCGGATCTCGCCCGGCTGATGCCGGTGGACGGTGCGGGACCGCGTACGGCCGGGCCCGCGTCGTTCAGTTTCGCGCGGTTCCCCGTCTCCCTCGACCCCGAGTGCCCCGTGCGGGTCCGTCCGACCTCGGCCGGGACGGCCTCCGCCGCCACCCGGCTGAGCCTGCTGTGCTGGGAGTCCGACGGGGAGCTGTCGTTCTCGTGGAACTTCCCGGCCCGGCTGTTCGAACGGACCACGATCGCCCGGCTCGCCCGCGAGCACCTGGCCGAGCTCTCCGAGGCCGCGGGGGTCACGGGGGCCGCCAGGCTCACGGAAGCCGCCAGGCTCGCGGGGGCCGCCGGGCTCACGGCGACGACCGGTCCCTCCCCCGCCCCGGCGGGGGAGCCGTCGGAGGTCCGCCCGGACGTGCGGCCGGACATGCGATCGGACATGCGCCCGGACATCGTCGCCCGACTGTGCGCCCGGTTCCGCGCGACGCCGGACGCGGTCGCCGTCGACACGGGCGACGGCGTCATGACCTACGCCGAACTCGACCAGGCCTCCCGCGCGCTCGCCGGGCGCCTGCGCGTCCAGGGCGTCGCCCCGGGTGACCCGGTGGGCCTCCTGACCGCGCCGGGCGCCGACACCGTGACGGGTGTCGTGGGCATCCTGCGCGCGGGAGCGGGCTGGGTGCCGCTGGACGCGGCGCATCCACCCGCGCGTCTGGCCGACCAGCTGGAGCGGTCCGGCGCCCGTACCCTCGTCTGCCACGCGGAGACCCGTACGTCGGCGGCGGAGCCGGCCTCGGCCGCCGGCGTCTCGCTCGTCATGCTCGACGGTCCCGCCTCCGAACCGCGACCCGAGCCCGCGGAGTTCCCGGCCCCGGGACCCGACGCGCTCGCGTACGTGATCTTCACCTCCGGTTCGACCGGACGCCCCAAGGCAGTGCCGATCACCCGTCGCGCGATGACCAACTACCTCGACTGGGCGCTTGCGACGTTCGCGTACGACGCCGGTGACCGCCTCGCGCAGACGGCGTCGGTCTGTTTCGACGCCTCGGTACGCCAACTCCTCGCGCCCCTGCTCGTCGGGGCCACGGTGGTCACCCTGCCCAGACAACTGCTCCGCGATCCCGAGGCGCTGCTCGACCGTGTCGAGTCGGCCCGGATATCGGTGTGGAGCTCGGTCCCGAGCCTCTGGTCCCGCCTCCTCGAAGCCGCCGAGACCCGGAGGCGGGACGGCGCAGCGCCGCCGGACCTGTCGGCCCTGCGCTGGATCCACGTCGGCGGCGAGGTGCTGCCTCCCGCCCATGTGCGCCGCTGGTACGACCTTTTCGGCTCCGGTCAGCGGATCGCGAACCTGTACGGGCCCACCGAGGCCACCATCAACGCCACGTTCCACATCGTCGACAGCCGCCCCGCCGACGACGTACGGGTCCTGCCCATCGGCACGCCCGTCACCGGTACGGAGGTCGACGTGGTGGCGGCGGACGGGCGGCGCTGCGCGCCGGGTGAGTCCGGCGAACTACACATCGCGGGTGTGGGGCTCACGCCCGGGTACCTCGGCGAACCCGGACTGACCGCCGCCGCGTTCGTGGAGCGCGACGGGCGCCGCTGGTACCGCAGCGGTGACCGGGTCCGGCGCGACGGGAACGGTGTGCTGGAGTTCCTCGGCCGGCTCGACGACCAGGTGAAGGTCCGCGGGCACCGGGTGGAGCCGGGCGAGGTCGAGTCGGTGCTGCTCGCGCACCCGGCGGTCACCCGCGCCG
This sequence comes from Streptomyces sp. NPDC058671, assembly GCF_042716475.1. NCBI lineage: Bacteria > Bacillati > Actinomycetota > Actinomycetes > Kitasatosporales > Streptomycetaceae > Streptomyces > Streptomyces sp. NPDC058671. The sequence continues at coordinate 75,681 of NZ_JBHXSA010000024.1, read as the reverse complement.
CCGTGGTGCTCCGGGACGAGCGGCTGAACGCATTCGTTCAGCGCCGGCCGGGCGTGCCGGATCCCGATCCCACGGTTCTGCGCGCGCATCTGGCCCGGACGCTGCCGGAGTACATGCTCCCCGGCCGGATCCACGTCGTCGACGACCTTCCCCTGACGGGGACCGGGAAGATCGACCGCGCCCGGCTCGGGGTGCCGGAGCGGAGGCCGGTCGCCGGGTCTCCGCCCGGGCCCATCACGGGGCCCGCGGCCGAGGTCGTCGTCGCCGCGTTCGGGACTGCCTCCGCGCCCGAGGCCGTCGTCGAGTCCAGGTCCGTCACCGCACCCGGGGCCGTCACCGGGTCTGCGCCCGAGGCCGTCGTCGAGTCCACGTCCGTCGCCGCACCCGAGGCCGTCGCCGGGTCTGCGCCCGAGTCCGGGGGTCCCGTTGTCGCAACCTGGGGAACCCCTGCCCCCGCCCCGCCTTCCACGCCACCCACCACACCGACCGAAGTCCTGCTCGCCCGCGTCTGGTCCGAGCTGCTCGACACGGAGGAGGTACGACGCGAGGACGACTTCTTCGAGCTCGGCGGCGACTCCTTGCTCGTCCTCCAGGTCTTCGCCCGGCTGCGCCAGGAGATACGGTCCCTGCCGAGGCCCACGGTCGTGTACGCCCACCGCACCCTGGCCGCCCTCGCCGCTGTCATCGACCGCACCCCCACGGACGCGGAGACCGTCGACAGCGCGGGCCCCGTCACCCGGGGTGACGCGCACGGTCCTTCCCCGTTCCCGCTCACTCCCTCCCAGCGTGGCTTCCTCCTCGCGGAGGCGATGGCACCCGGCTCCGACACGGCGTGGCTGTCGTGTCTGCGGATCGACGGGCCGCTGCGGCGCGACGCGTTCCAGCGGGCCGTCGACGCCTGTGTGGTGCGGCACCCGATGCTGCGGACCGTGTTCCCCGCCGGTGCTCGCCCGCCGGTCCAGCAGGAGCTCCCGCCCGCCCTGCGACTCCCGGTCGACTTCGAGACCCTCGCCGAACCGGGCCTCCTGGCGTCGCGGATCACCGAAGAACGGGCCCGCCGCTTCGAGCCCTGGGCATGGCCGCTGCTGCGTCTGCGGCTGCTGACCCTCGGGCCCGCCGAGCACGCGCTCGTCGTGCACGCGCACCATCTGATCGGCGACGGCTACAGCGTGGCCCTGCTCGGCCGGGAGCTGCTCTCCGTCTACGACCGGGTCGTACGGGGCGAATCCGCCGAACTCCCGCCGCTGCACAGCGCGTTCCGGGACCACGTGAACCTTCGGGAACGCCTGGCGTGCGACGCCGAGGGCAGGGGCAGGCTCGACGAGCCCTACCGGCGCCCGGTCCTCGGGGGTCGCGTGGGCGCCGGGTCGCCGGACCCGGTGGCCACGGCACCGCCGTACCGCTCCACGGGGTTCACCCTCGACGCGGACCAGGTCGCCGCATTGCGCGGGATCGCCTCCGGCGCGGGTACGACGCTCTTCGCGCCCGTCCTCACCGCGTACTACCGGACGCTGGCCGCGACGACCGGGCAGGACGACCTGATCCTCGGTCTGGCCGTCTCCGGCCGGGACGACGCGCGGCGCGATGCCGACCGGGTGTTCGGGCCGTACGCCGCCGCCGTACCGCTGCGGCCGGGCCCGGCGCCCGGTGCGGGAGGGGCGGGCCGCACGTTCGCCGAGGACCTGCGGACGGTCGTGGCGGAGGTCGAGGCGGCGCGTACGGAAGGAGTCGGGGCCTCTCGGGGGGACGGCGGGCTGCCACCGACCGCTCAGTTCTTCTTCACGTTCCTGGACTTCTCGTCGCTCGGCCCGCTGCGCGGTGACACGCTGAGTCTGCGGTGGGACGAGGACGACACCGTCCTGGCGCCCCCTCCGGTGGGCACGGACACGTTCCTCGCGGTGCGTCCGGTCGGTGCGGGAGAACTGAGGGTGACGCTTCGCGCGTCCACCGCCGCTTTCCCCGACGAGCCGGCGTTCGCCGCGTTCACCGACGCCCTGCGGAGGGGGATGACGATGGACGTACGGGCAGGGGCGATCCCGGATGCGGCTCCAGTCACGGCGCCGGCTCCGGTCCCGGACTCGAAGCCGTCGGCGACACGGGCATCCGCATCGCAATCGACAACGACAACGACAACGGCAACTGTTGACGGTGCGGCATCGGCATCAGCCCGCGTGTCGCCCTCGGGGCTGCCTCCCGCCCTCGACGTGTCGCTGGACTCCGCTCTCGTCGGCTACCTTCCCCCACCCGGTCAGCTCGCCGCGCTCGGCGGAGCGGAGGTCGACGCGCCGTCACGTGACGAGTTGCGCCGACTGCTCTTCCCCGGCGGGCGTCCCCGGCTCGTGGAGGAGATCGGTACCCGTCTCGGGCGGTCCGGATTCGTCTGCCTTCCGCTGTTCGCCGACGAGCTGGCGTCGACGCCCGACCTGGCCGGGCGCACGGCCCGAGCCGTCGAACACGCGGCGGCGCTGGGGGCTCGCTGTGTCTCCCTCGCGGGCATGATCCCGTCTCTCACCGCGTACGGCTACGGCGTCCTGCGCGAGACGGAGGCTCCGATCGCCGTCACCACCGGGCATGCGGCGACGGTGGTGTCCGTGGTAACGACCGTCCACGCCGCGCTCGCGCGGACGGGTCGCGAACTCGGCGGTCTGGTCGTCGCGGTGGCCGGTCTCGGCTCCATCGGCGGTTCTTCCCTCGAACTGCTCCTCGTGCGGGCCGCCGAGCCGCCCGCACGGCTGCTCCTGTGTGACGTCGCGGGCAGTGCGCCACGGCTGCGGCACCTGGCCGACGACCTGATCGCCCGCGGTCTGGTCCGGGGCGTGGAGGTCCACGAGTCCGGTCCTGCGCTGCCGGTGGCCGTGTACGAGGCGGACCTCCTGATCACGGCCGTCAGCGGGGGCGGGGCGGTGCTCGACGTGTCGCGGCTGCGGCCGGGCTCGATCGTCGTCGACGACTCGTTCCCGCACTGCTTCGACGTGACGGGCGCCCTGGCGAGGATGCGGCAGCGGCGGGATGTGCTGATCGTCGGCGGGGGCCTGCTGTCCGTCGGGGCGGTGGAACGCCGGACGGCGCCCGGGCTTCCGCCCGCGGCGGCGGCGGGGTACGCGGCGCGGTCGTGGCTCCCGGGCACGATCGCCTCGTGCCGACTGGAGTCGCTGCTCCGTGCCGCGCACCCGGAACTCCCCCTGGTCCACGGTCTGGTGGACGGCAGGAGCGCGGGGGCGCACTGGCGGGTCATGGAGGCGGCAGGCGTCGAGGCGGGGCCGCTGCACCTGCTGGGTCACGTGGTGGGTGCGGAGGACGGAGACCTCGAAGGTTTCCCGTCCCCGCGATCGCGCCCCCGGAGGGGGTCCGTCGCCGGACCGGGCTAGGTCGAGCTGACCGCCGCCTCGGCGCGGCGGTCCGCGCGGTGTACGAGGACGGCGGCGTGGGCCCGGCGGAGCGGTTCGCCGCTCGGCGGGGCCCACCGCGTACCCGACGGGCACGGAGCCCGCCGCGTACGCACTCACCGCTTTCACGACCGGCGTCGAGCGTCCGCCCCCGCGCCCACGTCAGGTCGCTACTGTCCCACCCTGCCGTCGACGCACTCGCGCAGCAGGTCCGCGTGCCCGCAGTGGCGGGCGTACTCCTCGATCCGGTGGACCCACAGTTCGCGGACGGCGGTGTCGTCCCGGATCACCCGGGCGCCCAGGTCCGGCCACGCCAGGAGCGCGGCGTCGGTCGCCGCCTGTTCGCGCGCGAGGTCGGCGAACGCGCTGTCGACGAGCGCCTGCTCCGCGGCAACTCCTTCGAAGTCGCCGTCGGCGTCCCCGTACAGCGTCGGTTCCGGGTCTCCCGGCGGGATCCAGCCCCGCCAGTCCCGCTCCACCTCCGCGAGGTGGCGGACCAGACCGAGCAGGGACATGGTCGACGGCGGCACCGACCGGCGGGCCAACTGCTCCGGGTCCAGTCCTTCGCACTTCATCCGCAGGGTCAGTCGGTAGCCGCCCAGGAAGTCCTGGAACGTCGCCAACTCACCTTCGGGGCCGGGTCCTTCGCTGTTGCGCGGATCCTTGTCGGGGTCCGCCCACATGTCGGGGTAGACGCTGGCCTCGCTCCACCGCTCGGGCGCGTCGCTCTCTGAGTTCACGGTGCCGAGGATGCAGAGCGGAGGCCCGATGTACAAATCATTAATCGTGCCCATTTCACGCAGGAGTGCGTGAGAAGACGTGTGGGCCGTGGAGGCGATGCGGAGGGATCATTAAGAAACCTTGTTGAATAAGCCGTACGCCGGTCCCCCTCTTGATTTGCTCCTGCCAACCCGCACAGGGTTCTCTCGAACGTTTGACGCCCCACACGTCAACACGAGGAGAGATCCCCCTTCATGGCAACTCACAAGCGATCCCACGGTCTTCGCAACGCGGTCATCGCCACAGGTGCGGCAGGCGCAGTCACCGCGGCTCTGTTCGCGGGCAACCTCGCCGGGGCGGCCGCCCCGGCGACAGGGACCGTGCACGGACTCGGCGCACCGGGCGCCGTCTCCGGCAGCTTCGTCGTCATCCTCGACGCATCCGCGAACAAGGCGGAACTCGCGAAGAAGTACGGCGGCACGCTCGAACGCTCCTACGGCTCCGAGGTCAACGGCTTCTCCGCGTCCGGCCTCAGCGTCGACGAGGCCAAGCGGCTGGCGGCCGACCCCTCCGTCGGGACGGTCGTGCAGAACAAGCGCTTCAGCATCAACGAAACGCAGGACAAGCCCCCGTCCTGGGGCCTGGACCGGATCGACCAGGCCGACACGGCCGGTGACCAGAAGTACGCCTACCCCGACAACGGCGGCGAGGGCGTGACCGCGTACGTCATCGACACCGGCGTCCGGATCTCCCACCAGGACTTCGGCGGCCGGGCGAGCCACGGCTTCGACGCCGTCGACAACGACGCCACCGCCGACGACGGCAACGGCCACGGCACCCACGTGGCGGGCACCATCGCCGGCACCTCCCACGGCGTCGCCAAGAAGTCCAGGATCGTCGCCGTGCGCGTCCTCGACGACAACGGCTCCGGCACCACCGAGCAGGTCGTGGCGGGCATCGACTGGGTGACGCAGAACCACTCCGGGCCCTCGGTCGCGAACATGAGCCTCGGCGGCGGTGCCGACGAGGCGCTGGACGCGGCGGTCGAGCGGGCCATCTCCTCGGGCGTGACCTTCGCGGTGGCGGCGGGCAACGAGTCCTCCGACGCCGGTCTGGGCTCGCCGTCCCGGGTGCCGGAGGCGCTGACCGTGGCGTCCAGCACCAAGGACGACCAGCAGTCGTCGTTCTCCAACTTCGGCGCCGTGGTGGACCTGTACGCGCCGGGCTCGGAGATCACCTCGGCCTGGAACGACAGCGACACCGGTACGAAGACCATCTCCGGTACGTCGATGGCGGCGCCGCACGTGGCGGGCGCGGCCGTCCTGTACCTGGCGGCCAACCCGTCGGCGACGCCCGCCGACACCGCCGCCGCCCTGACCGGGGCGGCCACGGCGGACGCGATCAAGAACCCCTCCTCCGGCACCGCGAACAAGCTGTTGAAGGTGGCCCCGTAGTCGCCAGGCTCCCCGGCTCGCTCCACCGACCGGCGTGACGGCCGTGCCGTGAGCCGATCGGAAGGCGGCCCTCCGTACGGAGGGCCGCCTTTCCTCGATCCCCGGCGGCCCTGGTTCCCCCGGCTGCCGCACAGTGCTGCCGACGCCGCAGACGCCGCTCACCGTGTTCCGGATCCCCTACGTCTGGTGCAGGATGAGCGTCCGGAGCGACGGCTCGTCCATGACGTTCACCACACGCGACGATGGACCTGCCCTCGGGGCGTGCACAGCGCGAAAGCGTCGCCGTCGGCGAGCCGGTCGAGGAGCCCAGTTCGGTCGAACATTCCCTGACCGCCCGCTGGGGCATTCACCGTGCCCCTCCCGAACACCCACGGCCGAGTCCCGTCATCACCCGGACGGGCGGGCGTCCCACCGGCCGACCACGCCCGGGAGTTCGACCCGGGACCGGATGCCCAGCCTGGCGAAGACGCTCCTGAGGTGGTGGTCGACCGTCCTCGGGCTGAGGGTGAGGCGGTCGGCGACCTCCCGGTTGGTGGCGCCTCCGGCGACGAGGCGGGCGATCCGCTGCTGCTGAGGCGTCAGCCGGCCGAGCGCCGCCGGGTCCGTGACCCCGCCGGTGGTGCCACCGGTGGCGCGCAGTTCGGAGCGGGCGTGCTCGGCCCAGCCCTCCGCCGCGGCCCGCTCGAAGGTGACCAGGGCGTCGCTCAGCGGACCACGGGCGTCGCCGGGCCGCCGGCGGCGCCTCAGCCAGGTGCCGTAGGCGAGGAGCGTACGGGCGCGTTCGAAGTCGTTGCCGCAGCTTTCGTGGCGGCGGACGGCCTCACCGAACCAGTACGCCGGCTCCTCGCCCGGCGCCAGCAGCGCCCGGCAGCGCGCCAGTTGGGCCGGTGCCGTCCCGTCGATGCCCTGGACGGCCCAGATCGCGTACTCCTCCGCCGCTTCCCGCGCCTCCGCGCGCCGCCCGGACGCGACGGCCGCCTCCACGAAACAGGGGATCACCAGCATCCGCAGCGCGAAGTGGCCGCTCCGTGGGCCCTGCCGGACGAGGGGAAGGAGCCGCGCGGTCGCCTGGGCGGCGAGACCGTGCCCGAACTCGGCCCTGGCCAGCGCCCATTCGGCGAGGGTAGCGGCCTGGACGAGGCCGTGCGGGCGCGCGGTGTCGAGGGCCCGCCCGGCGTGTTCCCTCACGGTCCGCCCGTCGCCCGCCACCGAGGCGACGAGGGCCAGGACGGCGTGCTGGTGCGCGGCGACGTTGCGCTGGCCGGTCTGCTCGGCCGCCCGCAGTCCCTCGTGCGCGGTGCGCGCGGCCCTGCTGTACCGGCCGGCCCTCAGTTCCGCGTAGGCGAGGTGTTCCAGGACCCGGGGCACCAGGGCGCTGCGGTGCTCGGCGCGGGCGCGGACGAGCGCACGGGCGTGGATCCGGGCCGCCGACGCGGTGTCGCCGACCACGAGCGCTGCGGAGCCCGCCCGCAGGAGCAGGCGGGGGTCGTCCTCGACGCCGTCCCGCGCGACCACCCGCGCCAGGACGGAGCGGGCCTGGTCGAGGCGGATGTCGAGGGCGGCGCGCAGCCCCACGACGAAGTCGCGTTCCGTCCCCCGGGCCGCCTTGCCGGGGTCCAGGGCGGCCAGGCACGCGGAGACGTCACCCCCGGCCCAGGCGGCCTCCATGGCGAGGAACCGGGCGTCGGACGCCTCGGCCGGCTCCCGGTCGCCGAGCAGTTCCGCCGCTTGCAGCAGTGCCTCGTGCGCGTCCATGACCGGACCGCCCGCGAGTGCCGCGAGACCGCGGACGAGCTGGGCGCGGCCGCGGACCACGGGAGCGAGGGCGCGTACGGCCGGGGGCGGGCCGAGACGGTCGGCGCGGTGCCCCTCGCCGCGGACGAGCGTGGGGTCCGACGCCGGGACGGGCGAAGGGGCCGGGGTGATCCCGGTGGGTGCGGAGGCGAGCGCCGCCCTGCCGAGGAACGGGTCCTCGAAGCGGAGCGCGTCACCCCTGCGGCAGAGCAGCCCGCCCGCGATCAGGCCGTCCAGCGGCTCGACGGAGGTACGGGTCGCCCGCGCGGTGGCGAGGACCGCGCCGAGACCGACCTCGTACGCCTGCGACCACCGCCCCGCGCCCGCCCGTCCCGTCCCGCGTCCGGGGGCCGCCGAGGCCGGGGGGTCGGCCTGGACGTGGCCGTGGGGTTCCGCGACTGGAGTGTGGGCTTCGGTGCGGCCGGGCGGGTGCGGCGGGTCGGAGGTTTCCGTGCGGCCGGTCAGGGCGACCACGGCGAGCAGCCGCCGGGAGTCGGCCGGGAGGCTGTCCACGAGACCGCCGTACACCTCGGCGAGGACGGCGCCGTCGACGAGGGGCCGGGACGTCAGCCCGGTTCCGGTCACGAGAGCGGATCCGAGGCGCCGTACCGCCGCGGCGAGGACACCGGGATGTCCGGCCGTCTCGTCGAGCAGCCGCTCCACGAGCCCGGCCGGCGGCGGCACCGGGCACAGGTCGCCCAGGAGGGCCCGCGCGCCGTCCCGGGTGAGCCGCCCGAGCCGTAGGGCCTCCGCGTCCGGCACGTCGGGGAGACGGTGGTGGCGGGCCGCCGACACGAGCCAGACCGTGCCGCCCCAGCGGCTCCCCGGCTCGCGCCAGGCCGTGGTGAGCGCGGCGCGGGAGTGGGCGTCCCAGAGGTGCAGGTCGTCCAGGCAGATCAGGGCGGGACGGCCGGCGGTCAGACTTCCGACGGCGGCGGCGAGACCGGCCTCGCCCCGCGCGAGCCGGAGCGCGCGGCGCCCGGCGGGCGGGTGGGGCGCGAGGGCGGCGCACAGGGATCGCACCCCGCTCCACGGCCCCCGGTGCGGGGGTGCGGCGACGCAGAGGGCGGTGCCGGGGAAGTCGTGGGCGGCCCGCGCGAGCAGCGCGGTACGCCCCTCGCCGGGGTCGCCCGTGACGAAGAGGACGCCGCCCGTTCCGGTGCCGGCGCCTGCTGAGAGCCGGGCCACCGCGGCGAGTTCGGTCGTACGGTCGTACAACCGCGGGCCGGGGGCGGCGGCATGTGTCGCTCCGCTCACGACGATCACGTTACCGACCCGTAGGTATCCGCGGAAGGCTCCCGGGCGAGGGCGTGGGCTGGGGCCCAGGCCCGGGAGCCGTGTCCTGTGACGGCGCACAGAGCGTCCGGACGCCGGCCGTCGATCGTCAGGAACCGAGCGGGCAGGTGCCCCGGTACTCCTCGATCGTCAGGCTCGGCCGCGGCAGCGGGCAGAGGAACTGCTCGTACCGGGTGTCGTCGTCGATGAAGCGCTTGAGCCAGGAGATGCTGTACTTCGCGATCGTCGTGTTCGAGGTGTTCGGGGTGAAGTGCGTGGCGCCGTTCAGCTCCAGGTACGCCTTGTCGAGCGAGCTGGGCAGGCTCTGGTAGAAGGGCTCCGAGTGGCTGGAGACGGGGGCGACCGTGTCACCGTCCGCGCCGATGACCAGGGTGGGCGTGCGGAGTTCGGGCCAGGTCTTGTCCGTGTTCCACCCGGTCAGGGGGATCGCGGCCTTCAACGACGGCCGGCTCTTGGCGGCTTCGAGGCTGCCGCCGCCACCCATGGAGTGGCCCATGACGCCGAGGCGGGTGGCGTCGATCCTGCCCCGCACGGCGCTGCGCTGGGTCAGGTGGTCGAGCGCGGCCAGGAGCTGGCGTCCGCGGCTGTCCGGCTGGTCGACCGTGGTGAGGGTGTCGATGGTGAACACCACGAAGCCCTGCGAGGCGAGACGCGGCCCCAGCCAGGCGATCGAGGACTGGTAGGCGGTGAAGCCCGGCGAGATCACGACCGCGCCGAACGTGCCGTCGCTCGTGGACGTCGGGTAGTAGATGGTGCCGCCTCCGAAGCCGCTGGCGGCGAGGGAGGAGACGCTGGTCTCGGAGACGGCGTACGGGCCGCGCAGGGCCTCGATGCTCGACTGGGTGGGGGCGGGGCCCCGCTCGTAGGGGTTGGCGGCGGTGCCGGCGGCGCTGGCACCCGGGGTGGCGAGCAGGGTGAGGCAGGCGGCGGTGGCGGTGGCGGCTGCGGCAAGGTGTCGATTCACGACGGAGTCGTCCTCTCGTGTCGTGTGGCGGCCGCCCTCGGCTGGAACCGGGGGCGGCGCGTCCTGGACTGGCCCGGTCACTGTCGACGCGGCGCGGCACGCGGGCATCGGCAGAACCACCGGTCTCCCGTCACGACGGGTCCGCCCGGAGGCCGGGGCGGGGGGTTCGACAGGACTGCGGCGGCGCGGCCGGGCCGGCGGGTCCCCGCGTACCCTCACCGGCCGAAGGCCCGGACCTGGGGGGACACCGCGTACCCTCACCTCGGCATGGCGATCGTCGCGGGACATCGGGTCCGGGGCGACGCGGATCGCGGGACGACGGACGCAGGGCGAGCGGGGAACGGACGATGACGCAGGTGCGCGGGCGGGGCACGGAGCCGGGTGGGGACGAGCGGGACCGGGCCGCGACCGTGCGCCTCTTCGTCGCCCTCGCCCCGCCCGACGAGGCGAAGGACGAGCTGGCGCGGGAGTTGGGCGCCGCGTACGACGCGTACCCGCGCCTGCGGTGGAACCGCATCGAGGACTGGCACATCACGCTGGCGTTCCTCGGCGAGCTCCCCGTCGCGACCGTTCCGCTGCTGCGTCCGCCGCTGGCGGACCTCGCGGCCTCGCTCCGGCCCGTCGAGCTGGCGCTGCGCGGCTGCGGGCACTTCGACGAGCGGGTGTTGTGGAGCGGGATCGCCGGGGACCTGGAAGGGCTGCACGCACTGGCCGACGGCGTCCGTGCCGTGGTCAGGGAGTGCCGTGTCCCCTTCGAGGACCGGCCGCTGCGCCCCCATCTGACGCTGGCCCGCGCCCGCCGCGACGATCAGTCGAGCGTGGTGGACATCGCCGGCCGGCTCGCCGGATTCACCGGCCGTCGTTGGCGGGCGGAACGCCTCCATCTGGTCGGCAGCGACTTCGGGCGGGGGCCCGGGCCGATCCGCTACCGCGACATCGAGGCCTGGTCCTTCGACGGGCGATGAAGCGTCCGGGGTCGGTACGGGTCGCAACCGTTCGGGGTCCCTGACGCGTGTTTCCCTGTGCAGTGATCGCCACGGAAAGGGAAAACGTTGTCCGTCTCAGGTCTCACCCCGTCCCGTCGCACCGCTCTCGCCCTCGGCGCCGGCGCCGTGCTGACGTCCGCGTCACCTCTCGTCGGGTCGGCGTACGCCTCCCCGCCCGGAACGACGCACGCCGGGGGGAAGGGCCCCGGCGGTAGGCGTCTCGTCGCAGGGCTGCGGGAGCTGGAGCACCGGCACGCGGCCCGGCTCGGGGTGTTCGCCCACGACGTGCGGTCGGGGCGCTCGGTGGCGTACCGCGCCGAGGAGCGCTTCCCGATGTGCTCGGTGTTCAAGACCCTCGCCGTCGCGGCCGTGCTGCGCGACCTCGATCACGACGGCACGTTCCTGGCGCGGCGCATCCGCTACACGGAGGCCTACGTCAAGCGGTCGGGCTGGTCCCCGAGGACCGAGCTGCCGGAGAACCTCGCCCGCGGGATGACCGTCGCCGAGCTCTGCGACGCCACCCTGCGCCACAGCGACAACACCGCGGCGAACCTGCTGCTCCGCGAGCTGGGCGGTCCGACCTCGGTCACGCGGTTCGCCCGGTCGGTCGGCGACGGTACGACGCGGCTCTACCGCTGGGAGCCCGAGCTGAACTCGGCGGAGCCCTGGCGGGAGACCGACACCACGACGCCCCGCGCCATCGGCCGGACCTACGGGCGGCTGCTGCTCGGCGACGCGCTCGCGCGCGAGGACCGGGAACGGCTCACGCGCTGGATGCTCGCCAACACCACGAGCGGTGAGCGGTTCCGCAAGGGGCTGCCCGCGGACTGGCTCCTCGCCGACAAGACCGGCGGCGGCCGGTACGGCGGCAACAACGACGCGGGGGTCACGTGGCCGCCGGACGGCGGCCCGATCCTGCTGGTCGTGATGACGACGCGGTTCGAGGAGGACGCCCCGCCCGTCGATGCGCTGGTGGCCGACGCGGCGGCTCTGGTGGCGGCGGAACTCCGCTGACGAGGCCGGGACGCACGTGCCCGGTATCCGGCACATCGTCGGGGACAACACGTTGACGGTGATGAGTTCGGAGACCGGTCGGACGCAGCGGACAGGCCGCCGGAGGGGTCTCCGGCGGCCGACGGCCCGTTGAAGGGCTGGGGAACGGTGTCCTCGGCGCGGGTCCCTGTCAGGACTCGCAGGGAAGGTTGACGATGCGGACGGTGTACGCCGAGGAGACCCAGCGGTTGGTGCCCACCTGGCGGAAGCCGTTGGTGGTGGACGCCGACGCGAGGATCGTGGAGCCGTTGGCGTAGGACCCGACGACCGCGTACCTGGTGCCGGGACCGCTGCGGATCAGCAGACCGCCGCTGGCGTTGACCTTGTAGTAGCACTGGGTGGCGAGCGCACCGGCCGGCGCGAGTTCCACGGCCGTGCCCGTCGTGCGGGCGGGTGCGGCGGCCTGGGCCGTGAGACCGCCGCCGAGGAGCGCGGCGGCGGACAGGGCCGCCACGGCCGCCGTGCGGGCGGCGGAGCGACGCGGTGACCTGGTGCGGCGTGCTGCTGTGACGGTCATGGAATCGATTCCCCTTGCGTCGTCGGTTCTGGGTGCGGAACACGTACGTAGGAGCAGGCCCGGGCCGGCCGAGTGGTGTCACCGCTCGAAGACGCCGGAGCCGCGCACGACGTTAGTGCCATCGGGGCGAAGTCAGCCGTCTGACGCACGACAACTCCCCAACCGGAACAGCGAAGTTCGAGTCCTCACAGCGACGGGGCCGCCACCGCTGGACCGGAGAACGCACCATGACCTGGCTCACCGGATGCCGCCGCCTCCACCGTCGGTACGAACGCAGAGCCGGCCACTTCCTCGCCTTCACCAGCTTTGCCTGCACCCTCGTCTGCCACCGCAGACTCGCCACATGAGAGGACCTTTAAATGGGTTGAGCGGCGTCTCCGGCTTTCCTAGGCTGTGGGCACACGCTGAAAGGAGGTGATCCGAGAACATGGTTTCTTTTCGGATTCGTGAGGTGACTGCGGGCTGACGGCCTGCCGTCGCACTCTGTGCACCCCGGCAGGTCACCTGCCGAAAACCACGCAGTCACCCGACCCGTGGGCCGCCGGTATTCCGGCCGGCTCCCGTCCGAACTCGAGCGGACGGGACCAAGGCCCACGGGTCGTCCGCGTTCCCGGACACCTGGCGCCGGACGCTTTCCCTCAGGTCCGGCACCCCTTCCTGCCTGTGACGGCACCCACACCCGTCCGGAAGAAACGATCTTGCGTTCACGTCCCCGTCATGGTCCGATGTCCTGTCTTTCTCATGATCGTTACACAGGGGGCAGAATGAGCAGGGGTATGGACCGGCGTTCCGTCATGCGCGGTCTGGCGACGGCCGGAGCCGGCGCGACGGTGGGGGCACTGGCGACGGGGAGCGGACCGGCGTACGCGGCGGGTTCCGGGGACGACCCGTACAGCGTCGACGTGATCAGCAAGGGTGCCGACCCGACCGGCGCGACCGCCAGTGACGCCGCGTTCCGCGCGGCCGCCGCCGAGGTGCTCGCCTCGTTCCAGCCCGGCCCGATCTCGGGAGCGATTCCGAAGAAGGTCCTGGTCATCCCGCCCGGCACCTACCTTCTGACCCAGCCGGACTCGCTGCTGCCGAACGTCAACGGCGAGGGCAACGGCGGTATCGTCGACGGCGTTTCGATCACCGGCTACGGCAAGCGGCTGTCCCGGATCGTGTACTCGCCGGCGGCCGACGACACCACGCTGTGGACGAACTACCAGCGCTACAAGAACATCCGGATCTCCGGACTCACCTTCACCAGCACCAACGCCACATCGAGCTTCAACTACGCCTACTCCTCGGCCGACTACGGCGTCCAGGACACCTGGTACACGGACGTCGAGTGGCGCGGCAGCTGGAAGCGCGGCATCGGTCTCGACGGCCCGGCCACGACGTCCAACCTCAACAGCGAGATGGGCTGGGACCACTGCCAGGTCGGCGGCTCCTACTCCGACGCGTTCCTCGTCCTGGGGATGACCCCGGCGGCGACGCAGCAGGACCAGTTCCTCAACTACTGGTTCCGCGACTGCAAGGTGGAGTACCAGTCGGGTGTGTTCGTGAAGAACAACCGGGGCGGCTCGATGAACTTCGTCGGCGGCTCCTACATCCTCACGGACGCCGCGTCGACCGGTACGTTCTTCCAGCTCACCGCCGACGCGACCACCCGGGCCGACTCCGTCGCACGGCTGTACGCCCAGGGCATCCGGTTCGAGCTGCGGGGCGTAGGCCACAAGGTGATCGACTCCCGCTGGTACAAGGGGAACATCACCTTCGTGTCGTGCGACGACACCGCCCTCAGCTTCAAGTCCTGGGCGCCGAACGCGGTCACCCACGCGTACGACTTCCACGCGAACGGCGCCCGAGGCCCGATGGTGCGGTACGAGGACTGCGGGCTGATGGGCTCTCACCAGGTGACGACCGGGCCCACCGCGACCACGTCCGGCAAGGTCCTGTACGACGGGTGCCGGTTCATCGACATGTCGACGGCGACCGGGACCACCGGGTTCCTCCGCTGGACCGGGGCCGTCGCACCCCGCTACGAGATGCGTGACTGCCTCATCGGCGCGAACCACCTGGCGGACGTGAAGAACCCGGCCTGATCGCCGAACCCCGCCCGATCGTCGTCGGGCAGACCCCCCGCGGACCGCGACACGTGTCGCGGTCCGCTCGGCGGTTCATCGCACGTACACCTGGACTTCGGGCCTCCGGTCGTCCGGGGGCCCCGGGCCGACACGGAGGGGCAGCACGCTCACGCAGGACCGACCACCCCCCTGCAGAGGAGAGTTGCGTGACTCGCCCCACCACCGCCCGTTCGCTCGCGCTCGTCATGACCACGGCGCTCGCGGCAGCGGCCCTTGCCGTACCGGCCCAGGCCCACCAGCGCGCCTCCGGAACCCCGTTGCCGACCGTGACGCCGCGCGCGGAGACGCCGGTACTGCACGACGACGACGCGGGCGGCAACGCCGACGCCGACGACCCGGCCATCTGGCGCAACGCCGCCGCCCCCGGCCGCAGCCTTGTCATCGCGACCGCCAAGGAGGGCGGCCTGCGCGTCTACGACCTGGACGCGCGACCGGTGCAGTCGATCGCCGCTCCCCCGGCCGCCGGTCCTGACGACGCCCCGGGCCGCTTCAACAACGTGGACCTCGTCCAGGGCCTGCGGCTCACCTCGGGCAGGGCGGACCTGGCCGTGACCACCGACCGGGGCCACGACCGGCTGCGTTTCTACCGCATCGACCGCGACCGCGCGGGCGGCCCGCTCACCGACGTCACCGACCCCGCCGCGCCGCCCGTGTTCTCCCGGGACCAGGCCGAGATCAACGACCAGCGGACCGCCTACGGTCTCGCGACCTGGACGGACCGCGCCACGGGCAAGTCCTTCGCCCTGGTCAGCCGGCGGGAGCGCACCAGCGTCGCGCTGCTCGAACTGCTCCCGGCCGCGGGCGACAGGATGACGTACCGCAAGATCCGCACCCTGGACCTGCCCTCCACGTTCCGGCTGCCCGACGGCACCTCCTGGTCCCCCTGCGGCGAACCCGGCGAGCTGCCCCAGGTCGAGGGCATGGTCGTCGACCCCGCCGACGGCACCCTCTACGCCGGGCAGGAGGACGTCGGCATCTGGCGACTGCGCGCCGACCTCACCGGCACGCCGAAGCTGGTCGACACCGTCCGCGAGTACGGCGTTCCCGGGGTCTACGACGAGGAGACCGAGGAGTGCGCTCCGGGCGCCGACCCCGGCTTCGGCGGCACCCGGATCTCCGCGGACGTCGAGGGCCTGACCCTGGTCACCGAGTCCGACGGCGACGGGTACCTCCTCGCCTCCAGCCAGGGCGACAACACCTTCGCCGCCTACGACCGGGAGCTCGGGGACGACAACGAGTACGAGGGCGGGTTCCGGGTCGGGGCCGCGCACAGCGCGCTCGACGGCTCCGAGGAGTGCGACGGCGCCGCCGCCCTGAACGCCCCCCTCGGCTCGAAGTACCCGCGCGGCCTGCTCGTCGTGCAGGACGGACACGACGCCCCCGCCGACGGCGACCGGGCCGCGACCAACTTCAAGTTCGTCGACCTCGGCACCGTCCTGGACGCCCTCGACGACTGAGCCTTCCTCCGGCCGCACCCCCGGGGCCGGCCACCGGGCCCCGGGGGCCTCGGTGGTCGGCCCGGACCGGCTCACGGGGTCGTGAGGAGTGCCGCCACCGCATGGGCCGTGGCCGAGTGGCGCATCGTCAGGGCCGGGGAGCGGGCTTCGGCGGCGTCCGGCTCCCAGGGGTCGCCGCCGCCGAGGAGGTCCGCCACCGCGTCACTCGTGGCCCGGTGGGCGAACAGCAGCGCCGCACCGGCAGGTCCGGCGACCGCCCCGTCCGCCGGGGCCCATGCCTCCGTACGACCGAGGATCCGCGCGAGGGCGTCACACGTCTCCGGGTAAGCCGGGAGCAGTGCCGCACCGCTCGGCGCGGCGGCCGGCCGGTCGCGCTGTGGCTCCGGCAGGGCGCGCCACGGCGGGACCCAGGTGTCCAGGGCCGCGAGCCGCCCGGGGAAGATCCGGCCCGCCTCGCGGATCAGCAGCGGGGCCAGCTCCGCGGCGTTCGACCGCAGGGTGGTGATGAGGCTCGGCAGCCAGGGCAGCAGGACGGCGTCGGGCAGCCGCCCGAAGGCGTTCGACACGGCCTCCACGACCACGTCCGCGAGCCCCGGTACCGGCTGGAGGGCGTGCACGAACCCGCTGAGGTAACGGGGGTAGGAGGGCACCACCAGGGGGTTGGCGAGGAGTTCGTCGCAGCGGGCGCGCAGTTCACCGCGGGACAGGGTGCCGAGCTGGACCTGCGCGGCCCACAGCAGCGCCGTCTTCGCCGGGTCCCCCGGGTGCGACTGCGCCACCGCGAGTTCCAGTTGCGTCCGGTCGCAGCCCAGGGACAAGGCCAGGCTCTCCATGCTGAAGAGGAAGCCGAGCATCGCCGCCACCTGCCCCACGGTGGCGTCCTCGTCGCGGAACGCCGTCGGGAGCAGCGTGCAGTAGTGGGCGTAGCCGGTGCGGACGAAGGACTCGATCCACGGCGGCAGCACCGGTTCGCCGGTGCGGTAGTAGGCGAGGAGGCCACGCACCCGGCGCAGCACCTCCGGGGCCCCGTCCACGGTACGCTCGCCCGCCAGGACGTCGAGGGCGCGGGCGCCGAGCTCGTCGGCGAGGCGTCTGCCACCGAGGTACAGGGTGGCGTCCTCGAGCGCCGCGAGGACCTCCGCCGTCGTGGCCCGGTCCCCGTACGCGGTGCGGCGCAGGCGCTGCTCCAGCACCTGCTCCAGGCTCACGCCCTCGTAGCCGAGTTCGATGAGGGCCCGCTGGTGGGTACCGAGGGACAGGTCCCATGATTCCTGGATCGACCGCTCGCCGAGCCGCCGCTCTCCCATCACGGTGCGTGCGGCTCCGGGGGGAAGCAGGCGGCGGAGCATCCACAGGACGTCCGAACAGGCCCGCAGCTCGGGCCGGGACGCCATGTCGAGGAGGGCTCGCCGCACACCGCGCTGCTGGAGGTCGAGTGCGAGCGGTGCCAGCCGGTCGTGCACGTCGCGGGCGAGCGGCGGCAGGGCCTCGTAGCCGACCTGGCCGATCCGGTCGCCGCCCATCATGATCTCGACGAGGCGGCGCACGTCCCTGCGGCCGGGGACGGTGTCCTTCTCGATGCAGGTGACCGCCGCGTCCTGGAAGTCGTACGGCGTCGGTTTGGCCCGGTCGCGCATGGCGGCGAGCAGGATCGACGTCTCGAAGACGGCGATCGCGTCGGCGGTGGAGGCGAGGTAGCCGCTGCGGCGGGCGGCGCGGACGATGTCCACGGACCAGCCGAGCAGTTCGGCCTCGTCGAGTGTGTGCAGGGTGGGGGGCTGCTGGAGGAAGCCCGAGAGCCGGTCCTCCGTGGGGACGGGCGCGGGTGCGGCGGCCTTCGCCGCCGTCCTCGTCGCGCGCGGCTTCTTCGTTCCGGCCTGCCCGGCGAGCCGGTACGGCTCCACCCGGGTGCGTCTGAGGTTCTTCGCCCACTGGGTCGCGGCGATGGACACGGAACCGGGGGCGAGGCCGAACTGCGCCTCGATCGCCGTGTGGCTGGACGGGATCAGGCCGTACTGCCAGGTCGTGGCGGTGCGCGGGGAGATGGTGAAGTCTCCGCTGCCGTGCACACCGAATTCCTCGACGCGGCTGGCCGCGTGGAAGGCGCCGCACACGTAGAGGCAGTCGGCCGGATCGGTGCCGGTGGCGGCCAGGTGCTCGCGCATCCGGGTCCACATGTAGCGCTCGCGGTCCTCGTCGACGCGCACCCGGTCACCCCGGCCGGGGGCGAGTCGCCGGAACAGGCTGCCGATGAGGAACATGACCTGGCGGTAGGTGTCGTGGTCGCTGTCGCCGAGGGGGACCTCGACGTACTGGTGCCACCACTCCGACCAGTGCCGCACCTTGCCGTGGCGCAGCAGGTGCTCCTCCAGTTCGGCGAACCGGGGCCGCAGGTCACCGATCTCGACGCCGACGGCCTCACCGTGGAGTGCGTCCGTGTCCCCGGTGGCCCGCTCGGCCCGGTCGTGCCGGGCGTCCCACTGGAAGACGTGGTCGGAGGAGCGGTCGACGAGGACGAGTTCGACGCCGGGCGTGTCGAGGGCGTAGGCGATGGCCTGGTACTCGGCGGACGCCTCGGTGACGGGTGCGACGACGGACAGCGGGGCCCAGTCGGGCGGGAAGCCGTCGATCTCGCTCGCGAAGGCCTGCACCGCGACGGGCAGCCGGCAGTTGCGCAGCTCGGTGAGGAGCGGCGTCATGTCCTCGCAGAGTTCCAGGTACACCACCTTGGGCTGCTTCTCGCGCAGCCGGCGGGCCATGGCGAGGGCGGAGGCGGGCGAGTGGTGGCAGACGGGGAAGATCTCCAGGGGCTCGCCGACGGCGCGGTCGACGTCGTCGACCATGCCGAGGAGGATGCCCTCCAGCGCGTCCTGGCCGTCGGCGAACTCAGCCGCCGCGCGGTGGAGTTGCCCGCGCAGCGCGGTGAACGTGGCTGCCGCCGCCGTGGTCCCGGGGGTGCCGGGCGCGGCCGTCGTGTCGGGGGTGCCGGTCATGACAGCTTGGCGATCGCTTCGCGGCCGCCCTCCAGGAACTCGGGCCAGGAGCCGCCCTCCTCCTTGCCGCGCGGCTCGACGACGCCGTGCAGGTACTTGTTGAGGATGGCCAGGTCCTCGGGCTCGCGGCGGGCGAGGGTGCCGATCAGCGAGGAGGCGAGGGCGCGGGCGGTCAGGGTGCGCTCGCCGAAGAAGTCGCTGTGCAGGACGGCGTCCTCCAGTACGCCGATCTGCTCGGCGGTGGAGAGGGCGGACTCCAGCTTCTCGTCATCGCTCCCGGCCGCGGCGGCGGAGGCCCGCAGGTCGGCGAAGCTCTGGAGGAGGACGTCGAGGAGGGTGGGCGGCACGTCCAGCTCGATCGAGTGCCGGCGCAGCAGCTCCTCGGTGCGGAAGCGGACGATCTCCGCCTCGCTCTTCTTGTTCGTGACGATGGGGATGCGGACGAAGTTGAACCGGCGCTTGAGCGCGGAGGACAGGTCGTTGACGCCCCGGTCGCGGCTGTTGGCGGTGGCGATGACCGAGAAGCCGGGCTTGGCGAAGACGATGTTCTCGCCGTCGGCGCCGTCGAGTTCGGGGACCGAGATGTACTTCTCGGAGAGGATCGAGATGAGCGCGTCCTGGACGTCGCTGGTGGAGCGGGTGAGCTCCTCGAAGCGGCCGATGGTGCCGGTCTCCATGGCGGTCATGATCGGCGAGGGGATCATCGACTCGCGGGACTGGCCCTTGGCGATGACCATGGACACGTTCCAGGAGTACTTGATGTGGTCCTCGGTGGTGCCCGCTGTGCCCTGTACCACCTGCGTGGAGTTGCGGCTGATCGCGGCCGAGAGGAGTTCGGCGAGCCAGCTCTTGCCGGTGCCGGGGTCTCCGATGAGGAGCAGACCGCGGTCGGAGGCGAGGGTGACGATGGAGCGCTCGACGAAGCTGCGGTCGCCGAACCACTTCTGCGACACCTCCCGGTCCAGGCCGTCGGCGCGCTCGGAGCCGAGGACGAACAGGCGGACCATCTTCGGGGAGAGGCGCCAGGAGAACGGCTTGGGGTTGTCGTCGATCGACTCGAGCCAGTCGAGTTCCTCGGCGTACTTGATCTCGGCGGGAGCGCGGAGCAGGTCGGACATGAGAAGGGCCTTTCTGGGCGTCTCAGGTGAGGAAGGTCTTGAGTTCGTGCACGAGTCTGTCGATGTGGCCGGAGATCACCGGGGTGCCGAGCGCCTTGAACCGCTCCCGGAACCAGGGGTTGACCTCCTGCCGTCCGGAGCTGGTCACCGACCCGACGGGGATGAAGCGGACCCCGGACCGGTGGACCGCCTCGATGCCCTCGAACAGGGGCTGCGAGCGGTCGAACTCGTAGAAGTCGGAGATCCACACCATCGCGGTGTTCTTCGGTTCGGCGATCTTCGGCCGGGCCATCGCCATCGCGACCGGTCCGTCGTTGCCGCCGCCGAGGTTGGTGCGCAGGAGCACGTCGAACGGGTCGTGCACCCACGGGGTGAGGTCGATGGCGCGGGTGTCGTACGCGATGAGGTGGACGTCCACCTTCGGCAGCCCGGCGAAGATCGAGGCGAGGATGGTGCAGTTGACCATCGAGTCGACCATGGAGCCGGACTGGTCCACGACGACGATGAGCCGCTGGGGTGTGGTCCTGCGGACGGTGTGCCGGTAGTAGAGGCGGTCGACGTAGAGCCGCTCCTCCTCCGGGCTCCAGTTGGTGAGGTTCTTCCAGATGGTGCGGTCGAGGTCGAGGTTGCGGAAGACGCGCTTGGGCGGGACCGAGCGGTCGAGCTCCCCGACGGTGGCCTTCTCCACCTGGGTGCGGAGCACCTGGGCGACCTCGTCGACGTAGCGCCGGATGAGGGACTTGGCGTTGGCCAGGGCGATCCCTGACAGGTTGCCCTTGTCGCGCAGCAGTTGCTCGATCAGCGACATGCTGGGAGTGAGCCGGGCGGCCAGGACGGGGTCGGCCAGCACCTCGCGCAGGTGCATGCGGCGGACGAGTTCGGCTTCGACGGCGCCGAGTTCGGATCCGAGGCCGCCGGCCGGGACCGCTGCTCCGCCGCCCTGGCCGCCGCGCAGCCCCCCGGGCGGGCAGCCGTGCGCCCGCTCCAGCCAGCCCGCGTCGGACTGCCAGCGGGCGAGCTGCCCCGCGGAGACCGTTCCCGATCCGGTGGCGAAGACGTTGAGCAGCAGTTTCGACGCTAGCGCGGCACGCCGTACCTCCGCCGCCCGGTCGCGCGCGCCGTCCGGGTCGGGCTCCGGGGTCATCAGCCCGTCGAACTCGTCGGCCAGCTCCGGATGGCGCTGGACGACCGACTCGACGGACGCGCCCGGGTCGAGGAGGGCCGACGGCAGACCGATGTCCTCGACGACGGCGAGGCTCGCCGCTTCGAGTGCGGCCTGCTCCTCGGGGTCGAAGAGCCGGGCGAGGAGTCGCCAGTAGAGGACCTGACGACGGTTGTCGTCGGCGTCGGGGACGCCCGGGGGCGGGGTGCCCGGGCGGGAGGGGGCCGTGGGAACGGTGGCAGGGGCGTCGGCGGGACCGGCCGAGGGCGTGGTGTCCGTCATGCGCGCAGCAGCTTTCCGGCTCGTTCCCGCAGGACGGTGACGGAGTCCGTGGCCGCCTTCTCTGCCCGTACGCCGAGCTTGTCGGTGGTGCCTCCGGCCCACGCGCCCGCGTGGACGGCGACGGTCTTCTTCCGGACGGTCGTCTCGACGGCGAGCGGCTGGAGGACGAACTCCCCCGCGTCCCACCGCAGCAGACCCAGGCACGCGCCGGAGGCGGCGACCGCCGCCGGGGTGAGCGGACCGGCGGCGGGGACGCGGTCGGTGTCGACGGCCAGCCGGTGCCCGGCGACGGTGAACGTGAGCGTTCCGTCGTCCTCGTGCTCCGCCCCGTACCCCTCCAGGAGTACGGGGACGGCGATCCGGGCCGGGTGACGGTCCAGGGGCGCGGTCACCGGGTCGGTGGCGGTGGACAGGACGACCCGGGCGGTGGCGAAGGGGTCGGCCGGCTCGCCGGTGCGCGCCCGCGCGTCGTCCCAGACGAGGTCGCCCTCGGCGGTGACGGGCATGGCGTCGAGTTCCATGGCGCGGCCCTCCCCCGCGGCTCCGAGCAGGGACATCCGCGGCCGCAGGAGCTGCCACAGGCCCGCGCCGACGACGGTGTCGGGCTTGGGCGCGGACACCGCCGCCCGGACGAGGCGCGGCGCCGTCCCGTCGGAGGGTTCGAGCACGGCGTGGACCTGGGCCTGCACGGCGGTCGCGTGCTCCTGTACGTCCACGCCGAGCGGCAGCAGGCGGCCGGTCACGGGGGACGGGGTGGGCGTGGGGGCGGCGCCGGGCAGGGTCAGGAGCAGCGCGCGGGTCCACAGGTCGGCCCAGCGGCGCTCCGGGACGCGATCCAGGGTGGCGCCGGGGCAGGAGGCGGCGAGTTCGGCCGCGAAGCCGTCGAGCAGGGTCGCCAGGCGGCGCAGGTGGATGTCCGGCAGCATGGCGGAGACCACGGGGGCGGCTCCGGCGACCAGTTCGTGGTCGATGCCCTGCCAGCCCGCGCGGGCGAGGTCGCCGAGCCAGGCGCGGGCGGCGGCCAGCACGTTCGCACCGGGGCCGGCGTCGGTGGTGCGGGGATCCGGGGCGCTCCGCTCGGCGCGCGGCCGGCCGGTGACGTCCGCGACGCGGTCCGTGAGGGCGTCGTGCACGGCGCCCATGAGGGCGGTGCGGGCGGCGGCGAGCGCGACGAGGTGGTCCTCGCCGGCGGCGCCCGCCGCGGCCTTGTCGGCGGCCTCGGCGACCAGCGAGGCGAGCGGCGATCCGGCGACGGCGGCCGCGAGCGCGCCGAGTCCGGCGGCCTGGGCGGGCTGCGGTCGGAGCAGCCCGGCGACGAGCGCCCGGTCGAAGGCGTCGACGGCGTCGAGCGCCTCGTCGAGTCCGTCGACGGGGTCGGTGAGCAGATCCGTACGCATCAGGCGACCGTCCTCGTCGGGGGGAACCACTGCATCTCGGGCAGCGGCGCGGTGGTCGGCTCCAGTTCGAGGTAGGCGAGGTGCCGGAGGAACCGGCTGAACACCGGGGCGGCCGCCGAGGTGTCGCCCTGCTCGGGGCGGGTGGCGGTCATCACCGAGACGAGCTTCTGCGCGTCGGGCTCGCCGTCCGGGGTGTCGGCCTTCAGGTACCGGGCGACGCGCTCGGCCCCGTACTGCAGGACCGCCTCCCCGACCAGGGCGCGGATGTGGTTGCAGAAGGTGCCGCGCGCACCGCCGCAGGGGCGGTTGTTGTTGGTGCTGCAGGCGAACGCGTACGTCGCGGTCGCGATCGAGGACACGTACACGCGTCCTGCGTCGGATCCACTGGACACGACGCCCTGCAGGCGTCCGTCGGCCAGTTCGACGAACGGCACCTTGGCGAGTTTCCGCGGTCGCGCGGGCGGCACCACCCGCGCCGTACTCGACCTCTCCCAGACCGGCAACGTACCTCTCCCATGCACGTCGAAGGGATGCTCTCGCCGTCGTGGCGGAACAAGATCGAACCTATCGCCGCCCACTGACAACGCCGTCGGCGCCCGGTGGGAAGCCGGACGGCCAACCGGATCGACCCCGCCCGACCGGGACCCTGGACTCCTGGCTTCCAGTGGCTCCTGGGCTCCAGGCCACCCGGGCTCCAGCACGGACGCACCCGCCTCGCACCCGCCTCGCCGGCGTCGCACCACCGTGTCCTCAGGAGGGGATCTGGGCGAGGCTCCGGTTGAGTGCGCTGTCGGGTCGGCCGGTGAGGTCCGCCCAGGTGCCCTCCTCCGCGATGCGTCCCGCTTCGAGGACGGCGATGCGGTCGGCCCTGCGGATGGTGGCGCGGCGGTGGGCGATGACGAGGGTGGTGCGGTCCTTCTGGCGGAGTACCGACGCGAGTCGGGCGTCGCTCGCGTTGTCCAGGTGGGCGGTGGACTCGTCCAGTACGAGGACTCTGGGCTGCGCCAGGAGTGCGCGGGCGAGGGCGATCCGGGCCCGCTGGCCTCCGGAGAGGGTGGCGCCGCGCTCGCCGACCACGGTGTCGAGCGGGGCGATCCGGTCGACTCCGCATCGGCGGGCCGTCTCGGCGAGGAGGTCGTCGTCGGCGTCGGGGGCGGCGAGCCGCAGGTTCTCCGCGAGGGTGCCGTGGAAGAGGGGCGTCTCCTGGCCCACCAGTGCGACGGAGCGCCGGAGTTCGGCGTCGCTCACCTCGCGTAGGTCGACGGGCGTCCCGTCGGCGGGTAGGAGCTGGACCTGCCCTTCGGAGGGGTCCCAGAAACGGGCCAGGAGGTGGGCGCAGGTGGACTTGCCGGCGCCCGACGCGCCGACGAGGGCGAGCGTCTGACCAGCGGGTACGGTCAGCTCGACGCCGTCGAGGACGGGACCGCCGCCGTAGTCGAAGCTCACCTGGTGCAGGCGGACACCCAGCGGCCCTGCGGGCAACGGGCGGGGCTCGGCGGGGGGCGGGGCGAGGGCTGGGGCCTTGACGGCCGCGCCGACGCGGGAGGCGGCGGCGCGCAGCGCCACGGCCTGGCTCAGGGACCGGGCCGACTCCGCCACGGGGCCGAGCACGGCCAGGGCGAGCGCCATCGCGGCCGGTGCCCATGCGCCGTGCAGCCGCCCCGAGGTCACGGACTGTGCCGCGGCGGCGACCACACCGAGGACCGCCACCACGATGAGGAGATCGCGGACCGCGGCGACGGCCGCTTCCCAGGTGGCTTCGGCACGTTGGGCGTCGCCCACCTGCCGTCCGCGTGCCGCCAGCCGGTGGCGCCGTCCGGTGAGGGCGCCGAACGCGACCAGCTCACGCAGTCCGTCGACGATCTCCACGGTGTCGGCCGACAGCTGCGCGACGGCCGTACGGGTGCGGGCGCCGCGTGCCGTCCTCCCTCGGGCCTCGGCGAAGGGGACTGCGGTGAGCAGCGCCGCGACCGGCAGCACGGCGGCCAGGAGCCACGGCTCCACCGCGGCGAGGATGACCGTGCCGCCGGTGAAGACCGTTGCCGACGCCAGGAGTTGGGCGGTGGTGTGGGCGTAGAGGAACTCCAGGGCCTCCACGTCGGCCATGGCCGTGGCGGCGAGGTCTCCGCTGCGCCGCCCCGCGACACGGGCGGGTGCGCTGCGTGCGAGCCCGTCGAAGACGCGTACGCGGAGCGCGGCGAGAACCCGGTAGGCCAGGTCGTGCGAGAGGTCCATCTCGCGCCAGGTCGTCAGGGCCCGTACGAGGACCAGGGCGATCAGCGCGGTGACGGTGCCGGGTGTCGGGGCTCGTCCCTCGATGACGGCCGTTCCCACGGTGTGCGCCGCGAGCGTGACCAGGGCGACGAGGGAGCCCTGTTCGAGGAGCGCGGCGGCGCAGGTGCGAGCCGTCATGGCCCGGTGGCGGGCGAGGGCGGGGAGCAGGGCGCGCAGGGAGCCCCGTTCGGGTACGTCCGCGTCGACGGCGCCTGCGGGGGTGGCGGCGGACACGGGCGGCGGGACGGTCACCACGGCGTCCGTGGCGGGGGTGTGACGGTCGACGGTGTCGCTCATGCGGCGAGTTCTCCTCGGTGGGTACGGCCGGCCTCGAGGAGGCGCGCGTAGACGCCCCCCGCCTCGACCAGGCCGTCGTGGTCGCCGACGGCGTCCACCCGTCCCGCGTCGAGGACGACGATGTGGTCGGCGTGCCGGACGGCGGCGAGCCGGTGGGCGATCACCAGGACGGTGCGGTCGCCGGCGGCGGCCGTCAGCTCGCTGACGATGTCCGCCTCGCGGCGTTCGTCGACCGAGCTCGTCGCCTCGTCGAGGACGAGCACCGGGGCGTCCGCGAGCAGGGCCCTGGCGAGCGCGAGCCGCTGTCGCTGTCCGCCGGACAGGGTGGCACCGCGCTCGCCGAGGACGGTGGCGTAGCCGTCGGGCAGGGCGGCGATCTCGCCGTGGATCCCCGCGACACGGGCCGCCGCTGCCAGATCGTCGTCCGTGGCGTCCGGCCGCGCCAAGCGGAGGTTGTCGGCGATGGTGGCATGGAAGAGGTACGTGTCCTGCGACACCACGGCGACGCCGTGCCGCAGCGCGTCGAGGGAGTACCGGGTGGCACCGCGCCCGTCGAGGGTGATGCGGCCCCCGTCCGGGTCGTGGTGGCGCAGGAGCAGTGCGACGAGGGTGGACTTGCCCGCGCCGGAGGGGCCGACGATCGCCGTGGTCCGTCCCGCCGGTGCGGTGAAGGAGACGCCACGGAGGGCCGCCACCGACGCCCCCTCGTAGGTGAAGTGGACTTCCTCGAAACGGAGTTCCGGGGGCGCGGACCATCGCACGGGGGCCGTTCCGGTGTCTCGGACGGCGGGTTCGGCGGTACGCAGCGCCCCTATGCCGTCCGCGGCCGACGCTCCGAGGTATCCGGCGTGCCACTCGCGGGCGAGGTCGCGGACCGGCCGGAAGCATTCGGAGGCCAGGAGCAGCACGAGGTAGGTACCGGTCGCCGTGGTGGATCCGGTCACGGCCGACCAGCAGGCGAGGAGCGCGGCGGCGGCGGTGCCGCCCTGGATGGCGAGGTCGGTGATGCCGGTGTCGACCAGGGAGACGCGGAGCTTGGCGACGGTCGCCCGGTGCAGCGCCGCCGAACGCCTCTCCAGGCGTTCGCGGGTACGGCCGACCGCGCCGGCCGACCGCAACGCGGGCATGCCCTGCAGGGCTTCCAGGTAGTCGGCGCCCAGACCTTCGTACGTGTCCCAGTGCTCCTTGCCCCGGGCCGCGAGGAGACGGTCCCAGGCCCGGGGGCCGCACAGGGCGAGCAGCAGGGCGGGGACGAGGCCGAGCAGCGCCACCGGTTCCACCACCGCGACGGCCCCGAGCACCAGGGGCGGCACGGTCAGGGTGATCAGGAGTTGGGGCAGATAGCGGGAGACGTAGGCGTCGACACCTTCCACGCCGTCGACGAGTGTCGTGCGGACGGCTCCGGCGCGCGCGGTGGTCATGTGTGCGGGGCCCAGGTGTCCCAGGTGGGTGAGCAGTTCGTCCCGCAGCTCCACTCTGACCTCGGCCCCGGCGCGCGTTGCGGTGCGCCGCTGCCAGGTGCCGAGTCCGGCGCGGGCGGCGACGACGGCGAGTACGGCGGTGAGCAGCCAGGGAAGCCGTCCCGCCTCGCCGCGTGCCAACTGGGCGAGCGCGAGGGCCAGCAGGGTCGCCTGCGTCAGGTGGGTGAGGGTGACGGCACCTTGCAGGAGGGTGGCGGCGAGCAGGGGGCGCCGTGCGCGTCGGGCGGCGCGGCGCAGCTCGGGGTGGACGATCATGCGGTGTTCTCCTCGTCGGCGTGGAGGGTGCCGAGGACCAGTCCGTGGACGATCCAGTCCCGGCCGGGTGGAGCGCCGAGCGCGGCGCCCAGGTCCGCCTGCTGCCAGGAGCCCACGGGCCGGGCGGCGAGGCCGTGGCGCCGGGCGGTGAGGTGGGCGAGGTGGACGGCGAATCCGGCCCGCAGGTGGGCGCGGCGGATGTGCGCCTCGTCGGCGTCCGCGGGGCAGCCACGGGCGAGCAGGACGGCGCCCGCGTCCGCGATCCACGCCTGACGCGCGGCCCAGACGGCGAGTGTCGGGCGCGCCTCCCCCGCGGCGATCCGTCGCAGTGTCGTACCGTCGGCGGTCAGCTCCACCAGGCCGGGCCGTGGCGGTCCGACGGCGACGCACCACCGCAGTTCGGGGCCGCCAGCGAGTGCGGCGGCGGCGAGGACGGCGCGCAGCGCGCCCGGGTCCGGGGCGCCCGGCAACGGCGGTGGGTCGCTGCGGCGGGCCAGCAGCTCCTCGGGTGTGGGCGCGTCCCTCAGCGGCCGCAAGCCGGGCGGGGTGTCGGGCCGGTGGAGCGGGGGGGGAATGTGGAGGGTGGCGAGGGGGGTCGGGGAGGGGCAGTGGAGTCCCTGGGGGCCGTGGTGTCCGTGGTGTCCGTGGTATCCGTCGAGCCCGTCGGGTGGGTGGGGCACGCGGGGTACGTGAGGTCCGCCGCGTGGGTCGGGAGTGTCGAGTCCGTCAGATTCGTCGAGCCCACCGCGTACGTCGAGCCCGTCCAGCCGTAGCTCGGGCTCGTCCACGCCCAGCGCACGCGCCGCGAGGAACAGCGCCGCGGCGGCGTGCCCGGTGTCGAGCAGGAGCAGCGGCCAGGCGCGGTGCCCGTAGTGGGAGACCGTGCGCCGCGCGGTGACGAAGAGTTCGGCGGTCACACCGGGCGGCGTACCGTCGGGCTGCCTGCCGAGGTGGTGGACACGGTGGCGCAGCGGGTCGTAACCGTAGCGGCCGGGCGGCAGGGCGCAGCCGGCGCCCACGACGAGCACGGTGTCCACGGGGTGCAGCGCACCGGCGGAGGACGCGGGCCGCAGTCGGCCGGAGCGGTCCGAGGCCGCCAGGGAGAGGCGCAGCAGGGTCCCCGGAAGGCGGTCCGTCGGACCGCCTCCCGCGAGCGGGTACGGCGGACCCGACCAGGCCGGTACGGGCGCCCCGGCCGGTGTGTCGGGACCGGGAAGCCGCGGGGAGCGGGCGCGGGCGAGAGCGGCGGCGAGGTCCGGGGGGCGGTTCTCGTCGAGGTGTTCCACGTCCGTCAGGTACTCCACATCCGTCAGGCGATCCGCGTCCGTCAGGCGATCCAGGCCCGTGAGACGATCCGCGTCGAGGTGTTCCACAGGGGTCCTCACATGTGCGGCGGGGGCGCCAGAGTGAAGTCCTCGGGGGCGCCCGGCGCCGTCGTGCGCCAGCCTCGTCGGACGCCTGCTTCGGCGAACCGGGGGCAGCCGAAGTAGGCGAAGGCGGCGGGGGCGTTGGGGAGGAGTCCGGAGACGAGGACCCTGGCCACCCGCAGGGACGTCTCGGCGACGTCCTCGGTGGTGAGATCGAACGTCATGATCCGGTGGCCGCCCGCGTGCAGCGCGCTGTCCAGGCGTTCCCGGCTGCCGGGCTCGACCTGGTCGACGGACACGGTCCCGTGGGCGGGTTCGGTGAAGCGCCGTGCCTCGGCCGCCATCCGCCCGTCGAGCCACACCTGCACGTGCGCCCCCAGGTCCCGCACGTGCTCGAACTGCTCGCCGCACGCGTCGAGATACCGCCCGTCGGCGCGGTGGTCCAGGTAGAGCCCGGGGGCGAGCAGGCCGGCCTCGACGGCTTGGAAGACCCAGCCCTCGGAGCCGGTCAGGCCCTGGGTGAAGACCCAGGTGTGGACGGCTTCGAGGACCGCCTTGCGGGCGGCTTCGGCGGGGTCGTACTTGCACGCGAAGCCGGCCGCGTACAGGCCGAGTCGCGGGTCGTGGACGAGTGCCGCCACGCACGGGGCGAACTCGGACGGCATCTCGACGAGATGGACGTCGAGCGCGGATCCGGCGAGATCGTCCATGAGGCCGGGCACGCTGGCCGGGTCGATCCCGCGGGTGGGTCCGTCGAGGTGCCACCACAGTTCCAGGGCGTCGCGTTCGACGATCTCCAGCAGGCCGCGTTCGACGGCGTCGTCGAGGCCCTGCCCGGTGGCGATGCCCGCGTAGTTGAGGTGGTGGGTGCGGGGCAGCTCGCGCAGTTCGCCCTGGCGCCAGTTGAGGTGGGTGAGGGCGACGGGGGCCCGGACCTCCGTCGCGTGGCCGTCGGGCAGCAGCTCGGTGCCGCGCGTCCACAGGGACGGGGTGTCGGCGGTGAGGCGGCGGTACGGGAACTTCTCGCGGGCATACTGCCAGGGCGCGTACGTGGGCAGGTCGGCGGGGCCGTAGAGCCGCAGGCCCTTCTCCGTCAGCTCGGCGGCGGTGGCGCGCAGGGGGGCGTCGGGGTGGCCGGGCGGCGGCACGCGGTTGCCGCAGTACCGCTCCACGCCCTCGGCTATCGCGGCGATGCGGGCCTGCGCGGGGTCGCCGAAGGTGGTGCCGAGGGAGACCCGGTCGGCCGGCCACAGGCCGAGTCTGCGGGCGTCGGATATCTCGGCGGTGACGGCGGTGTAGCGGGGTGGGGCACCGGCAGGGTGCTCGACGGGCTTGACCGTGCGGACGATGCCGCAGACGGGGTCGACGAGTGCTTCCGGCGGCAGCGCCGTCATCGAAGGATCTCCTTGGCGGGATGGGTGGAGGTGGGACGGGAGGGGAGGGTGTGCAGGAGCAGCGTCACGCTCTCCGGGTCGACTGTTCGTCGGGAGGTGTGCAGCCGTCGGGCGGTGACGGGGTCCTCCCCGGTGTGGGGGTTACGGGCGTGGGCCGGGAAATGATGTCCGGCGATCTCGACGCGCAGCCGTGTGCCGGCACGCAGCCGACGGGCGATCCGGCCGAGCTCGACGGTGAACTCGGTTTCCGGGTACGGCTTCTCACGTCGCAGGACGCCGACGGCGAGCCGCTCGGCGGTCCCTTCCGGGGTGAGGGCGACGAGTCGGGCGGCCCAGTCGGCGGAGGGGGTGTCGGCGCTGGCCCGCAGCCGTAGCCGTACGGGCCCGACGGCGTCGAGAGGGCGGGGCAGCGGCGGGGTGGCCAGGAGGCAGCGGTCGGGGAGTCCGCCGGTCGGCACGGCGAGGTCGTCGGAGCGGACGGGGCGGTCGGGGTCGGCGGTGAACTCGGCACCGTGCAGCAGCCGCGGGCGCCGGATGAACGATTCACCGTCGATGCCTGCGGGCAGCCACAGGTCGCCGCCACCCAGCCCCAGGGCGCCGTGGCGGCCGGGGGCGAGGTCACCGGCGAGGGCGCGGCGGGCCCATCGCACGTACAGCTCACCGAGGTTCACCCGGTGGGTGGGGCCGGCGTCGGGTCCTGGCGACGCCACGAGACCATGCCCCCATGGGCCGAGCAGCAGGCGGGCCGAGGGTCCGCCCCAGGTGCGCCACAGCGCGTGGGTGTCCTCAACGAAGTGGTCGTGGTGGCCGCCGACCGCGAGCAGGGGGACCCCGGCCCGGGGAGCCCGTGAGACGAACATGCCAGGGGCACGGTGCCTCCAAAGCCCCGACCAGGAGGGCAGTTTGCGTCCAAGCCGCTCGGGGAGGTCAGCGAGGGGCAGGTGGGTCAGCAGACCGGGGTCCGCGGCGAGGGCCTCGTCCAGCGCGCTCTCGTCGGAGTCCGGCCGGTCGCCGTGGGCGGCCCACCACCCGGCGCGGGCCAGCAGCCGTTCCACACCGGAGGGTTCCCGCGCCGTCTCGGCGACGCCGAGTGCGGGCACGGCGACGATCACGGCGTCCGGCCGGGCCTCCCCGTGTGCTTCGAGGGCGAGGGCGCAGTGTGCGGCGTAGGAGGCGCCGATCGCGACGTACCGGCCGTCGCTCCACTGCTGCCGCCGGATCCATCGGGCGGTCACCGCCCCGTCGGCGGCCTCGTTCTCGTACGGGCGCCACTCCCCCGGCGACGCGAATCGGCCCCGCACGTCCTGGACGACGGCGGCGAAGCCCCGGCGGGCCCAGCCGCGCGCCTCGGCCAGGTGCCGGGCACGGTCGTAGGGGGTGCGGATGAGGACGGCGGGGAAGGGGCCGGGGCCGTCGGGAAGGCGGACGTCCGTGGCGAGGTCGTCGACGGCCGTACGGAAGGACCTCATCCGTCCTTCTTCGGTATCGGTATGACGGGCATCGGTACGTCCGGAACGGCCGCGACGGGCATCGACGGGTCCGGAATCGGCGCGACGGGTGCCGACGCGTCCGGGCTCGGTACGACCGGCATCGCAGCCCCCGACATCCCAGCCCCAGCCCCCGGTACGACCGGCCTCGCGGCCCCCGACATCCCAGCCCCAGCCCCCGGTACGACCGGCCTCGCGGCCCCCGACATCCCAGCCCCAGCCCCCGGTACGACCGGCCTCGCGGCCCTCCGCACCGCAGCCTCCCGCATCCCGGCCGACGCCACCGGCGCGACGGCGGGCACCGGCAGGACGGGGTGTTCGGTGACGGTCAGCCTGCGCAGGTCCACCCGGCGGAGCAGGCGCCGGGCCGGGAGCCCGGCCGGGGTGTCGGGGGCCCCGGTGGCCCACCGGCACAGGTCGTCGGCGAGCAGGGCCGCGAGCAGCGCGGCGGCGGGGGTGGTGAGCCGGGCCGGTGCGCCGGACGTACGGGGTCCGCTCCAGTAGGCGGCCAGCTCGTGGTGGGCCGGGGTGGCGGCGAGCCGGCGGGCCCGGACGTGGGCCGAGGTGACGTCTCCGGGAGCGGCGGCGAGGGGTTCGACGTACGCCTGCCAGCCCTCGCGGTGGCACCGCAGCCAGGCGACCCCGTGTTCGGGCAGCCGGTCGGCGGCCTCCCACAGCCCGTCGGGTACGAGGCCGTCGAGGCACCACACGACAGCGGCGGGGTCACCGGCGAGCAGTTCCCCGATCTCGACCGGTGCGGTGTCCGGAGCGGTCACGACCGGTGTCGTCCGTGGCTCGGCGCCGAGGGCCGCCAGGTGCGCGGCCAGCGGTCGGGTCAGTGCGGGGTCGCCGAGGAGCCGGATGTCGCGTCGGGCGGCGGGCCACCGCCGGAGCGGGGGTTCGTCCGCCAGGTAGCCGGCCTGCTCGAAGGCCCGCACGACACGGTGCAGTTCCTCGTCCGCGAGGGCGGCGTCGCCGGTTCCGGACAGCAGGGAGAGCACGGCGCTCACGTCCGCTTCTCGTGTCCTGACGCTGAGGAACTCTCCTTCGGTGGTGCGGACGGCGAGGCCTCGCCCGGGCACGGAGACGACTTCGACACCGGGTACGAGCCGGGTGCGGGACACGACGATCCTCCTGACGACAGGGATGGGGATGGGCGTGGGCCCGCCCGAAAGGCAACGGGCGGGCCCACGGTCGAGGGTGGTGAGGCCTCGATTACTCCTCGGTGTCCTCGAAGGGGTTCTCGACGAGGGCGTTGGAGTGGGTGGCCGAGGCGTGGGCCAGCTGACCCGGGTCGGCGATCGGGGCGAAGATCTGGTCGTTGTCCATGAACTCTCCTTGTTCGTAAGGGAGATGAGGCGTTCGGATGAGCGCCTCACGAACGACACTAATGGAATTGATTTTCATTTTCTAGATCTTCTGGATCAGGGAGAGGGTGATCTGGGTAACACACCGGCCAGCCGCCCTCGGGGTCCCGGCCCACCCGGCCGGCCACCTTCAGCACGTCCGCGAGGAACCCCGGCGTGACGACCTCCTTCGGCGCACCGTCGGCGACCACGCGCCCGTCGCGGAGCGCGACGATGCGCTCGGCGAACCGGGCGGCGTGAGCCAGGTCGTGCAGCACCATCACCACGGTGAGCCCGCGCTCCTCGCGCAGGCGGACCACCGTCCGCATCACGTCGAGCTGGTGATGCAGGTCCAGGTAGGTGGTCGGCTCGTCCAACAGAAGGACACCGGTGTCCTGGGCGAGCGCCATCGCGAGCCGCACCCGCTGGCGCTCACCGCCGGACAGCGCGTCCATGTCCCGGTCGGCCCACTCCTCCACACCGACATCGCGCAGCGCCCGGCGTACGACGGGATCGTCGCCCTCGCGCAGCATGCCCAGCGGGCCCCGAGCCGCGTACCGCCCCTGCCGCACCAGATGCCGGACCGTCATTCCCGGTACGGCCGGAGCGGACTGGTGCAGCAGCGCCACCCTGGCAGCCGTGGCGCGCCGGGAGAGTCCGGCGAGGTCGTCCCCGCCGAGCCGCACCCGCCCCCGGCCCGGCCGGAGCAGCCCGGCGACGAGCCGCAGCAGGGTCGACTTGCCGCAGCCGTTGAGACCGATGAGGGCGGTCAGTTCACCGGGCCGTACGCTCATGTCGACGCCCCGCAGCACGGGTCGTGCGGGGTAGCCGAAGTGGACCCCCTCGACGTGAATTCCCACGGACTGGGTCAGGGTCATGCTCTTCCTCCGTCGACTTCAGAACGTACGGCCCGGTGCCCGGCGCACGACGACCAGCAGCAGGACGGCGCCCAGGCAGGCGGTGAGCGCGCCGACCGGAAGGGTGAGCCGCCCGGCGTCCAGCGTCTCGGCGAGCAGGCGCGAGGACAGCTGCGCCGCGGCGTCCGCCCCGCACACCACGACCGCGCCCAGCAGGGCGGCGCCGGGAAGACCCGCCCGCAGGTCCGCGCCGAAGACGGCCAGGGCCAGATGCGGGACGAGCAGTCCCACGAAGCCCAGCGCTCCGACGGCGGCCACCGCACCGGCTGTCAGCGCCACCGCGCACATCAGGGCGAGGGTGCGGGCCCGCCCGGCGGACAGGCCTGCGGCCAGGGCGATATCGTCACCGCAGCGCAGCAGGGTCAGCGGGCCGGCAAGCAACCAGGCCGCGACCCCCCAGACCAGGGCCCACGGCCACAGCAGGTGCCAGTGCTCCCACACCCGGCCCTCCGTGGTGCCCACAAGCCACTGCACGACGCTGCCGAGTTCCCCCGGCTCGACGAGCAGCACCATGGCGGTGAGTCCGCCGAGCACCGCGGACACCAGGACGCCGTGCACGACGGTCTGGGCGGGGTCACCACCCGCGCGGCCGACGAACAGCCAGAGCAGCAGCGCCCCGGCACATCCGCCCGCGCACGCGGCGAGCACCACGGCCAGGGGCGAGTCCCATCCGGCGAGTCCCAGCGCCGTCGCGGTGACGGCCCCGAGGACCGCGCCCGGCGTCACCCCCGTCACCTCGGGCCCGGCGAGGGGGTTGCGCAGCGCGGACTGCAGAACGAGACCCGCCACGGCGAGGCACGCACCCGCACCGAGGGCCACCAGCGTCCTGGGCAGCCGCAGTTGGAGCAGGATGTGCCGTTCCGTCGCGTCGCCGCCACCGCCCAGCACGTCCCAGACCGCGCCCGGGGACATGCCGCGCCCGGCCACGAGTTCCACTCCTGCGCACACGACGGCCAGTGCCGCGAGCGCCGCGAAACGCCGGCTCACCGCGCGTCCTCCGTTCCGGTCTTCTCCACGGGGGGCTGACATACTCCGCCGGCAGGGGGCTCGTCCTGACGCCCGTTCTTCGGCGCCCCGCCGGACGACGACTCGGCGGACGACAACCCGCCGGACGACGACTCGACGAGCAACGCTCCGACGGGACCCGGCTCGGCGGACGTCGGCGCGCCGGACGCCGGCTCGGCGAATGGCGCCCTACCGGACGACGGCTCGACGAGCGACTTCCCGACAAGACCCGTCTCGACGGAAGTCGCGCCGCCGGACGCCGGCCCGACGCCCGCGTCGGAGCGCACGGTCCGCCGTCCGTTCAGCAGGGTGCGCACGACGGCCGCAACGCCCGGTCCGCTGCGCCCGACCGTCCGGTCACGGCGGCCCGACCGCATCAGGGCGACCCCGGCCGGTACGCCCAGCAAGGCCGTCCACGCGCCCGCCGGTGTCTCCACGGGCGCCAGTGCCAGCCGGGCGGGGACGTCGGCGACCGTCACGACGACGGCCCCCCACGCGGCGGACCACGGAAGCCAACGCACGGCCCCCGCAGCGGGGTTGAACCAGCGGGCCAGGTGCGGGGCGAGGAAACCCACCCACGCCACCGGCCCGCACACGGCCGTGACGGGCGCGATCAGCACGACCGCGATGGCGAGCGCAGCCAGCCGCGCCCGCTGGGCGCGCACGCCCAGCGCCTCCGCGTCCTCGTCGCCGAGCCGCATCACCGAGAGCACCGGCGCACACAGGACGAGGGCGGGGACCGCGACGAGCAGCCACGGCCAGAGGCCCGCGACGTCGTCCCAGGTCCGGGCGGAGAGGGAGCCCAGCAGATAACGGTAGATGAGCTGCAGATCGAGCTGGTCGGCCATGACCATCAGAACGAGCAGCGCGGCCTGCAGGGCGGCCGCGACCGCGGCGCCGGTCAGCAGCACGGCGGACGGGCTGCGCCCGAGACCGGCGGCGAGCAGGGTCAGGCCGCCGCCGAGGGCGGCCCCGCCGAGGGCGAGCAGGGGCTGGACGGCGGCGGGCACGGAGAGGGTCAGTACCAGCGGCGCGGCCACTCCCAGCGCCGCCCCGGACGAGACACCGAGCATCTCCGGCACGGCCAGGGGGTTGCGGAGCGCCTCCTGGAGCACGAGCCCCGCCGCACCCAGACAGGCTCCGGCGATCAGCGCCAACACAAGCCGTGGCACGCGGAGTTCGGTGACGACGATCCCGGCGAGCGTGGTGTCACCGTCCAGCACCGCGGCGGCGAGCCGGTGCGGCGGCACGTCGGGGGTGCCGAAGCACAGGGTGCAGAGCGACGCGGCGGTCAGCGCCGCGATCACCAGGAAGGGCTGCCACGCCCGTACCCCTGGCGAGGGCCGCCGGGCCGCGTCCGCCCTACGCTCCCCCGCGCGATCCGCCGCGTGGTCTGCCGCCTCACCCGCGGCCCTGTCCGCCGCTCCGTCCGCAGCCTTCGTCACCGACGAGGACGTCCTCACCGCAGCGCGGCCGTGGCCTCGTCGAGGACGATGCCCAGCGACCGCGTACCGCGCCCCTTGGCCCAGACCTCTGAGTTCACCTCGTGGACGTCGCCGTTCCTCACGGCCGGGATCTTGCTCCAGAGGGGGTTCTTCGCGAGCTTCTCCGACAGTTTGCCGTCCGCGCCGCCGAAGCTCATCGTCTCGACGAACAGCACGTCGACGTCCCGGGCGAGAATCTCTTCCAGGCTGTAACTGCCCTCCACACCACGGGACTTCCACGGATACCGGGCGATCTTGGGGAACAGGCCGGCGGTCACGTCGCCTTCCGGGGTGGCGACGCCGAAGTTCTCGTCACTGCCGTAGATGATGAGGGCGGTCCTGTCGCTCGGGGCCTTCTCCGCCGTGGCGAGCTTGGCCCGGAAGGCCCTCTCGGCCTTCTCCCCCTCGGCGGTACGGCCGGTGAGGGCGGCGGCGGCGCGCAGGTAGCCCACACTGTCCTGCCAGGTCTCGGGCTGCATGGCCCAGAACGTGGTGGCGCCCTTCAGCGCGGGGGCGAGCTTGCCGTGGGTGTCCCCCAGGCCGATCACGAGGTCCGGCTTGTGGGAGAGGATCGCCTCCACCTCCGGTGCGATGAACCCGCCGGGGATGACGTGGACCTTCTTGGCCTCCCCCTCCCCGAGGAATCGGGGGTGGGCGAGCAGCGAACCGTTGGTGGCCGTCGGGACGATGCCGAGTTCGGTCAGGATGTCGTCACAGAGCGCGAACAGGCAGACGATCCGCTCCGGCTGCTTCGCCAGGGAGATCCTGACACCGTTGACGTCGGTCAACTGGGTGGCGGCCTTGATGGGTTCGACGGTGATCTCGGTCTTCGCGCCCGGCGCGGCCTTGTCGCTCACGCGCTCGCCCGATGACGAGCCGCAGCCGGCCAGAACGGAACTCGCCACCGCAGCGGTGACCCATATACGGACAAATCTCGACGGTGCGCGCAGCATCGACGTCCTCAATTCTTCGCGGGAACCTGGAACTCACCGAACATACATGATAATCGTTTTCACTAAATACCTGGAGGGCACATGAACGCCACTGCTTCCGCGCTGCTCGTCTCCGATCACATGGACGGAGTCGTGTACGCCCTGGCCGTGCCGGACGGCACCGTCACCGGGCGCCTCACCGGCCGTCACCTCTCCGAGCACGCCGGGTTCCTGGCCCTCCCGGGAGGGCGGGTGGCCTGCGTCGACGACCGCCGGGGGGAGCTGCTCGTGCTGGACCCCTTCGGCGCCCGGCTCGTGGAGCACGCGGTCCCGGTCGCCGTGCCGGCCGAGCACCTGGCCTGCGATCCGACCGGTCGCCGTCTGGTCGTCACGACCGGCCTCGGCCGGAGCACCGAGCCGTGGTCGGACCTGCTGACGGTCGTCGACCTGGCCACCGGCGAGGCCGCGCGGGTACGCACCCGCGTCGGCGAACCGGGCGTGACGGTGCTGGACGGCGGCGATCCGCTCGTCGTGCTGCGGCACCGGGAACCCGGCGCGCTGGCCGTCCACCGGTTCGCGGATCTCCTAGCGGCCCCGCCGGGCTGTCCCGTGGTGACGCCCCACGCCCTTCTGCCGCTGCCGGACGACGGGCACGGTGACGCCCAGGACCCCGCGTCGGAGCGGGTGTTCGCCGCCACGAGCGCCGGAGTGCACGCGGCGCGAAGGAGGGGGGACACCCTCGTGGCCGAGTCGGTCATTCCATGGGAATCGCCTGCGCGTGGCTGGTACCTCCGCCTCGACACCCGTCGACGGGCGCTGTGGAGCACCCTGCGCGGTGGCCCCCCGGACCCCTTGCGGTGGCCGGACTGGACCAACCAGGCGTGGCGCCACGACCTGGAGACGGGCAGCACGCTGCACACCGAACTCGGCCCCGGCCTCGTCTTCCGGCTCGCTCTCGCCCGGAATCACACGGCCTTCACCCGCATCCACCCCGACGGCGACGAACTGGTGCTTCTGGGAGCCGACGACTCCCTTCGCCGTGTCCCCCTCCCCGCCATGGACGGCGCGCCGAGGCGCGGCGGCACGCCCTGGGAGGGCGTCCAGCGCCGTGCGGTGGCCGCCTCGCCGGGCTCCGACTGGGTGGCGGTCACCCGCGGCGGCCACGGCGAGGTGCATCTCATCGACGCCGCCACAGGCCACGAGACGACCCGGCTGCGGTGGGACACGCCGCTGGATCACGGCGGACACATGATGCTGCTCGGCCGGAACGACGGGGCGGAGGGGGACCCCGTGGGCCGCTGACGGTGCCGGGGAGAGGTCTGACCGCGCGGGGACCTCGGACGTACGCGCCAAGGGTGACAACCGCCCATCTCCCCCGGTCAGGCCCTTGCGCGCTGCCAGACTCCCGGAGGAGAACGCGTCGGTGGGGCGTGGGCGAGGTCGGGGGCGGCGAGGCGGTGTGGGTGGGACCGGGCGCGGTACGACGGGTCGTGCCGCTGCGGACGGGACGGGACACGGCGCTACGGGGCCGGACGGGACGGGGCCGAGCGTGACGGACCACGGCGTTCCGCGCGCACGCGCGGTGACGGAGGACCGGCCGGGCGGGCGACCGTACGTTGACGAGCCCGAGGGGCCGCGGCAGGACGACGGGGCGGGACCGGAACACCAGATCGAGGAGCCCGGCGAGCGGTGGCAGGGCCATGGACCGGTACGAGCGGTGCCGCGGCACGTGGCCTGTGTGATGGACGGCAACGGACGCTGGGCACAACGGCGTTCGCTTCCCCGGACGGCGGGCCACCGGGCTGCGGAGACCACCGTCATCGACGTCATCGAGGCGGCCCGGTCGGCCGGCGTCGAGTGGCTCAGCCTGTACGCCTTCTCCACCGAGAACTGGAAACGCCCCGGGGCCGAGGTCGACTACCTGATGCGTCTGGTCCGCCGGGTCGTGCGGAAGCACGCGCCACTGCTCCTCGCGCGGGGCATCCGCTGCCGCTTCCTCGGAGTCGCAGACCCCCGCATTCCCCGTGAACTGGCGGCCGACTTTGACGACTTGACGGCACTGACCGCCGACAACCGGGGAATGACGCTGACCGTCGCCTTCGACCACGGCGGTCGCCGGGACATCGTCGAGGCCGCCAGGTCGCTGATCCGCAGCGGCACGCCCGCCGACGACGTGACGGAGCGGCTCTTCGCGGACCACCTGCCGTTCCCCGACACCCCCGACGTGGACCTCGTCATCCGCACCTCGGGCGAGCAGCGCATCTCCAACTTCATGCTCTGGCAGGTCGCCTACGCCGAGTGGGTCTTCCCCGAGGCGCTCTGGCCGGACTTCCGGGCCCCCGACTTCCTCGCCTGCCTGCACGCCTACCGGCACCGCGACCGCCGCTTCGGCGGCGTGCCGCCACGGACGAACGGAGACCCGTCATGACGATCGAAACCCCCGGAAGCGCCGACGAGACACCCCTGTTCGGCCCGGAATCGCAGTTCCGCGCCCTCCTCGACGACCCGCGCTGGGCGCTGGCCATGATCCGCGCCACCGTGCTGGAGGCCGCTCACCCGCAGATCGGCGCCGCTCTCGTCGACAACTCCACCTTCGTCGCGCACCCCTGGCGCCGCCTCCGCAACACCTTCCTCAGCATGCGGCGCATGTTCGACCCCGACCCGGCGGTACGCGAACGGGAGGCCGCCCGGCTCAACCGGCTGCACGCCCGCATGAGCGGCTCCGACGCCCGCGGCCGCACCTACGACGCCCTGGACCGCCCGACCCGTGCCTGGGTGGTCGCCACCCTCTTCGAGAGCGCCGTCACCATGTGCCGGCTGAGCGGCCAGCCGCTCGACCAGGACACCATGGAGCGGATGTACGCCGAGTACCGGGCGTTCCTCGCCGCGCTCGACGGCGACGCGGGCGAACTCCCGGAAGACGTCGGAGACTTCTGGCGGTACTTCGACAGGGTCGTCGAGGACGAGCTGGAGAACACCGAGGCGGCCCGTGTCATCCTCTACCACCTCTTCGACCACCTGCCCGCTCCGGCGCTGCTCGACAGCGCCCCGACGCTGTGGGCGGCCGGCCGGGCCGTCGCCGGTCCGCTCCTCGGTGCGATCACCGTCGCCTCGCTCCCCGCGCCGTACCGTCGCCGGGCCGGCCTTCCGGAGATGCCCGGCGCCGCGGCCCTCATGCAGGGCGCCTACCTCGCCGCCGGGCTCGCCCGCTTCCTGCCGGCGGGCTGGATCAACGCGGAGAGCATCATCGACGTCCTCTCGCTCCGGCCCGGTGACGACGACCCCCGCGCCCGGACCGTGACCGCCCTGCGCGCCCGTATGAAGCGGGCGTCGGCGCTGCTCCGCCTCCTCGCTCCACTGGGCGGCGACGCCGACCCGGACCCGGCACCTCCGGCGGCAGGGGGCGAGGGCCGGCGTTCGGCCGAGGAGTTCTTCCGCCAGGTGCTGGACCAGACCGGCGACGGCCACCTCGACTGGCCCGACCTGGCGGCCATGGCCCGCGAACTCTCCACCCGCCTCGATCTCGACGAACCCGAGGAGACCCGGCTCTACGACGCTTTCGCCGCCTGGTGGCGCGAGCTCCAGGCCGCGCTCGACACGGACGGCGACGGCCGCGTCAGCACCGAGGAGTACGCCGCCGCCGTTCCCTCCCTCGCCGGACCCGCGCTCATCCGCGTCGCCGAGGTGCTGTTCGACGCCACCGACAAGGACGGCAGCGGGACCATCGACGCGGACGAGTACCGGACCCTCTTCCGCACCGCCTTCCACCGCGACCTCCCGGCCACCGGTGGCGCCTACGGCCGGAGCGCCTTCGTGGGCGACTTCCTCTCCTTCATGTCCGGCCGCCGCACGAGCACCCCGTACGACCCCCTCCTCGCCGACGCATAGGGTCGGCGACGACGCGGATCTTCATGGTCAGCCCGTCTCACGGGCGGCGGCCGATGACGTGGTCCACGCGTCGTCGGCCGGAGCCCGCCCTTGCGGGCTCCGGCCGCATGCCGGGCACGCTCAGCCGGGTCGTGGACGACGTACGTGCAGCACGCGACGCCGGTCCAGACGAGAATCGGCAGGAGCGAGCCGCGCACCTTCCGGAACCCGATCCGCCAGGGCGGGGCTACGCGCCCGTGGCTCGGCATCGCGCAACGGCCCCCCGCGAGGCCCTGGTCGCCGTCTGCTTCTGAGCCCGCGGTCGGGGTCCGCCGTCGGGGCCCCGTCGGCGTCCGGTCCGGCGGCCGAGATGCGCCCGAGGCACGAGCCCGCAGGATCTCCTTGACCGGACAAATCGTCTTTCATGGAGGTGATGGGACGATCCGGCCTGCTGGGCACGATGGCCCGCACAGCCGCGATCACCGGCACCGCGAACGCGGTCTCCCACCGCATGCAACGAGGCGCCTCCGAGCGCCAGGCACAGCAGGAGCTCGCCGCGCAGGCCCAGGAACAGGCGCTCGTCGACCAGGCCGCCGCCCGCGCGGCGGCCCAGACGGCCCCGCAGACGCCCGCCCCGGGCGCGCAGGCGCAGGCTCCTGCCGCCACCGACCGGGTCGCGCAGCTCACCGCGCTCGCCGACCTCAAGGCCCAGGGGCTGCTGACCGACGAGGAGTTCGCGGCCGAGAAGGCCCGCGTACTGAACTCCTGAGGGCCGACGAGCCGACCGACGCCTCCCCGGAGGCACCCCACCCGGCGCCGGGGTGACAGACGCCCGGGCCGCGAAGGACGGCGGGCCATGGCAGCTGTGGACGCGAACGCGGCACGGCGCATGACCGACGCGGCCTGCCGCCGCGGCCGGCCCCGACGGCCCTGCGCGCCGCCGACCGCCCGGCCGGTCTCACATCGGCGGCGCCGCGGCCTTCGCCGCCGCTGCCTCCTCGGACCGCGCCCCCGCGCCAAGGAACTCCACCACCGCCAGGGCGAGGAGCAGCGCCAGCGTCAGACCGACGACGACCCAGCCGGTGGGGTGGGACCAGAGCAGGTAGACGACGAGCGCCGCCGCGACCAGCGTCCAGACGATCCCGGTGCGGTACCGGCGTACGAACGGGCCCACCGGCCCCGTACGCAGGCCGGCGCGGTCTGCCGTGGTGCGGGCCGCTCCGATTCCCGACGTCCACAGGCCCCTGACGAGACCGGCGCGTCGGCCCCGCCCCGTGAGCCAGGCGGCGAGGGCGACGACGACGCCCAGGACGACGGCCATCCTGATCATGGTGTGGAGCAGATGGGTCATGGTGTCGTAGACCGCTCCGGCGGCTCCCTGGGAGACTCCGGCCGGCAGCGCGTCGAGGTAGACCGCCCGGAAGACCCGCAGTCCGATGCCGAGCAGCCCCGTCGTGACGGCCACCGCCAGGGCACCGGCGACCAGGGCCCTGCGTCGCCGTCGGGCGAGGAGGACGCCGCCGGCCACCAGCAGGACGGCGAGGACCGGCAGCCAGTTGCCGGCGATCTGCAGGAGCCGTACGTAGGTCTTGACCTTGCCGATGTCGTCGGACCGTACGAGCGTGAAGTCGGTGTGGATCTCCGGGATCCGTCCGGCGACCTGCATCCCCTCGTCCACCAGGCGTTTCTTCACCAGCTCGACGACGGGTGCGAGATCGAGGGTGACCGTGTCGTCCTCCAGTCGCACCGCGCCGCCTCCGCTGCCGGTGAGTGCCTTGTTCACGGAGGCGTGGATCGTGCGGTTGGCCTCCGTCCAGATGGTGGCGAAGGCGTCCGAACCGGCGACGGCCCGTGCCTTGTCGTGCACGAAGCTGCGGACCGCGCCTTCCAGGGAGTCACCGAGCCTGCCCAGCGCCTTCTCCAGGCGGGGCCGTTCCGCCGGGGTGGCGTCGGACAGCAGGGCCGGCAGGTCGAGCCGTCTCATGAGGACGTCGGTGACCCTGGTGGCGACGGCGTCCTGGATGTCGGGGTCCGAGGCCAGCGGGGCCACGGTCGCCACGTAACGGTCGGTGTCGCCCACCTCGTCCGCCGCCCAGGCGGAGACGATGCCGAGGGGTGCGAGGACACAGCCGAGGATGATCAGTACGGCGGCCAGGAGGGACTGCACGCGGTGCCGCGGCGGGCGTGTCCGTTCCGCTTCGAGCGTGGCCACCCGCTCACGGAGCTCGTGGAGCTCCGATCGCCCGTCGTCCCTCGCGGTCGATCCTGCGTCCGACACCGGCGCCTCCTCGTTCATGAC
Organism: Streptomyces sp. NPDC058671; assembly: GCF_042716475.1. Lineage (NCBI taxonomy): Bacteria > Bacillati > Actinomycetota > Actinomycetes > Kitasatosporales > Streptomycetaceae > Streptomyces > Streptomyces sp. NPDC058671. Next base: position 32,568 of record NZ_JBHXSA010000024.1, on the reverse strand, counting down.
GATCGCTTGACGGTCCCAGTCGACGTCCTTCTCATGGGGTGACGATGGCGAAGTCCGGGTCCGGGGTGCCGAGGTAGCCCAGCAGCTCCGTCACCTTCCCCAGATCGCCTTCCGTCTCCGCCCTCCCCTGCCGCACCAGGTCGGAGGCTTCCATCTGGCCGAACAGCAGACCGCGCAGGTCGGCTTCACCGAGCGTCACCTCGACGTCGGGCGGGGCTGCCGCCGGGCCGTTTCCCCTGACGTGGGTGAGCACGCCGTTGCGCAGGCGGAGCGTGACGGCGTCCGCGTCCTTGAGGTTCCAGCGCACGGTGATGTCGGCGTCCCAGCAGCGCGGCCCGTCGACGCGGATGGCGAGGGTGTCGAAGACCTGGTCGAGCGTCAGCGCGCTCAGGAAGTCGGTGGAGGAGGTGACCGTGGGCGTTCCGACGGAGCCCTGCCGCAGCTCCAGCGCTCCCATGAGGTAGAAGTTCCGCCAGGTCCCGTTCTCGCTGCCGTATCCGAGCTGCTCCAGGGCGTCGGCCTGCAGGGCGAGGGCCTCGGTGTTGTCCGGGTCGGCGAACACCACGTGGTTGACGACCTGGACCACCCAGCGGAAGTCGCCGTCGGCGAAGGACTGCCGGGCCCGGCGCAGCACGTCCTCGGCGCCGCCCATGAAGTCGACGTACCGCTTGGCCGCCTCCACGGGCGGGTGCTCCCACAGGTGCGCGGGGTTGCCGTCGAACCAGCCCAGGTAGCGCTGGTAGACCGCCTTGGTGTTGTGGCTCACCGAGCCGTAGTAGCCGTGCGTGTGCCAGGCCTTCTCCAGAGCCGGTGGCATCTGGATCGTCTCGGCGATCTCCAGCGGGGTGAGGCCCTGGTTGAGCATGCGCAGGGTCTGGTCGTGCAGGTACGCGTAGACGTCACGCTGCTCGGAGAGGAACTCCAGGGCTCGTTCGCGCCCCCGGACGGGCCAGTGGTGGGAGGCGAAGGCCACGTCCGTGCCCTCGCCGAACAGGTCGATGGCCTCGGTGAGGTAGCGGGCCCACTCCCTCGGGTCGCGGACCTCCGCTCCCCGCAGGGTGAGCAGGTTGTGGAGATTGTGGGTCGCGTTCTCCGCCATGCAGAGCGCGGCGTGGTCGGGGAAGTGGATGTTCAGTTCGGCGGGGGCCTCGGTGCCGGGCGTCATCTGGAAGACCATGCGGATGCCGTCGACGGTCTCCGTCTGCCCGGTGCGCGTGATGTCCAGGGTCGGCGGAATGAGGCCGACCGAGCCCGTCGAGGTGGTCTGGCCTAGCCCCGCGCCGATCTGCCCGCGCTCTCCCTTGGGCAGTGCGGCTCCGTACATGTAGGCGGCTCGGCGTGCCATGGCCGTACCGGCGTACACGTTCTCGCTCACCGCGTGCTCCAGGAAGCCGCGCGGCGCGATGACCGGCACCCCGGCCGCGACCTCCTCGTCGCTCAGCACGCCCCGTACGCCGCCGAAGTGGTCGGCGTGGCTGTGGGTGTAGAGGACGCCGGTGACCGGCCTGTCCCCTCGGTGGGCGCGGTAGAGGGCGAGGGCCGCGGCGGCCGTCTCGGCCGAGATCAGCGGGTCGATCACCAGGGCGCCCCGGTCACCCTCGACGACCGTCATGTTGGACAGGTCGAAGCCGCGCACCTGGTAGATGCCCTCGACCACTTCGAACAGGCCGTGTTCGGCGGCGAGGCGGCTCTGTCGCCACAGGCTCGGGTTGGCCGTCTCCGGGCAGTCCTGCGCGAGGAAGCCGTACGCGTCGAGGTCCCAGACCGTCCGCCCCTCGGCGTTCCGGATCACCGGCTCGTCGGCGGTGCCCATGAAGCCGTGGCGGGCGTCGTCGAAGTCGCGCGTGTCGTCGAAGGGGAACCGCCGGAGCATCGCCGCGTTGGCTTGGACGATGCTCCGCTCGGCGGGCCGGGACTCGGAGTTCTGCGGCATGTCTCGCTCCCTCTCACACGCTTCCCCGCGCCCGCTGGTGAGCCGACGCGTCATCGTCACCCTTCACCGCAGGGGGCCCGGGTACGACCGGGCGTACTCCGTCCGGGGGATGCGGGGGCCCTGTCCGAGGAAGGCCGGTGGGCGTACGTGATGCTCCGCGGCCGGCTCTCGGCGCCGCGGCACGGCTCGCCGTGGCCGGTGATCGGTTGCACGATGGACGTCCCGGAGAGTACGAGCCGCCTCGTCATGTCAGGAGGCTGATGAACGTCCGCGCCTCCCCCCGGTCCACGACCCGCGGCCCCGCTCCCCGGCGGTCGCGATGACGCCGCCCTCCCGCGCGCGTGCACCGAGGCGGAACAGGGGGTCCCACCGGGCCCGGAACACCCGCAGCCGTACGCTCGCGGTTCTCCTCGTGGTCGCCGGCGGCCTCCTCGGGTGGTCGGTACCCAGGCTCGAGCGCCATCTGCCCGCAACGGGGCTGAGCTTCGACGCCTCCACCGCGCAGGCCACACTCGCCGCCATCGCCGGCGGCATGATCAGGCTCGCCGGCTTCATCGTCACGGCCATCACCCTCATCGTCCAGACAGTCCAGGCGATGTCCCCCCGGCTGGTCGCGGCACTCGGTCATTTCAGCCGCTACCTCGTGCTCTTCGGCCTGCTCATCGGCACCGCCCTCTACGCGCTCGTGGCCCTGAGCCACATCCAGGACGACGACGTGCCCCGGGTGAGCGTGACCCTCGCCGTGGGCCTCGTCCTGGTCGATTCCTTGATCGTCCTGTACCTGCTCGCCTCGCTGCGGCACGCCGTCACGGGCGGCGGTCTCGCCCGTGCGGTCGGCGACCGGCTCCGGACGGTCATCGACCAGACGTATCCGCCGGGGGCGGACCGGTCACCGCCGCTCGACGTCGATCCCTCGCCGGAGGTGGCGCGGGTGGCCGTCGTCCACCGGGGCCGGCCGGCCGTCATCGTCGCGCTCGACGAACCGGGCCTCGTGCGGCTCGCCGTCCGCCACGACGTGCGGATCCGCTTCGTGAGCGCGGTCGGCCACTTCGTGGGCGCGCCCGGCACGATCGCCTTCGTGGAGCCGGGGCGCTCGGTCGGCAGCGTGGGCACCCGGCTGTCGGACCGGGTCGCGGCCTGCGTCCGCTACGGCCCGAGCCGCACGGTGGAGCAGGACACCACGTACGGCATCCGGCTCCTGGCCGACATCGCCGTGCGGGCGCTCTCGCCGGCCGTCAACGATCCGACCACGGCCGTGCAGGCGCTGGACCAGATCGAGGACGCCCTCCTGCGGCTGGCCACCCGCTCGCTGGGTGACGCGTGGCTGCTCGACGGCACCGGCACCCCGCGCGTGTCCTATCCGGCTCCGCACTGGCGGGACTTCGTCTCGCTCGCCCTCGACGAGACGCTGCTGTACGGAGCGGGGAACCCGCAGGTCGCCCGCCGCACGCGAGCGCTGCTCGTGCGCGTGGCGGCCGCCGTGCCGGAAGACAGGCGCCTGCCGGTCGACGAGCGCCTGGACGCGCTGAACCGCCTGGGGGCCGCGGCGGCGCCCGATCCGCTCCTCCGAGACGTCGCGGCCGCCGCCGACCCGCAGGGTCTCGGCGGGCCACCGGGCGGGGACGTTCCCACGAACTGACCGAAGCACCTCGTCGGCGCATGTCTGCGCGGCGACCCAATCCATCGAGAGCACACCGGATACCTGCGTTTGCACGTATAGCGCGCATGCAATTATTGTGGAGGCACATAAAGAGATCGCTCAAGCAACGACGGAAAGGAGCGGGCATGCCGCTCGCACTCCTCGCTCTCGCGGTCGGTGCCTTCGGCATCGGCACGACCGAGTTCGTGATCATGGGGCTGCTGCCCGATGTCGCCGCCGATTACGGTGTCTCCATCCCCACCGCGGGCCTGCTGGTCACGGGGTACGCTCTCGGCGTCGTCGTCGGCGCGCCACTGCTGACCGTCCTCGGTGGCAAGGTGAGCCGCAAGCGGATGCTCATGCTCCTGATGGGGCTGTTCGTGCTCGGGAACGTGCTCAGCGCACTCGCCCCCAGCTTCGGGACGATGCTGACCGGCCGCGTGATCGCCTCGCTCGCGCACGGCTCCTTCTTCGGCATCGGGTCCGTCGTCGCCGCCGGGCTCGTCGCCCCGGACAAGAAGGCCGGCGCCATCGCCACCATGTTCACCGGCCTGACCGTCGCCAACATCGTCGGCGTACCGCTCGGCACCTTCGTCGGGCAGGCCGTCGGCTGGCGCACCACCTTCGCGATCGTCGCCGCGCTCGGTGTCGTGGGGCTGCTCGGCATAGCGAAGCTCGTCCCGGCCATGCCCCGCTCTGAGGGAGGCCGACTGCGCGGCGAGCTGAAGGCGTTCCGCAACCCGCAGGTGCTGCTCGCCATGGCCATGACCGTGCTCGGATTCGGCGGCGTCTTCGCCGCGATCACCTACATCGCCCCGATGATGACCGAGGTCACCGGTTACTCCGACGGTGCGGTCACCTGGCTGCTCGTCCTCTTCGGCGTCGGCATGTTCCTCGGCAACCTCATCGGCGGCCGGTACGCCGACCGTGCGCTGATGCCCCTGCTGTACGCCGCGCTCTCCGGGCTCGCGGTCGTCCTCGCACTGCTCACCGTGGCCGCCCACGACAAGATCCTCGCCGCCGTCGCCGTCCTCCTCGTCGGAGCGCTCGGCTTCGCCACCGTGCCCCCGCTGCAGAAGCGCGTCCTCGACCAGGCGCACGGCGCGCCGACGCTGGCCTCCGCGGTCAACATCGGCGCCTTCAACCTCGGCAACGCGCTCGCCGCCTGGCTCGGCGGCCTGGTCATCGCCGCCGGCTTCGGCTACACCGCCCCGAACTGGGTCGGCGCCGCCCTCGCGGCCGCCGCCCTCGGCCTCGCCCTCTGGTCCGCCGCCCTGGAACGCCGGACCCCAGTGGCCGAAGCCGTCGACGCCGACACCGACGTCCGTACCCCCGTACACCGCTGACCCGCACCCGACCCCGCCCGACGAGCAGACCCGTCATCGAGAAGAAAGCAGTTCGGCCCATGTCCCAGCTCCCCACCCTCACCCTCAACGACGGCGCCCGGATCCCGCGGCTCGGCTTCGGTGTCTTCCAGGTGTCCGACGAGGAGACCAGCGACGCCGTCGGTCACGCGCTCAAGGCCGGCTACCGTTCCGTAGACACCGCCGCTGTCTACGGAAACGAGTCCGGGGTCGGCCGGGCGCTCGCCGCTTCGGACGTCCCCCGCGACGAACTCTTCGTCACCACCAAGCTGTGGAACGCCGACCAGGGCTACGACTCCACCCTCCGGGCCTTCGACGACAGCCTCGCCAAGCTGGGCCTCGGCCACGTCGACCTGTACCTCGTCCACTGGCCCGCCCCGGCGCGTGACCTGTACGTCGACACCTGGCGCGCCCTGGAGAAGCTGGTCGCCGACGGGCGAATCCGTACCGCCGGTGTCTCCAACTTCCAGCCTGCCCACCTGCGGCGGCTGCTCGACAGCAGCGACCTGGTCCCGGCCGTCAACCAGATCGAGCTGCATCCGGCACTCCAGCAGCGGGAACTCCGCGCCCTGCACGCCGACCTCGGCATCGCCACCGAGGCGTGGAGCCCGCTCGCGCAGGGAGCCGTCCTCGCCGACCCCGTCGTCGTGGAGATCGCCGCCCGGCACGGGAAGTCCCCCGCACAGGTGGTGCTGCGCTGGCACCTCCAGCTCGGGAACATCGTGATCCCGAAGTCCGTCACCCCGGCGCGCATCCGCGAGAACATCGACGTCTTCGACTTCACCCTCGGCGGCGAGGAGATGGACGCGTTCGACGGACTCGACCGCGGGCTGCGCACCGGACCGGACCCCGACATCCTCGACTGAGGCGGGAAGTCGGGGCCGTCCGTCATACCCGTACGCGCCGCAGGGCGCCGTCCGCGCGGAGGTCCGCGAGAGCGGGATAGCCGTCGACGGCCATGATCAGGTCGGCCTCGGCGAGAAGCGCGCGCAGGACGTGCACGACGCCGTCCGTACCGCCCAGGGCGAGCCCGTACGCGTACGGGCGGCCGACGCCCACCGCCGTGGCTCCGAGGGCGAGGGCCTTGACGACGTCGGCGCCGGTGCGCACGCCGGAGTCGAAGAGGACGGGGAGCCCCTCGGCGGCGGCGACCACCTCCGGCAGGGCGTCCAGGGCGGGCAGTCCGCCGTTCGCCTGGCGGCCGCCGTGGTTGGAGCAGTACACGCCGTCCACGCCGCCGTCCCTGGCGCGGCGGACGTCCTCCGGGTGGCAGAGGCCCTTCAGGACGATCGGCAGGTCGGTGAGGGAGCGCAGCCAGGCCAGGTCGTCCCAGACCAGCGGCTTCCCGAAGACCCCCGCCCACTCCAGGACGGCGGCGCGCGGGTCCTCCTCCGGGGGCTTGGCGAGGCGGGCCCTGAAGACGGGGTCGGAGGTGTAGTTGGCGAGGGCGTGGCCGCGCAGCTGGGGGAAGTTGCTGGTGGCGAGGTCGCGCGGGCGCCAGCCGGTGATCCAGGTGTCGAGCGTGACGACGATGCCCCGGAATCCGGCCGCCTCGGCCCGGTGCACGAGGCTTTCGGCGAGGGCATGGTCGGTCGGCGTGTAGAGCTGGAAGAACCCCGGGGTGGTGCCGCAGGCGGCGGCGACCTCTTCCATGGGGTCCTCGGAGAGCGTGGAGGCGATCATCGGCACGCCGGTGCGCGCGGCGGCGCGGGCGGTCGCCAGGTCGCCGTGGCCGTCCTGGGCACACAGCCCGATGACCCCGACGGGGGCCATGAACAGGGGGGACGGCAGTTTCAGGCCGAACAGGTCGACGGACGGGTCACGGTGGGCGGCGTCGACCATCATGCGGGGCACCAGCCCCCAGTGCCGGAAGGCGGCCACGTTCGCCTCCTGGGTGTACTCGTCGCCCGCGCCGCCCGCCACGTACGACCACAGCGAGGGCGGGAGTGCCGCCCGGGCCTTCGCCTCCAGTTCGGCGAAGGTCATCGGGAGCGTGGGGAGGACCCCGAAGAGCCCGTCGAGGTAGATCTCGTGCTGGTAGTCGCCGTAGTGCTGGGGCATGGGGAGACTCGTCCCTTCCGATGGCTCGGCCGCCTCGGCGCGCGTTCCTCGCCCGCCGAGGTGGCCCCATCGTGCCCGCCACGCGCGCGTGTGACCATGGCGCGGTCCGTCCGGTCCCGATGCGCGGGACACGCCTCACGAACGCGTCGCGGTCCTGCACCCGCCGTCGGGGGCGCCGCTCCCCCGGACGATCTCCGTACTGCGGTCGTACGGGTCGACGGTCTCGCCGTCGGTGGGGCCGGTGCCCGTCCCGTCCCTGCCGAACTCCGGCGTGAGGTATCCGGTGTCGTTGTCGCAGCCGCCGTTGGTCATGTCGACCTTGTACGAGACGAGGGAGAACGTCCCCGGCTCGGTGACGATCTTCGCGGGGTCGTCCCAGGTCAGCACCACCTCACGCCGCACGACGGTGCGGACGACCTCGTCGCCGCCGTTGCCCTCCGCCGGTGCGACCGGGTAGACGTACGTGACGTCGGTGGTGACCTGGAGTGCGCCGCGCTCGCCCTCCCGGTAGGTGATCCGGCCTCGGGTCTTGACCACGTCGCCGACCAAGCGCGCGTGTGACGCGTCGAAGCGGCTGAACAGCAGCAGCGGGTCGTTCTCCGCGCTCGGCGTGCGGAACGCGGCGGCCAGATAGTCCTTGACGTCGCGCTGGTGCGGGTTGATCAGGGCGATGGCCCGCGTGGGGAGCTCGCCGCCGAGGACGGCCGGGTCCAGGTTGGACGCGGCGAGGAAGTCCCGGGTCTGCCGCAGCGCCCGTTCCACCTGCGTCGCGCTCATCCAGCCGGTCGCACGGGCGGCCGGGAGGGTGATCCCGGCCGTTCCGTCCGCCCAGCGAGCCGCGGGTGACCCCCTGAACGGCTCGTCGAGCGTGGGGCGTCGGGCCGGTTCCGGCGGTGGCGCCTGTGTCGGGCGCTCCGCCTCCTGGGCGAGCGGTGCCCCCGCCCGCCCCTCCGCGTCGGACGAGCCGATCATCTGCCACGGGTCCAGCGCCACGACGAGGAGGGCGACCGCCGCCAGCAGCCCGACCACGTACCAGCCCTTCCCGCGCCGGGGCGGGGGCGGTGTGTACGTACGCCGGCCCTCGGCCGGGCGGGGCTCGTCGCGCAGCCGGTCGGCGACGAGCCGGGCTCGCGCCGAGGGCTCCTTGGGCGCGTTCCCCACGCCTGCAACCGAGTCGCGCAGGAACTGGTCCCACACGTCGTCCGGCACCGACGAACCGTCCCGCTCCCCACCCGCGTTCACACCGCTCCCCTCGTGTCACCCATGTCTCCGGCCCCTCCCCAGGGCCTCCGCATGATCGCACAGCGGCCCCCGCCCGGCCGGTCCGGGTCAACCCGCGGTGGGAGTCCAGCCGTCGAGCCAGTGCGCGGTGTCCTGGGCAGCGGCCTGAGCCGGCGTCAGGTGAGGGCGGTCGGCGTGGGCCGGGCCCGAACCGGGGCCGGTGTTGCGGTACTCGGCGAAGCGGTCCGCCTTCCAGGAGAAGCCGCCCATGTCCGTCCATGGCGTGGTCCTGACGGCGGCGCTGAGGACGCTGTCGCGGACCGTCGTCTGCGGATCCAGGGTCGCGTCACCGCCGGCGTGCCAGGGACGTCCGAGATGGAAACTGCCCGCAGTGACGTCCCCGTTGACGGTGGAACGCGTGATGAGGAAGCCCTTGCGGCCGGCGACGGTGCTCGGGGCCGTCACGTATCCGGCGGAGGTGCCGTCCCAGCGCTTCTTCAGGGTGAGGACGGACCTGTCGATCACCGCCGTGGCCCGGCCGAAGACGAAGTCGACGTTCCCGAACACGTAGGAGCCCGTCATGTACACCCGGCCGATCCGGTCCTTGGCGGCGGTGTCGAGGAGGAGGGTGTCCTGGTCTCCGCTGACGATGACGCCGTCGAGCACGACCCGGTCGGCGGCGGTGCGGAGGGCGACGGCCTGGTGTCCGTTCAGGTTCCGGTTGGCGGCCTCGTCGAAGTCGTTGGAGACGGTGAGGTTGCGCGCCCGGAAGTCGTCGGCCTCGACGGCGACGGTGGCGCTGCCGCCCGTGCCGTACGTCCCCGAGCCGTCCGGCCTGGTCATGCCGGAGGCGTGGCCCTCGACGATGACGGTGTCCTTGCGGCTGGCGCCGGTGCCTTCGATCGTGACGTGGGGCTTGTTCGACGGCACCTTGACCGTCTCGCGGTAGACGCCGGGCGCGACCCGGATCACCACGGGGGAGGTGTTGCCCGCCGGTACGGCGTCGACGGCCTTCTGCACGCTGGTGAACCGGCCGCTGCCGTCCTTGGCCACGGTCAGCGTGGTGGCGGCGGGTGCGGCCGTCGCCGTGGCGGTGCCGAGGGAGGGGCGCGGGCCCGCTCCGGACTTGACGAGGGCCGGCACCGCGGCGGTCGGGTCGAGGGTGTACGGGTAGTACGTCTTCGGGTCGAAGGCCGTTCCGCCGCTCTCGTTGCGGCCGGTGGTCCCGGAGAAGAGGTTGCCGCGCTGGACGAGGGCGGCGGTGGCGTCCTTGATCACCGGGTTGTTCACACCCTGGAAGTAGCTGTTCTCCAGGACCATCCGCGTCCTGCCGCGCGCGTAGTTCCCGTAGGAAGACGTGACGCCCGTGCCCGCGTCGTCCTGGAGCAGGTTGTTGTAGAGGTGGGCGTGGGCGACGTTGTCGGTGGAGGGGTTGCGCTGTTCGGTCTCGCGGAACCAGTTGTGGTGGATGGTGAGGTCGGCGGTGACGTTCTCCGTCCAGCCGATGCCGAAGGTCTTGTTGTTGTTGGCGAGCCTGTTCCAGGACACCGTGACGTACGTGGTGTCCTTGCGGCTGTCGATGAGGCCGTCCGCCATGTGCCGCAGGTCGTTGTGGTCGATCCACACGTGGTGCGCGCCGTCCATCTGGACGGCGTCGAAGTCGTGTTCCTTGTCGTTCCAGACGCCCTGGTACGCGTCCCGGATCGTCAGGTTCCGGATGATCACGTTGTGGACGCCCTGGCCGAGGAAGAAGCCGCCTCCGACGATGTGACCCGAGGTGCCCGAGCCGATGATCGTCTTGTCGGAGGCGACCTTGATCTCCTTGCCCGTGGGGTTCACGGTGATCGTCCCGGCCACGACGATGACGTACGGCTCCGGTGCGGTCGCGTACTTCTCCAGGTCGGCGAGGCTGCGGACGGTGACCGTCCTGCCGTCGCGCCCGCCGTACGTGCCCTTCTGGCCGAGCGCGTCGACCGAGGCGAAGCCGTCGGCGACGGCGCGCGCCCACGCGGGGGCGTCCGCCGCTCCCGCCTCGGGCCGGGCGTCCGTGCCGAACATGCCGAAGGCCGTGCCGTACGCCAGGACTCCTGCCGCGGCGAGCGCCGTCGGCACACCGATGACCAGCGCCTTTCCGCGCCTGCGGTGTCGCGCCCTGCTTCGGGTCTCCGTCATGTCGTGGGTCCTTCCGTCCGTGGGGGTACCCGCCCCGGAAAGGGGCGGGCGGACGGTAGTCGCCGCAGCGGGCGAAAAGGTTGCCGTCGTCCTCGACTTGTCAGGCGTACGGGTCGAAGGCGATGCCGGACGGCTTGGCCTTGGCCAGGTGGGAGGCGAGGTTGCCGTCCTTCAGACCGAAGACGGCACTGCCGAAGTCGGCCGCGCTGAGCTTGTCGCGCAGGCCTGCCGGATAGCCGTTCCAGCCGACCAGGCTCGGGAACTGCCAGGTGTGCTGGTGGTTCTCGGGCGGTTCGTCATTGGTGTTGGCGGGGCGGAAGCAGTGCGTCCCGATGCCGTCCTTGTGGTAGACGATCTTGGGGTGGGTGCCGTCCCAGCGGATCCGGTCGCGGCTGTGGATGTCGAAGGCGCCGTGGGCGGACGTGGAGACGTACTGCGCCTGGTTGTTCTGCACCCACACGACGACGTGCTCCCAGTCGTGGCGGTGTCCCCCGAGGCCGCTGCCGGCCACGGCCTGGTCCTTCTCGAAGTACAGGCCGTAGATGACGGCGCACCAGCCGTTGTTGCACTTCGCGCGGGCGTATCCGTTGGTCTGGGTGAGGTCCCAGGAGTCCCGGCACTGGCCGTTGACCGCGCCGGACGGGTTGAGGCCGCCGTTGACGGTGCCGTCGGGCCCGATCGCGGGGGTGGGGTAGCAGCCGTCGGTGTCGTAGTCGTAGGCGGGCTGGAACGTCTGCTCCAGTCCGTCGGCGTTGGCGGGCAGCGCCGGGGGCGGAGCGGCGAGGGCGCTGCCGGGCAGGGCGATGATCAACGTGAGAGCGCCGGCGAGGGCGAGGGCGCCCCTGGCGGCGTACGCCTGTGTCTTCACTGTCTCCCCTGGGTCGGGTGGCGTGGTGCGGGGCGCCATTTTGGCATGCACAGTTCATGAATGGAGGAACCGCGCGTGAACTCGACGGGCACGTCCGCCATCGATAGCCGGACCCGGGGCTCGGAACTCCAGGGAATCCGATAGACGATACGTATCGTCTCGCCTAAGGTGAGTGTCATGACCACCACCGCGTCCCCCGCACACATCGCCATGTTCTCCATCGCCGCCCACGGGCATGTGAACCCCAGCCTCGAAGTCGTCCGGGAGCTCGTCGCCCGGGGCCATCGGGTCAGCTACGCCGTCCCCGCGTCCTTCGCCGACAAGGTCGCGGAGACCGGGGCCACTCCCGTCGTGTACACCTCGACCCTTCCGACGGACGACGACCCCGACGCCTGGGGGACGGAACTGATCGACCACCTGGAACCCTTCCTGAGGGACGCGGTGCAGGTCCTTCCGCAGCTCGCCGAAGCCTTCGACGGGGACCGGCCGGACCTCGTGCTCCACGACATCACCGCCTATCCGGCACCCGTCCTCGCCCACACCTGGGGCGTCCCCGCCGTCTCCCTGTGGCCCAACCTCGTGCCCTGGGAGGGGTACGAGGAGGAGGTCGCCGAGCCGATGACCGCCGACCTCAAGGCCTCCCCGCGCGGCAAGGCGTACTACGCGCGGTTCGCGGCCTGGCTCGCGGAGCACGGGCTCGACACCGACCCCGAGAGGTTCGTCGCCCGTCCGCGCCGTGCGCTCGTGCTCATCCCGAAGGCGCTCCAGCCGCACGCCGAGCGCGTCGACGAGTCCGTCTACACCTTCGTCGGCGCCTGCCAGGGCGAGCGCGCCGCCCAGGGCGGGTGGCGGCGGCCGGCGGACGCGGAGAAGGTCGTCCTGGTCTCGCTCGGCTCCTCCTTCACCAAGCAGCCCGGCTTCTACCGGGACTGCGTCGAGGCGTTCGCCGGGCTCCCCGGCTGGCACGTCGTCCTGCAGATCGGCAGGTTCGTCGACCCGTCCGAACTCGGTACCCTGCCGCCGAACGTCGAAGTGCACTCCTGGGTACCCCAGTTGGCGATCCTGCGCCAGGCCGACGCGTTCGTGACCCACGCGGGCGCAGGCGGCAGTCAGGAGGGCCTGGCCACCGCCACCCCCATGGTGGCCGTCCCGCAGGCCACCGACCAGTTCGGGAACGCCGACATGCTCCAGTCCCTGGGCGTGGCACGGCACCTGCCGATGGAGGAGGTCACCCCCGAGCGACTGCGGAAGGACATGCTGGCCCTGCTCGACGACCCCGAGGTGGCGCGCCGCGCACGGGAGATCCAGGAGGCGATGGCCCGCGAGGGCGGAACGGGCCGGGCCGCCGACCTGATCGAGGCCGAACTCCCGGGGTCCTGACGGGGACGGGGACGGCGACCGGGCGGACGGGTCCGGACCCGGGTACGGCGGCTGAGTACGCGTGCTCATGTGGAGCGCGGGCGCGGACCGCACGATGAGGGGGTCAGCGCTTCGTCCTCGGACCCAGGGGGCCCGCCCGTGCTCAGCCGTCTCGCCGCCCATGTCGTGCCGTTCTTCGGCCGGTTGACCGTGACCACCGATCCGGAGGCCCGGATCGAACCCGGCAGCATCCTGGTCGTGAACCACACCTCGACGGCCGACCCGGCGCTCGTCCTCGCCGCGCTCCGCAGGCGGCTGGCCGTCGAGCCCGTCCTGCTCGCCACCTCCGGGCTGTGGCGGATCCCCCTGCTCGGCCGGGCCCTGACCCGCGAGGGCTATGTGCCCGTCCACCGCAACTCGGTGCGCGCCGCCACCGCCCTCGACGGCGCCGCGGTCGCGCTCGCCTCGGGGCGGCACGTCATGCTGTACGCGGAGGGCCGCATCCCCTCGCGTCCGGACGCCGGAGAGAACCCGCCGGAGGCCTTCCGCACCGGGCTCGCCCGGCTGGCCGCGGCCACCGGCGCGCCGGTCGTGCCCATCGGCCAGGCCGGGGCGCGCCGGATCACCTCCGGCGGCCGCGTGAAGCAGATCGCGGGGGTGCTCACGGCCCCTGTCCGCAGACCGGGCCTGCACGTCCACATCGGTACGCCCCTGCGGTTGCCCGCCGACGTGGGCGCGGCGACGGCGCTGGCCCACCGGGCCGTCACGGAGGCGTGGCGGGCGGCGGCCGGGGCGCTCGGCGAACCCGCGGCGCACAGGTGACGGGCCTCGCACCCCGAGCTGGTCGCGGGCCTGGACGCGGGCGAGACCTGGATCAACTGCCGTCTCGTCCAGACGGCGGAACTCCCCCGCGGCGGCCGCGGCGCCTCCGGCCACGGCACCGATCTGAGCACGCACTCCCGGAGCACCAGCGGCCCGGGACGGTCACGGTCCGGCTGGGCTCCCGGGCCGTGCGGTAGCGGCCCGGCGACTCATGGCGCGCCGTCCCCGGCTCACCGGTCCGCGGAGGCCCGCAGGGCGGCGGCGAGACCGAGGTCGCCACCGGGCGGTACGACGAAGTAGCGGGAGACGGCCTCGTCCGTGACCTCGGGGAGCGTCGGCGGGACCCAGCGGGGGGTGCGGTCCTTGTCCACGACCTGGGCCCGGATGCCCTCGACGAGATCGGGGGTGGTGAGAGCGGCGCAGGACACCCGGTACTCCAGGTCCAGGGCCTCTTCGAGGGTGGCGAGTGCGCGGGAGCGGCGGAGGGTGGCCAGGGTCGCCTTGAGCGCGGTCGGTGACTTCGCGAGGAGGGTGGTGGCGGCGTCCTTGGCCGCGGGCACACCGGTGTCGAAGAGGCGCTCGACGACGCTCTCGACGGTCTCGGCCGGGTAGCAGGCGTCGATCCACGGCCGCTGCTCGGCGAGGACGCCGGCCGGGGCCGCGGCGGTGTGGCGGACGACGGCCTCCGCGGCGGGCAGCAGGGTCAGGTCGCGGGCCAGGGCGGGCAGTTCGGCGGAGGGGACGAAGTGGTCGGCGAGGCCGGTGAGGATCGCGTCGGCGGCGCCGACGTGGCCGCCGGTGAGGGCGAGGTGGGTGCCGAGCTCACCCGGTGCGCGGCCGAGGAGGTGGGTGCCGCCGACGTCGGGGACGAAGCCAATGCCGGTCTCGGGCATGGCGACCCGGGAGCGTTCGGTGACGACGCGGACGGAACCGTGCGCGGAGACGCCGACGCCGCCGCCCATGACGATGCCGTCCATGAGGGCGACGTACGGCTTCGGGTAGCGGGCGATCCTGGCGTTGAGCCGGTACTCGTCGCGCCAGAAGGCCTGGGACGCGGAGCCGTCGGCGCGCGCGTCGTCGTGGATGGCGCGGATGTCCCCGCCGGCGCAGAGGCCGCGCTCGCCCGCGCCTTCGATGACGACGGTGGCGACGGCCGGGTCGTGCTCCCACTCGGTCAGGGCGGCGTCGACGGCTAGGACCATGGCGTGGGTGAGCGCGTTGATGGCGCGAGGGCGGTTCAGGGTGATGAATCCGGCCCGGCCCTCCGTCCGCAGGAGTACGTCGGCGGTTCCGGTCGGCACGATCACTCGGTCCCTTCGGGTGGCGCGGCTCGGTGTCGCGATCACCGTACCGGCCGGGTGCGCGGGGGTGCGGAGCGGGAGGGAACCACCGCTCCGGCGGGGGCGTGAGCACCCGCAGGAGCGGTGGTGGCCGGGGTTCAGGCCGGGAGCAGGTCCTGCGGGACGCGCATCTGGCGGGGGCTCGACATACGGAGTTGGACGATGTCGCGGACGGTGGGCCATTCCTCGTCGAGGATCGAGTAGAACGCCGTGTCGCGGACGGCTCCGTCGAGGCCGCGGGAGTGGGCGCGGCGGACGCCTTCGCAGCTGGCTCCGAGGCGTTCGATCGCGATTCTGGAGCGGGTGTTGCGGGCGTCGGCGCGCATCGTGACGCGGCGGACGCCCCAGGTTTCGAAGGCGTGCCGGAGCATGAGGTACTTGGCCTCGGTGTTGATGCCCGTGCCCCGGGCGTCGCGGGCGATCCAGGTGTTGCCGATCTCGGCGGCGTCCGGCACGGAGGTCAGCGGATCGCCGTGGGGCGTGCCGGGGGCGGGCGGCCAGATCAGCGGCCCCCGCCAGTAGTCGAGTTCGAGGAACCGGGTCGAGCCGACGACTCGCTCGTCGGCGGTACTGATCAGGGCGAAGGGCAGGGAACGTCCCACCGCCTGATCCGTCAGGGCGCGGGCGATGTAGTCGAGGGCCGATTCGAGGCCGTCGGGTACGGGGGTGAAGGCGTAGGCCGATCGGTCCGCCCCGCCGGCCCGCGCGAGGGCTTCGGCGTGCCGCATCGCCAGCGGCTCCAGGCGCACGGAGCGCCCGGTCAGGAGAACAGGTACTGGCACGGGTCCTCGGGTCTTTCACGGGCAGGGAGAGCTTCCGCCGAGGGGTGACCGCGGCGGCAGCAGGAGGGAGGTTCTCGCCGGGTGCCGATCGCGTCGTGAAGCGACAAATGAGCAGGTAAAACGGTTCGTCACCGGTGCGAGGAGGACAGTATGCAGCCACAGGCGCTCGGAGAACAGAACCCCCGGCGAACCCGGATACACGCGCGGGTGAAGCCTCACGCGCACCCGGGTCGACCGGTCTCACGCAACGGACGGTGCCGCCCGCCAGTCGGACGGCACGGGGGTCAGACGCAGGCGGGATGGCCCCAGCCGTCGGGATTCTTGGCGATGGTCTCGCCCTTGTCGTAGGCCTTGCCGCAGCGGCAGCGCCCGGCGAACCTCGCCTTGAGCGTGCCGCCGGACGGGCGTGTCCGACGCGCGGACGAGCCACCGGCGGAAGCGGCGGAGGAGCCCGCCGCGGAACCGGACGGCGCTGAGGAGCGCGCGCGGGGCGCGGAGGCGCGTGTCGGGGCTTCCGGCGGGGGCAGCGGGGCGCCGGTGGCGGAGCCCGTGGGTTCCTGGCTCCGGGCGGTGTGGCTGGCCGCGCGGTCGGCGGCGTCGTTGAGGGGGTCGCCGTCGACCTGGTGGGCGGGCACGTAGACGAAGTCGACGTCCCGGCCGGTGAGGAGCGCGTCGATCCGGACGACCAGGTCCTTGTTGGCGACGGGGCTGCCGGAGGAGGTCTTCCAGCCCTTGCGGCGCCAGCCCGGGAGCCAGGTCGTGACCGCCTTCATGGCGTACTGGGAGTCCATGCGGACCTCGGCAGGTACGGCGGGGTCGAGCGCTTCGAGCAGCCGTTCCAGGGCCGTGAGTTCGGCCACGTTGTTGGTCGCCCGGCCGAGCGGGCCCGCCTCCCAGCGGTCGATCGCTCCGTCGGCCCGGCCGATGACCCATGCCCAGGCCGCGGGCCCGGGGTTTCCCTTCGACGCGCCGTCGCACGCCGCGATGATCTTTTCCACCATCCCACGATCCTGACAC
Source organism: Streptomyces sp. NPDC058671 (assembly GCF_042716475.1). Lineage (NCBI taxonomy): Bacteria > Bacillati > Actinomycetota > Actinomycetes > Kitasatosporales > Streptomycetaceae > Streptomyces > Streptomyces sp. NPDC058671. The sequence continues at coordinate 15,990 of NZ_JBHXSA010000024.1, read as the reverse complement.
GGCCGCGGGAGTGGGTGGGCCCACCCCCCACGGCCGGTCAGAAGGACCCCGCCCGCAGACGCCGGTCAGAAGCCCCCGATCAGAAGGCGCCGTAGTTGACCTGCCAGGTGGGCAGGCCCATGCGGCGCCAGAGGGCGACGACGCGGTCGCGGTCGTCGAGCGAGACGCGCACGGCGTAGCGGTGGCGTACGTGGGCGTCGAAGAGCTCCGCCTTCACCAGATCGTCGCCGCGGCCGTCGCCGGAGGCACGCATCCACAGCTCGTCGTAGGGCACCTCGTGGTGGGCGAGCCAGTGCTCCGTGAGGGCGCGGTGGTCCTCGCTGCGGCCGGAAAGGAGGACGATCCGGTCGCGCTCGCTGTGCCGGAAGGCGCGCAGGGCGTCCCTTACCGAGACGTTGAGCAGGTCGCGGTCGCAGCGCGTGAAGTCGTACGGGCCGCGGTCGACGCGCAGGGCGAGGGTGCCGTCGATGTCGCACATGACGGCGGTGGGGAGGCTCGGGTCGGCGACGTAGGGCTCGACGGGCGCCTGGTCGTTGAGCCAGTCCTCGGTGAGCCGCCAGCCTCCCCGGGTGGCCTTGGCGTGCTTGTCGGCGAGGACGCGGATGATCTCCTCGCCGACGGGCCGCTCGCGGGCCGCGTCGCGGCGGACGCACTCGTCGACGGGCACGGAGGTGAAGTCGTGGACGGCGAAGGTGGCAAGGCCCGCGACGGCGGCCTTCAGGCGCTTCGGGATGTGCGGGGTCAGGTGGGTGTTGTCGACGACGACGTCGAAGCCGTCGTCGACGGCCGCGCGGACGGCCGCGTCCTGGATGCCGAGGACGGTCAGCTCGTGCGCGCGGGAGCGCCCTCGGTCCGCCGCGGGGAGGTCGAGCATGGCGCGGAGGTCGTCGAGGTTGACGCGGCGTACGCGTCCTTCAGCGGCGGCCTGGAGGGCGCGGGCGGCCGTCGTCTTCCCGGAGGCCGGGAGGCCGGTCATGACGTGAACGACAGGCACGGTCAGTTCTCCTGGTCGGTGGCGAAGGGGTCGGTGGCCTCGGGGCGCAGCTGGCGCCACACGAGGAGGTCGGTGGGGCGGCCGTCGAGGCGGAGGAACAGGGCGGCGCGCAGGCCCCGGTCGGCCACGCCCGCGGTGGCACGGGCGAAGGCGCCCCGGTCGGCGGCGAGGTGGGCAAGCCGGGCGTAGGCCTCGTCGACGGCCCGCTCGCGCTCGGCGGCGGCCTCTTCGAGGCGGGTGATCACTTGGCGCACCCAGGCGTCGAACTCGTCCGGCACCTGCTCCAGAAGGGCGTCCAGCGGCTTGCCGCCGGAGGCCTCGACCTCGGTGACGGCGCAGCCGAGGCCCTTGGCCAGCTCGGCTGCCGGCAGGGAGGCGAACCGCTGGATGCCGTGGCCGCGCCAGATGTCACGCTCGGTGACACCGGTGAGCACCTTGTGGAGGCGTACGTACTCGGTGAGCTTGGCCTTGGCGCGCAGGCCGGACGCGAAGCGCAGGACGAAGCCCTCGGCGTCGGTTCCGGTGGCCCGCCGGCCGGTCGGGAGGGTGTTGGACTCGGTGAGGGCGACGAGTTCGTCGACGCTCATGGCGGGCCAGGTGCGGACGACCGATCCGACCGGGTCCCACCCGGCGGCGGCCTCGGCGAGCGGTATCTCAGTGCCGTCGCGGCCGAACGCGGCGAGCAGGACGAGGTCCCGGCGCTCTCCGTAGTTCACGACGATGCGGTTGCCCGGGTAGAGGATCTCGGCGAGGTACGTGACGCCCGGTGTCAGGCCCGTGGTGTCGGCGGCGTCGAGACGGCGTCGCGCCCAGGTCGCCTGGGCGCTGGTGAAGGAGCCCTTGGAGGCGACGTGCCAGCGGTCGTCGTAGTGGAAGACCACGGCGAGGCTGCCGTCGACCTTGTCGTACACCTCGAAGGGCTCGTCGGGCAGCGGCGGCGCGTAGGGGCGCCCGGTGGCGTGTTCGGAGACGTTGAAGAACTTGGGGAGGGGGAGCGCGACGATCCGCCCGGTGGCGTCGTCGGCGACGAGTCCGCGGCAGCGTGTGGTCGCCCGGTTCCAGTGCTGAGCGTACTGGCACGCGCGCGTGTACGTGTAGATCGACAGCGGCAGCTCGGGATGCCGCTTGCGCGTGACGTGCCCGTCCGCGAGCGCGGTGGCGAGTTCGTCGGACGGCATCAGGTCGTGCAGAGTCAGGGTCGCCTGGCTCATGGGGTCCCTCCCGGGTGTTCGATGATCCATTCTCGGCCGTCGGGACCCGGGAGGACAGTGATTATCCGGCCCGGGGGCGCGGGGAGGGGCGGTGCGCGGGCTCCCGATCCGGGGCGTGTCGGCGGTGCCCCGTAGACTCGCCGTCTCCCCGTCGGTGAAGTGACCGGCGCAGACGAAGGAAGCGAGCCCCATGAACCACGCGGACGGCACGGCACCGATCTACGCCGAGCTCATACGGGAGCGGGGGGATGTTCCGGGTGACGTCCGCCAGGTCGCCGAAGAGGTTCTGCGGGACCTGAGCCGGGTCATCCAGGTGCCGCCGCAGGGTGTAGCCGGACCGCAGGGCCCCGGCCAGCACCCCGGTGCCGGCGGTCCGATGGGCGCCGGCGGACAGATGGGCGTCGGCGGGCAGATGGGGGTCAGCGGTCCGATGGGCGTCGTGGGCCAGGCGGGCGCCGTCCTGCCGCACCGACCGCTGCGCTAGGCGCTGTCCGGCCTTCGCGTCGGGGCTGCCGCGTCGCCCCTCCCCCCCCCGCCCCCTTTCGGGGCGTTGTCAGTGCCGTCGGCCATGCTGTGTCCCGGACGGCCCGTGCCGTGATGGGGCGGGCCGCGGACGGTGATGAGGGGATGACGACATGGCCGAGGTTCTGCTGTTCCATCACGCGCGGGGACTGACGGAGGGCGTCGGCGCGTTCGCCGACGAGCTGCGGCGGGCGGGGCACACGGTGCACGTGCCCGACCTGTACGAGGGGCGCACGTTCGCCGACCTGGAGGCGGGCGCGGGGTACGCCCAGGAGACCGGGTTCGACACGCTCGTGGCGCGGGGCGAGCGGGCCGCCGAGGGGCTGCCGGAGGGGATCGTCCTCGTCGGGTTGTCGCTCGGCGTGCTGCCCGCGCAGAAGCTGGCGCAGACGCGGGCGGGGGCGCTCGGCGCCGTGCTGATCAGCGCGTGCGTGCCGCCGACGGAGTTCGGCGGGCCCTGGCCGGAGGGTGTGCCCGTGCAGGTCCACGGGATGGACGCCGATCCGTTCTTCGTCGACGAGGGTGATCTGTCGGCGGCCCGTGCGCTGGTGACGGACGCGGCGGACCGGAGGCTGTTCCTGTACCCGGGGAGCGCGCATCTGTTCGTGGAGCGCGGCGCGCCGTCCCATGTGCCGGAGGCGGCCGCGCTGTGCGTCGAGCGGGTGCTGTGCTTCCTGGACGGCGCGGGGCGCTGAGCTTCTGACGCCGACGGACGACACTGGGGTCGACCGTTCGGCCGACTCCGGTGTCGTCCGATCCGCCGGGGAGGGGGAGCCGGCCGTCGGACCGTGCGGGCCCGGGCGTGGGCGGAGGATCGGAGCGGGGTGCGGGGCCGTCCCCCGACGGCGCCGCCCGTGTTCGCCGTACCGAGGAGTCCGTGATGACGAAGTTCCGCCGCGCGTCCCGTAGCGGCCGGGTGCTCGTGCCCGCCGTGATGGCCGTCGCCGTGCTCGCCGGGTGCGCGCGGGGCCCCGGAGGGGCGGCGTCGGGGACGACGCCACCTGCCGGGGTGTCCCCCTCGGCCGGTTCCTCCGTCAGCGTGGCGCCCGCCCCGACCGGCAGGGCCGCTCCGGGCACGCTTCTCGTCGGCGACTTCGGCTCCGACACCGTCACCTTCGTCGATCCCGAGCGAGGTGCCACGGGCTCCGTGAAGGTCGGCACCGCGCCGTACGGTCTGGCTCTCGGTGCGGACGGACGGGCCTGGGTGGCGACCGCCGAGGGCGTGGCCGTGGTCGACACGGCGACCCGCCGGCGGCTGGCGCTCGTTCCGTACGGGACGGACACCGGGCCCGTGACGACGGGCGAGTACCGGGGCGGCGGCATGGGCATCGCGCTCGCGCCGGACGGACGACGGGTGTACGTGGGGGTGAACGTGCCCGGCGGGAACGGCGCCCTGGAGGTGATCGACACGGCGACGCTTCGGGTCACGGACACCGTGCCGGTGGGGCGGCGTCCCTTCGACGTGGACGTGTCGCGGGACGGCGCCGAGGTGTACGCGACGAACCACGACTCCTTCGACGTCACGGTCGTCTCCGCGGGCACGCTCGAGCCACGCCGGGTGCAGGTCGCCCCGTACGGCACGGAGGGCGGGCTGGGTTCCTGGCTCAAGCCCCACTACACGGCCGTGCGGCCCTCGGACGGCAAGCTGCTCCTGCCCTTCGAGGGCGAGCGGCTCGCGGTCGTCGACCCCCGGACGGGGCGGACGACGATCGAGCCGATGACCGCGAACACCCATCAGCACGGCGCCACGGTGACCGCCGACGGGACGCTCCTGACGGTGGGTACGGGGCCGATCGATCCGGACGTGGACCGCGGGCCCTCCCTGACGGTCCGTTCGCCCGACGGGACCGAGCGGGTCCACCCCCTGGAGGGGCCGCACGAGGGCGTGGCGGTGTCGGAGGACGGGCGGACCGCGTATGTGACCGGTGGGTTCACCCGGGACGGGTACTGGGACGGCCTGAGCGTCGTCGACCTCGCATCGGGCGAGACCCGCCGGCTGACCGCCGGCTCCCGGCCGCTGGGGATCGTGGTCCTCTGACCCGCCCGCCGCCGCGGAGGGCGGTGAGATCGCCGCGAGGGGGTAGCCGATGGCACAGGGCCGTCGCCGGTACGGGCAACCGCGCCGAAGGGCGACAAGCCCGCAACAACGATAAAAAGGGTGAACCGAAGGAAGTCGGCCGGTCGGCCGGCCGACGACAGATCGATATACGGGTTTGCACGCTCCAACGGAAGGGCGGACAGCGTGACGCGACCGAGGATTCTCGTGGTGGGCGCCGGATTCGCCGGGGTGGCCTGCGTACGGCGGCTCGAACGGCGGCTCGCGGAGCGGGAGGCGCAGCTCGCGCTCCTTTCGCCGTTCTCGTACCAGCTGTACCTGCCCCTGCTCCCCCAGGTGGCGGCGGGGGTGCTGACCCCGCAGTCGGTCGCGCTGTCCTTGCGCCGCAGCGAACGTCACCGCACCCGGATCGTGCCGGGTGGCGTCGTCGGCGTCGACACGGCCGCGAAGGTCTGTGTGGTGCGGACGATCTCCGGCGAGTACGTGACCGAGCCGTACGACCATCTCGTGCTCGCGCCCGGCAGCGTGACCCGCAGCTTCGACATCCCGGGACTCGCCGAGCACGCGCGCGGGATGAAGACGCTCGCGGAGGCCGTGTACATCCGCGACCACGTCATCGCCCAGCTGGACCTGGCGGACGCGAGCAACGACGAGGAGGAACGAGCCGCGCGGCTGCGGTTCGTGGTCGTCGGCGGAGGCTACGCGGGCACGGAGACGGCGGCCTGTCTCCAGCAGCTCACCTGCAACGCGGTCAAGCGGTATCCGCGGATCGATCCGAAGCTGATCAAGTGGCATCTGGTGGACATCGCGCCGAAGCTGATGCCGGAGCTGGGCGACAAGCTGGGCGCCGCCGCGATGGACATCCTGACCAGGCGCGGCATCGAGGTCTCGCTCGGGGTGTCGGTCGCCTCCGTGGACGAGAAGACGGTCACGCTCACGGACGGGCGGGTGCTGCCGAGCCGGACGCTGATCTGGACGGCCGGGGTGGCGGCGAGCCCGCTGATCGGCACGCTCGGCGTGGAGACCCTGCGGGGCCGGGCCGTCGTGTCGGCCGAGATGGCCGTACCGGGGCTCGACGGCGTGTGGGCGCTCGGTGACGCGGCGGCGGTGCCGGATCTCGCCAAGGGCGAGGAGGGCGCGATCTGTCCGCCGACCGCGCAGCACGCGATGCGGCAGGGGAAGGCCCTCGCGGACAACATCGTCTCGACACTGCGCGGGGAGCGGACCCACCCGTACGCGCACAAGGATCTGGGGCTCGTGGTGGACCTGGGAGGCATGGACGGCGTGTCCAAGCCGCTGGGTGTGGAGCTCCACGGGATGCCGGCCCAGGCCGTGGCCCGGGCCTATCACTGGGGCGCGCTGCGGACCAATGTGGCCAAGACCCGGGTGATGACGAACTGGCTGCTGAACGCGGTGGCCGGGGACGACTTCGTGCGGACGGGGTTCCTGGCGTCGAAGTCCGGCACCCTGCGGGACTTCGAGTACACCGACGCGTATCTGACGCAGGAGCAGGTCCGCGGCCACACGGCGTCGTTCCGTGGGGCCGTCGGAACCGGCGGCAACTGAGGACCGTCCCCGGCTCGGGCGCTCAGCGCCCGAGCACGGGTGCCGGGCCCATGACGACCACGGGGTCCCTGGCCGGGTCGAGGGCCCGCAGCAGTTCGCGCAGGTCCTCGCGCGCCAGGGCGACGCAGGCCTGGGTGGGCCCGCCGTGGTCGACGTGGATCCAGACTCCGCCGCCCTTCCCCGCGCCGAGGGGGCGTTCCTTGTCGAGCGGGGTCCGGCCGGGTACCCGGTTGTAGTCGATGGCGATCACATGGTCGAAGGAGCCTTCCAGCGGTTCGCCGGAGAAGCCGGTGCCGCTGATGGCGAACTCGTCGTCCTGGTCGTACGGGAGACGGGCGCCGGGGTCGGGCAGCCGGCCGCCCGCGTCGCCGAGCCGGAACACCCCGATCGGGGTGCGCAGGTCACCGGCGACGTGGTCGTCGGTCCAGCCCCGGAGCGCGTTGTGCGCGGCCCACGGTCCGGCGACCGGGGTCCAGCGTCCGCCGGGGTCCCGTTCGTAGAGCGTCGCGGTGGAGGTGTTGGCGTCGGCGGTGGCGCCGGTGACGACGAGGGCCTGGGTGGTGCCGTCGGGGACCAGGGCGTCGGTGGCGGGCCCGATGCCGGGAATCCGGGGTTCGGGGACCGGGGCGGAGGAGCGGCTGTTCGCCGCCCCGCCCGGACCGCCGGCCGGGCGGGGTGGCGCGCCCTCGGGGCGGGAGTCACCGGCGGCGGGCGGGGCGCCGGTGGAGGGCCCGGGGGGCGCGGGGGCGGATGGCGCGGTGTCGGCGCAGCCGGTGAGCAACAGGGACGCGCACAGTGCGCCGGCGATCAGCAGGGCGGGGGCGCCCTTGCGGACGGACATGGACGGATCCTCCTGGCCGGGGGCAGTGCTGCGATCCGTACCCGCTCGGCGGGCGGCGCTGCGGTGACGCCGGTGCCCTCACCCGTACGGCCGCGTCTCCCCGGGGTGCGGTCGCGCGTCCGGCAGCGGTTGGGCGGGGACGGCGCGTCCGGCGGCGATCGGCCGTGCGGGGCGGGGGCGGCGTGTCCGGCGAGGGCTGCGGGCCCCGAGAACGGAACCTGTTCCAGCGGGTGAACGGCGGCGCTCACGCCCTCGGCTTCCCGGACCGACAGGAGGTGTTCACTCCTGCGATGTCCTTCACTCGAGAGGGAAGGGGAACGTGTTCCAGGGTCGGCGATCGAGGAACGCACGACGAATCGACGGGTGACGTGCGTACGACCTGACGGCCCCGCAGGGACGGAGCGGCCCCGCGAGCCGCCCGCGTAGGCGGTCGTGGCCGACGATGGTCGCCCTACGGGGAGGACTCTGGCTCCGGCTCGCGGACGGGCGGGGGGTGCGCCGCCCGCGAGCCGGGGTACTGGGGGTGCGCGTCAGGCGCGGGCCGCGACCGCCGAGGCGGAACGTGAGGCGCCGGTGGCGAGTGCCGGTTCCGCGCGGACCGGGCCTTCGAGGAGGCGGCGCAGAAGGGCGGTACCGCGGGCCGGGTCGCCCGCGGCGCCGTCGGCGAGGAGCGTCGCGAGGACGGCTATCCGGGCCTGGGCGGCGCGGAGCGTGCCGGTGAGCAGCGCCCCGGCGGCGACGAGGTCGACGGCGCCGCCGCCGGTGTAGATCTCGGCGAGCGGTCCCGCGGGGACCCGGGTGGTCACGGCGACGAGGACGCCCTGGGCGACGGCGTCGGCCACGGCGGCGGCGATCTCGGGGGTGGCGTTGCCCGCGCCGGTCGCTTCGAGGACGATGCCCCGGGCTCCGGCGGCGACGGCCGCGTTCAGCAGGAACGGGTCGCCGTCGGAGTGGTGGCTGACGATGTCGACCCGGGGCAGCGGGACGGGGCCGGGGACGCCGGGGGTCGCCGTGTGCGCGGCGGCGGGAAGCGGCAGCGGCGTCGGGCGCTCCGGCTGCCTCTCGATGTCGACGCGGGAGAACCCGACGCGGCCGAGGCGGTCGGCCGACGGGTCGGAGAAGGCGTCGGCCGCGAGGGTCTGGCTCTTGACGGTGCCGCGGGCGGCGTGGACGCGGCCGTCGAAGACGACGATGACGCCGAGGTCGCTGACGGTGGAGGCGACCTGGAGCGCGTCGTACAGGTTTCCCGGGCCGTCCCCGTCGCCGGTGCCGAACGGGCGCTGGGCGCCGGTGAGGACGACCGGACGGACGTCGGTGTGGTGGAGGTCCAGGAAGAAGGCGGTCTCCTCCAGGGTGTCGGTGCCGTGGGTGACCACGATGCCGTCGACGCCGGGGTCGGCGAGGGTCTCGTGGACGGTGCGCAGAAGGGCCAGCTGATGGGCCGCGGTCATGCGCGAGCTGTTGACGTTGAACAGGTCGACGACCTCGACGGTGACGCCCTCGGGGAGGGGGGCGGTGGCCATGACGTCGCTCCCGGAGGCGTCGGCGGCGTAGCCGGTGCCCTGCCAGCGGCTCGCGATCGTGCCGCCGGTGCTGATGACGACGATCCGGCGCGCTCGTCCGTCGTTCGTCCGCTTCATGCCTGCCGTCCTCACTCCGTATTCCCTACTCCGTAACGGATCGCCTGCGCCGCAACGATAGAGCAGAGGGCGCGCAAGACGATTGCGAAATCGGCCCACGGAATGTTTCATCGTGGTAGATGATTGCGCCATGGACCGAATCGATCTCCATATCTTGCGCGAGCTTCAGAACGACGGCCGGCTGAGCAACCAGGAGCTGGCCCAGCGGGTCGGGCTCAGCCCGTCACCCTGTCTGCGCCGGGTGCGCCAACTGGAGCAGGACGGGGTGATCCGGGGGTACCGGGCGGTCATCGACCCGGAGGCGGTGGGCCGCGGGTTCGAGGTCCTCGTCTCGGTGGAGGTGCGGCGCGACCGGGAGACGGTGGAGGCCTTCGAGGCCGCCCTGCAGGACGTGCCGGACGTCATCGAGGCGTACCGGCTGTTCGGCAGCCCGGGGTGTCTGCTGCGGATCGCGGTGGCCGACCTCGCGGCGTACGAGCGTCTGTGGATCGAGCGCCTGACGACGCTGGCCGGGGTCACCGAGGTCAACTCGCAGATCATCATGAAGCGCATCAAGGAGCCGAAGGGGATGCCGGTGGACGTCCGGGGCGCATGACGCCCACCACTCCCCCGCAGGACGGAACTGAGGGTGCGTCAGAGGTCCCGCCGTATGCGAGAACGTCATGGAATCGCCTCCTTCTGGATACACGGCCATCCGCACCGCTGTGCGACGCTCCCGGCTACCACACGCAACACGCGTAGAACGCGGAGCCGTTGAGCGGGCTCGGCGTCTCCTCGCGTGCCGTCCCCCGGGAAAGGGCACCCCCCATGTCCGTTGCACAGACAGGCCGCTGGAAGGCGTGGGCGGCATCCATAGCCGCCGCACTCGTCACCCTCACCCTTCCGACGGTCACCGCGACTCCGGCGAGCGCCACGACCACCGCGTACGACAGCACGTACTACAAGAACGCGATCGGCAAGACCGGTACGAACCTCAAGTCCTCGCTGCACACGATCATCAGCAGCCAGAGCCGCATCTCGTACGACGCGGTCTGGAACGCCCTGAAGGTGACCGACCAGGATCCGAACAACTCCGCCAACGTGATCCTGCTGTACAGCGGCACCTCGCGCAGCAAGAGCCTCAACGGAGGCGACGTCGGCGACTGGAACCGCGAGCACGTGTGGGCACAGTCCCACGGCAGCTTCGGCACCTCGGCCGGCCCCGGTACCGACCTCCACCATCTGCGCCCCGCGGACGTGCAGGTCAACAGCATCCGCGGCAACAAGGACTTCGACAACGGCGGCAGCGCGGTGAGCGGCGCGCCCGGCAGTTACACGGACAGCAACTCGTTCGAGCCGCGTGACGCGGACAAGGGCGACGTGGCGCGGATGATCCTCTACATGGCCGTCCGTTACGAGGGCGACGACGCCTGGGTGGACCTGGAGCCCAACGAGTCGACCACCAACGGCAGCGTCCGCTTCCATGGGCGGCTCTCGGTCCTGAAGCAGTGGAACGAGCAGGATCCGCCGAGCGCCTTCGAGGAGCGTCGCAACGACCTCATCCACGGCACCTACCAGGGCAACCGGAACCCGTTCATCGACCACCCGGAGTGGGTCGAGGCGATCTGGTAGTCCGACCACGCCGAACCGCGTCGGAATGGCACGGAGCCGGTCCGGGTGTCCCGCCCCCGGACCGGCTCCGCGCACGTCGGCCCCTACGTCTCACCGCTCTCGGCGCCCTCAAACGCCAAATCCCGGATCTTCTCACGGCCTTCGACCGGACGAAGGACACACCTCAGCGACGTTATGCATCCGTTATAGACGGTGACTTTAGCCTGTTTTGATGGCCTTTTCGTGTGAGGAAAGATACATACACACCACACGGACCACCAGGGCACCTATCACGTCCTTCCGTCCGGAACAAGCCCCTGGCGCCAGGAAGTTCTGGGATCCACTAGGTAACTTCGGCGCCCATGACGACAGCCCATATGACAGCCCCAGCCCCGGTCGGCGGCCTCGACATCGGCCCCGCCTCGATCGACGACGGCGCCGCGCTCTGGCGGATCGCCCGCGGCTCGGGGGAACTGGACCTCAACTCGCCCTACAGCTACCTGCTGTGGTGCCGTGACTTCGCCGGCACGACCGCCGTCGCCCGTGACGCCGCCGGGCGCCCGGTCGGCTTCGTCACCGGCTACCTGCGGCCCGAAGCGCCGGAGACGCTCTTCGTCTGGCAGGTCGCCGTGGAGGGTTCGCACCGCGGAAGCGGGGTAGCCGGAACCCTGCTCGACGCCCTGACCGCACGGGTCGCGGCCGAGCACGGAGTCAGCCGAGTCGAGGCCACCGTCACCCCCGGGAACCTCGCCTCCGACCGGCTGTTCCGGTCGTACGCGCGTCGGCACGGCGCGGACCTGACGCAGGAGGTGCTGTTCCCTTCGGCCGCCTTCCCCGCGGCAGGACACGAGTCCGAGGTGCTGTACCGCATCGGCCCCCTCGGCCGCCCGGAGTCCTGAGCCGGCCCCGGAACCCCGAGCCGGCCCCGGTGTCCTGAACCGGTCCCCGGGCGCTGAGCCCGCCCCATGGAACGCACCGGCCCCGGAGCCCCGCCGCGTCCTCCGTCCCGAGCCGTCGTCCGCACGCACCACGTTCCCGAACCACACCTGGAGAAGAGACTCCGTGACCCTGATCGACATCGCCGCCCCCTCCGTCTTCGAGGCCCTCGAGTCCGAGGTCCGCAGCTACTGCCGCGCCTGGCCCGTCGTCTTCGAACGCGCCAGCGGCAGCCGGCTGTACGACGAGCACGGGCGTCCGTACCTCGACTTCTTCGCGGGCGCGGGCTCACTCAACTACGGTCACAACAACCCGGCCCTCAAGCGGGCCCTCCTCGACTACCTCGCCGACGACGGCATCACCCACGGTCTCGACATGTCGACGACCGCCAAACGCGACTTCCTCGAGACCTTCCACGAGACGGTCCTCGAACCCCGCGCCCTGCCGTACAAGGTGATGTTCCCCGGCCCCACCGGCACCAACGCCGTGGAGGCGGCCCTGAAGCTCGCCCGCAAGGTCACCGGGCGCCAGACCGTCGTCTCCTTCACCAACGCCTTCCACGGGATGTCGCTCGGCTCGCTGGCCGTCACCGGCAACGCCGCCAAGCGCGCCGGAGCGGGCGTGCCGCTGAACCACGCCATCCGGATGCCCTTCGACGACTACCTCGACGGACAGGTCCCCGACTTCCTCTGGTTCGAGCGTCTTCTGGGCGACGCGGGCTCGGGCCTCGACCACCCGGCGGCCGTGATCGTCGAGACCGTCCAGGGCGAGGGCGGCATCAACGTCGCACGGGCCGAGTGGCTGCGCGGGCTCGCGGAGCTCTGCCGCCGGCACGACATGCTCCTCATCGTCGACGACATCCAGATGGGCTGCGGGCGCACCGGCGACTTCTTCTCCTTCGAGGAAGCCGGCATCACGCCCGACATCGTCACGCTGTCCAAGTCGATCAGCGGATACGGCCTGCCCATGGCCCTCTGCCTGTTCCGGCAGGAGCTCGACGTGTGGGAGCCCGGCGAGCACAACGGGACCTTCCGCGGCAACAACCCCGCCTTCGTCACCGCCACGGCCGCCCTGGACGCCCACTGGCGCGACGGCGCCCTGCGCGAGCGCACCCTGAGCCGGGCCGGCCGGATGGAGAGCGCCCTCCTCGACCTGTGCGGCACCGACGGGCGCATGGGCGTCTCGGTCCGTGGCCGCGGACTGGTGTGGGGGCTGGAGTTCGCCGACGGGGACCGCGCCGCGGCGGTGTGCCGGCGCGCCTTCGAGACCGGACTGCTCGTGGAGACGTCGGGTCCGAGCGGCGAGGTGGTCAAGCTGCTGCCGCCGCTGACCGCGACGGACGAGGACCTCGACGAGGGCCTCGGCATCCTGGCCCGCTCCGTCCGCCACACGGCCTGACCCCACCGGGGCCGGCACGAGCACGCACGAGCACGCACCGAAAGGCGACACCCCATGATCGTCCGTTCCTTCGACGAGCTGGAGAACACCGAGCGGCATGTGAAGGCCGCCTCGGGCACCTGGGAGAGCAAGCGCATCGTCCTGGCCCGCGAGCGGGTCGGCTTCTCCCTCCACGAGACGGTGCTGTACGCCGGTACCGAGACGTCCATGTGGTACGCGCACCACGTCGAGGCCGTCGTCTGCACGGCGGGCGAGGCCGAGCTCACGGACCACGAGACGGGCCGTACGTACACGATCGTGCCCGGCACGATGTACCTGCTCGACGGGCACGAGCGCCACACGCTCAAGGTCAAGCAGGACTTCCGCTGCCTCTGCGTCTTCAACCCGCCCGTCACCGGCCGCGAGGACCACGACGAGAACGGCGTCTACCCCCTGCTCACCGAGCCGGACGAGTCCGTCCGCGAGGAGAGCTGAGCCACGGCACGAGACCGGACGGCCGAACGAACCCGTACAGGAAGGAAGCACGCTCCCTCATGACCTCCGCACCCACCCGCCCCGTCGACCTCTACCCCACCCGCGGCCCCAAGGAGCAGCTGATCGGGCGCAAGGACCCCGTCGTGTGGTCCGAGCCCGGTACGGCGGGGCCGTTCTGGGCCCGTGAACTGGAGGAGTACGACCGCGACGGGTTCGTCACGGTGGACGAACTCGTCGCCCCGCGCGAGGTGGACGAGCTCCGTGCGGAGCTGGACCGGCTCGTCACCGATCCCGCCACGCGGGCGGACGAGCGGGCGATCGTCGAGCCCAGCTCCCAGGAGATACGTTCCGTCTTCGAGGTGCACCGGATCAGCGAGGTCTTCGCCCGGCTGGCCGAGGATCCGCGGATCGTGGGACGCGCCCGCCAGATCCTCGGCTCGGACGTCTACGTCCACCAGTCACGGGTCAACGTCAAGCCCGGTTTCGGCGCCAGCGGCTTCTACTGGCACTCCGACTTCGAGACCTGGCACGCCGAGGACGGCCTGCCGAGGATGCGGACGGTCTCGGTCTCGATCGCGCTGACTCCGAACCACACGACCAACGGCAGTCTGATGATCATGCCGGGTTCGCACCGCACCTTCCTTGGCTGCGCCGGTGCCACACCTCAGGACAACTACAAGAAGTCGCTGCAGATGCAGGACGCCGGCACGCCGTCCGACGAGGCGCTGGCCACCTTCGCCGAGGCCTGCGGCATCCGTCACCTCACCGGTCCCGCGGGCTCCGCCACCTGGTTCGACTGCAACGCCCTGCACGGGTCGGGTGACAACATCACCCCGTACCCCCGGAGCAATGTGTTCCTCGTCTTCAACAGCGTCGAGAACCAGCCCGAGGCCCCCTTCGCGGCCCCGGTCCGGCGGCCCTCCTTCATCGCCACCCGCCGGTGAGGACGCCCGCTGCCGAGAACTGAGAGGGGTGTACGGCCCGGCGGGGAAGCCGGGCCGTACACCCCTCTCGGCCGTCGGCCCCGGTCGTGCCCCGCAGTCGCGGGCGACAGCACTCCGGCTCAGCCGTCGGTGCCCGGCACGGCCAGCCCCTCGCGAAGCCGGTCGAGGCTCCGGGCCAGGAGTCGCGAGACGTGCATCTGCGAGATGCCGAGCTTCTCCCCGATCTGCGTCTGGGTCAGCTCGTCGACGAAGCGGAGGTGCAGCAGCACCCGGTCGCGTTCCTCCAGCGCCCCCACGAGGGGGGCGAGAGCGTGGAAGTCCTCGAACAGCTCGATCGCCGGGTCCTCCCGGCCGATGATGTCGGCGAGAGCGGCGTCGTCGTCCTCGCTCTCGGGTCCGCCGATCGTGGCGTCCAGAGAGGTGGAGTTGTAGCCGTTGGCGGCCACCTGGGCCTCGACGACCTCCTCCTCGGACAGGTTCATGAGCGGCGCGAGCTCCGCCGCGCGGGGGGCCCGGCCGAGCCGCGAACTCAGCTCGTCGGTCGCCTTGGCGAGCTCCACCCGCGCCTCCTGGAGCCGGCGGGGGACGTGCACCGCCCAGGTGGTGTCGCGGAAGAACCGCTTGATCTCCCCCACGATGTACGGCACGGCGAAGGTGGCGAACTCCACCTCGCGCGAGAGGTCGAACCGGTCGATCGCCTTGATCAGGCCGACCATGCCGACCTGGACGATGTCCTCCATCTCGTCGCCCCGCGCGCGGAACCGCCCCGCCGCGTACCGCACCAGCGACATGTTCATCTCGATCAGCGTGTTCCGGACGTACTGATGCCCTTCCGTCCCCTCCTCCCGCGCCGCCAGTTCGCGGAAGAACACCTTCGACAGGGCCCGCGCGTCCCGCGGCGGCAGTCGGTGCGGTGCGTCGAGAACCGGCAGGTCCTCGCGCGTACCGTTCGTCACGTACGTCGTCATCGCCTCGGCCGGCTGGGTCCGCACGGGCACAACCTCCTCCTGCTGGCGGTCGGTTCAGCGGTCCTGGTTCTCGTACCCCCGCTTCCCGCAGCCACTCCTCGCCCGATTCGCCCAGTTTCGCCGGAGGCCCGGAGGCATCAGGACGGGCGGAACGGGCAGGCGAATTCTGTCACCTGATGACGAACCAGGAAGAAAGGGGCCTCGTGATGAACACCTGGAGCGACACCCTGTCCCGGGCGCCCGGAGCGGACCCGTACGGTACGGGGTACGGCGGCTCGTCCCCGGTCCGGACCCCGGCTCAGGCTCGGCTGCTCGTCCGCCACGCACTCGCGGCCCTCGGCCCTCTGCATCCCGCCCAGGTCGAGGATCTGCTCCTCGTGACCTCGGAGTTGGTCACGAACGCGCTCCGCCACGGCGGCGGGGTCACCGACTTCGGGATCCAGGTGGGGCCGAACCGCGTGACCGTGTCCGTGGCCGACGCCAGCGGGGTCTCCCCGCTCTACCAGCCGCGCGACGAGCTGCGTCCCGGGGGCTTCGGCTGGCCGATCGTGCTGCGGCTGTGCCGCGAGGTGTCCGTGGACAACCGTCCGGACGGCAAGACCATCCACGCGACGGTGACGATCGACCGATGAGCCGCACACCCCGGGTGGGACCCGGACGCCGCAGACCGCGGGAGAGACCTCTGCACCACGGAGGATCCGCACCACGGAAGAGGGGTGGGGGGGGGGCGGGGCGGGGGGGCGCGGGCGGGGCGCGGTGGGGGGGGGGCGGGGGGGCGGGCGGGTCCTGGGGCCCGGCCCGGGGGGGGTCGGGGGGGCCGTGGCCCGGCGGGCGGCGGGCAGCTGGGGGG